>CAVCAW010000014.1:0-46119 GCA_963600315.1 Bacteroidaceae bacterium | reverse complement strand
CTGTTGAGGCACTGAAGCCCAATTACTATCCACAGTTGTCATCGGCATGGGCTTGGGCTGCTGCAAACGCAACTTTGACGTCGGCAGGGTGCCCAAAAGCGTAATTAGCAAACTCAAGGTTTGGATTATCGTTTGGTTTGCACTAACTTTGCATTCTAATGTATAAAAAGGCGACTTGACTGGCTTGGTCACGGACTAACGGCAGCCTGGCGCACATTCACAACTACTCCACGCCACTCTTTATATGCTTGGCATAAAGAAAATAGACATATTCATCTTGCGCAAGTTTTTCCAGCTATTCCTGGGATGCTTCTTGATTTGTCTGTTTGTCTTTATGATGCAGTTTGTGTGGAAGCATATTGAGACGATGGTGGGCAAGGGTCTGGGAATGGATGTCTTGGCGCAGTTCTTCTTCTACATGGCTCTGACGCTGGTGCCGATGGCGTTGCCTATGTCGGTGTTGCTCACGTCGCTGCTTACTTTTGGCAACATGGGCGAACAGCTGGAGCTAACGGCGATGAAGGCTGCTGGCATACCGCTGCTACGCATAATGCGCCCGATATTCATCACGGCACTGATTCTGACGGGAGTGTCGTTCTATTTCCAAAACAATGTGAGCCCCAAGGCGCAGATGGAGATGGCGCGCATGCTTTTTTCGATGAAGAGTGCTTCGCCGGCTCTTGAAATAACTGAGGGTATCTTCCACAACAGCATTCCAAGCGTGAACCTCTACGTGGAGCACAAGGATGCCGAGACGGGCATGCTCTACGACGTGATAATCTACAAGATTGACAAGGGCATAGAGAATGCGCAGATAGTGGTGGCTGACTCTGCCAAGCTCGAAACAACTGCTGACAAGCATTTCTTGAAGCTGTCAATCTTCAGCGGAGAGCAGTTTGAGAACTTGCAGTCATCTTCGCCTGGCGGAATGATGCAGGGGAGCCACGTGCCCTACGACCGCGAGACTTTTCAGGACAAGGTGCTCTACATAGACTTCAACACTGACTTTGACCTGATGAATGCGGAGGACCTCAAAAATCTCGCTGATGCCAAGTCGCTCAAGCAGTTGACTGCCGACGCTGACTCTATGACAACGCTCTATGATAGCCTTGGGCGCGCCAACTACAATGAGTTGTCTGCACGCTACCTGCAAACTGGGCATGGGTCGAAAGAGGACTCGATGGCGGCAGGTAGGCTGTCACGCACGGTGAATATCGACTCTCTGTTTGGCAAACTCAGTCAGGCGGCGCGACTCAATGCCCTGCGCAATGCTTCGTCGTCGGTCACGGGCATGCTCACGGAGCTCGAATGGCGCTCGCCGGTCAGCGAGGATGGCTACGGCATGGTGAGGCGACACGAGATTAAATGGCATGACAAGTTTGCCTCGTCGCTGGCGTGTCTGTTCTTCTTCTTCATCGGGGCGCCGCTGGGGGCTATTATTCGCAAGGGTGGACTGGGAGTGTCGACCATTGTGTCGGTATTGATTTTCATTATCTACTATATCATCGGTGTCTCGGGCATGAAGATGGCACGCGATGGAACGTGGAACATTACCTACGGCATGTGGATAAGTACGTTCATCATGGCACCGGTGGGAGCTTTCTTGACGTACAAATCAAACAAAGACGCTACACTGTGGGGTGCTCTCAACAAGCTGGGCGACCTACTCAGCGCATTGGGCATAAAGGAGAAACGCCACATCGCCGTGAAGGAGGTAGTCATCGACTCTCCCGACTATGAAGGCGATGCAGCCGGACTATGCGACATCAACTCGCTGCTCAATGATTTCGCCGGCAAACTGAAGCTCGGCAAACTGCCCAGCTACATCAAGATGTTCTTTAGTCAGCAACCCGAAAATCCGCTGCCCGACATAGCGCAACGGCTTGAGAAGATTATAAACGACCTTTCCAACAGCACCGACCGCAGACTCATATACCAACTCAACGCTTATCCCACCATCTACACCAGAGCGCACCTCTCGCCCGTGGACAACAAGCATCTCAATGCCTTGCTGGGCATAGTGCTGCCGATAGGACTGGCACTGTGGTATAGGGCATTCATGTTCAGACGCAGGCTGCGCAAGGACATCGCACTAATCGACGCCGTGAGCACACGTGTGGCGACCTTGATAGAACAAAACAACTACTACAGAAACAACGAAACGCATTAAGAATATGGACAATACAAAATTCAGCAGCATTGAAGAGGCTATCGAAGACTTCAAACAAGGCAAATTCCTCATAGTGGTGGACGACGAAGACCGCGAGAACGAAGGTGACTTCATCACTGCCGCCGAACTGATAACTCCCGAGAAGATTAACTTTATGCTCAAGAATGGGCGTGGCGTGCTATGCGCACCTATCACCATCGATCGTTGCCGCGAGCTGCAGCTGCCCCACCAGGTGGAAGACAACACCTCGATGCTGGGCACACCGTTCACCATCACCGTAGACAAGCTCGAAGGATGCACCACGGGCGTGAGCACCGCTGACCGCGCTGCCACCATAAGAGCCTTGGCTGACCCTGCTTCGGTGCCTGAGACCTTCGGACGACCAGGACACATCAATCCGCTCTATGCTCAAAACAAGGGCGTGTTGCGACGTGCCGGACACACCGAAGCTGCCGTTGACTTGGCTCGACTGGCCGGCTTGCAGCCAGCTGCCGCCCTCATCGAGATAATGAACCCCGATGGCACCATGGCGCGCTTGCCACAACTGCTCAAGGTGGCTGAAGAGTTTGGACTCAAGATTATATCTATCAGAGACCTCATCGCCTATCGCCTCAAGGAAGAGACGATAATAGAAAAGGGCGAGACGGTGGACCTTCCCACTGAATATGGGCACTTCAAACTTACGCCATTCCGCCAGAAGAGCAATGGCTACGAACACATAGCACTCACCAAGGGAGAGTGGACTCCCGACGAGGCTGTGCTCGTGAGAGTGCACTCGTCGTGCATGACGGGCGACATATTCGGCAGCATGAGGTGCGACTGCGGCGAACAGCTCCACCGTGCCATGCAGATGATTGAGAAGGAGGGCAAGGGCGTAGTGCTCTACCTCAACCAAGAGGGACGCGGCATTGGTCTGATGGCCAAGATAGCCGCTTACAAGCTGCAGGAAGAAGGACTCGACACCGTCGATGCCAACACTCACCTGGGCTACAACCCCGATGAGCGCGACTATGGTGTGGGCGCACAGATATTGCGCGAAATAGGTGTGGGCAAAATGAGGCTGATAACCAACAACCCCACCAAGAGAGCGGGTCTCGACGGTTTCGGACTTCAGGTAGTGGAGAACGTGCCTATTGAGATTAAGCCTAACAAGTACAACGAGGCTTATCTGCGCACAAAGGAAAAGCGCATGGGCCACAAGCTGCATTTCAACAAGTAGCAGCCCCACTACGGAAAAGCTGCCACCAGAGACATCAAGAATTAACCCAAACGACCATAAACCAATGTACAATAACTATTTTAACAGCCCCGACGACATCACAATTAATGATGTCCGTTCGCAGAGTGCCTTTGGCGCACTCATGCGCAAGGTATATGCATGGATGACGCTGGCCATGATAGTTACCGGTCTCACCGCCTACTATGTGGCATCCAGTCCCGAACTTATCTACAAGATTTTTGCCCAGAGCTCCACTCCGATGTGGATACTCATCATCGCAGAGTTTGGTCTCGTCATGGTAATAACGGCAGCCATCAACCGTCTGTCGTTTGCCGTAGCTGGGCTGCTCTTTATCATCTATTCCGTGCTCAACGGAGTGACGCTGTCAATCATATTCCTCGCCTACACGCTCAGTAGCATCGCCACCACATTCTTCGTGACGGCAGGCACCTTCGGCGCAATGAGCTTGTTTGGATATGTCACCCGCCGCAACCTCTCGGGCATGGGCAAAATACTCGTCATGGCACTCATAGGTCTCATTATAGCCACTCTGGTCAACATCTTCGTCAAGAGCACAGGGCTGCAAATGATTCTCAACTATGTGGGCGTGCTCGTCTTTGTGGGACTGACCGCCTACGACACTCAAAAGATCAAACGCATGTTTCAAGAGACTGGCAGCGAAATCAATGAGGGTACACAGAAACTTGCCTTGCTGGGCAGCCTGACGCTCTACCTTGACTTCATCAACCTCTTCCTCTATCTGCTCCGCCTGCTGGGTGACAGAAGATGATGATGCCGCACCGTGAATTGCCGCACAGACAAACTGGTCACGAACTTACACATACACAACAAACAACCATAAACATGAAACTCTCAGAAAGACTAAACAGACTTGAGCCTTCAGCCACACTGGCCATGTCGCAAAAGAGCTCAGAACTCAAAGCACAGGGAATTGACGTAATCAACCTCTCTGTGGGAGAACCCGACTTCAACACCCCAGACAGCATCAAAAACGCCGCCAAGCAAGCCGTTGACGACAACTACTCAAGATACTCTCCCGTGCCAGGCTACCCAGTACTGCGCCAGGCCATAGCCGACAAACTCAAGAACGAGAACGGCCTTGAATACTCCACCTCGCAGATATTGTGCAGCAACGGCGCCAAGCAGAGCGTGTGCAACACCATTATGGCGCTCGTAGACAAAGGCGACGAAGTCATCGTGCCCGCCCCCTACTGGGTAAGCTACACCCAGATGGTCAAGTTGGCAGACGGCACACCAGTAATCGTCTATGCCGGCATTGACCAGAAATTCAAAATTACCCCAGAGCAGCTCGAAGCAGCTATCACCCCCAAAACACGCGCACTCATACTCTGCTCACCCAGCAACCCGACTGGTGCCGTGTATAGCAAGGAGGAACTCGCTGCCCTGGCCGAGGTGATACTCCGCCACGATGACATCATCGTCATCTCCGACGAAATCTACGAGCATATCAACTACGTAGGTGCCCACGCTTCGATAGCCCAGGTGCCTGGCATGAAGGAGCGCACCGTCATCATCAACGGTGTCAGCAAAGCCTATGCCATGACGGGTTGGCGCATCGGTTTCATCGCCGGTCCCGAGTGGATCGTCAAGGGATGCAACAAGCTCCAGGGTCAATACACTTCGGGGCCTTGCTCCGTGAGCCAGATTGCAGCCGCCAATGCCTTCAGCGGTGACCAGCAGTGTGTGGAAGATATGCGTAAGGCATTTGAGCGCCGCAAGAAACTCATCGTGAAGCTCTGTCAGGAGACTCCCGGTTTTGAAATCAGCGAGCCCGAAGGAGCCTTCTACGTATTCCCCAAGGTCAGCAGCTACTTCGGCAAAAGCTATGACGGCAAGGTCATCAACGACAACATGGATCTCGCCATGTTTCTGCTCAACGTGGGCCACGTTGCCACAGTGGGCGGCGGAGCCTTTGGCGACCCAGAATGCCTCCGCATGAGCTACGCTACCTCCGACGACAATATCGTAGAGGCTATGCGCCGCATCAACGAAGCACTCGCTCTTTTGAAATAGTTTTTCCTTTCGGTTGAAACAAAATTTCCCTTCACTGGGGAAATTCATCAAGTGCCGGAAAAAGATACGCTCTTTTTGTCATCTTTTTCCGGCGCTTTTTTTTATTTTTTTGTATCATTACATTATCTTTGCCGATAACTTTATAATATCTATTGTCATGAACATCACAAGAAAAATGCTATCACTCTGCGCATTCTTGATGTGTATCACTCTCACTTCGGAGGCACAACAACGCAGCATCAAGGACGTGATAAGCATCATCGAAAACTCCGCTCCGCAGTTGCTTGACAACAGTCAGAAGGCCTTCAAGAGCAAGTCGTTTAGCCAAAAGAAGGAGATGGTTGTGGCTTCGAGCAAAATGGAAAGTCTCAAGTCGCTCTATGCCAATGGGCAGCAAGAGGCTTTCTATGTCTACAACGCACAAGGCGGAGGCTTCATGATAATATCGGCAGACGAACGAATGCAGCCCATACTTGGATACTCCAACTGTGGATCGCTTAGCGCCGACAGTCTGCCAGCCAATGTCAAGGCATGGATGGAGGGATATGTAGCCGAAGCTAACAGCCCCATTGAAAGTACGCACACCGCATCGGCAAGCTACTCCCGCACGAAAAGTTTCACAGCAAAAAATACCATGGTTGAGCCGCTCATCACCTCAGAGTGGGGACAGGAATATCCCTACAACGAGTTGTGCCCCACCCTCACCACTGGCAAGAAGAGCGTGACGGGCTGCGTGGCAACTGCCATGGCACAGATAATGTACTATTACAAGCAGCCTACCGTGGGCACTGGCAGCAACTCCTACACCACCAAGACCAACAAGTTTGAGATGACACGCGACTTCTCAGCCAACCCATTCAATTGGAGTCTCATGAAGGACACTTACTCCAACAGCGAGAGTGACGAGACTGTAGAGGCCATAGCCAACTTGATGTTGTCGTGTGGCGTGTCTACCAACATGGATTATGATGGAGAGAGCGGCACATCAACTGATGAAATGATGAGAGCACTGCTCAAGTACTTCGGCTATGACCACGACATGGCACTGATGACCAGAAACTACATGTCGAACGATGACTGGCACAATGCACTGCTCGAACAGCTGGACAACGGCTGCCCTATGCCCATCAGAGCGACGTCTACAACCGGCTATGGACATGCCTTTGTCATCGACGGCTACAAATTCAAGGAAGACAGCGAATATCCCTACTACCACATCAACTGGGGTTGGGACGGAATAGCCAATGGCGACTTCCTCATGACAAATATGACCTATGGCAACCACACTTTCTCCCAAAACCTGCAAGTGATTATCAACGCCAAGCCCGATGACGGCAACGACGAAATGCCGTGCTACCTGCAGGCGAGTTCGCTCACACCGTCCACCAACTTGGTAGACGTCACCAAAAACCAGAAGTTGAACATACGGATTGACACTCTGATAAACCAAAGTTGCCAGGCATTCACGGGAACCATTTATGTCTGTCTGAAAGATGGTGAGGGCAATGCCACAGATGTCTACAGCACGACTGTCAGCGATTTGGAAACGTCTTATTTTTTCAAGGTCATCGAATTAACGAGTACCTTCCCCACTTCTTTCAAGTCGGGCGACTACACTCTTGCAGTTTATGCAAGCCCTGAAGGAAGTTCTAAGCGCTATCCCGTCAACACGGGCAATATAACTGATACAATTAGCATCATCTATGATAAAAACGTCTACTTCCCCACAGTGATGACGCAAAACATAGACGTCACTGCCAATGCTTCCAACAATATGACCCTCACAGCTGCCACTATAATGAATATGGATGAACAAAGAAATTTCAAGGGCACGCTGCAGATGGCAGTAGCTGACTATATGGGCGATTTCATCACCACCTTCGGCAACACCCAAGACATTTCTAACGCTTTGTCTTACCTGGCTTACTACAATAAGGACTACACATTCAAGGGCACACTGCCCTCCACCATTCAAGAAGGAGCCTACAAGCTCTATCTGGGTGCGCAGCAGTCGGGCTACTCGAGCTGGGGCTTTGTAGAGAAATATACAGCAAGCGGCAATTCAATTACAGCGATTGGTCTTGACGCATCCACCAACTTCTGGGTGAAAGACGGCAAGGTAACTTTGGATGCACCCTACCTTACTGGCGATGTGAACCACGATGGCTATATCAACATCGCTGACCTCTGCAAGCTGCACAAGCTTTGCAGCGACAGCTACTCGACCAAGGACCTCATCTTCTGGTCTGCCGACCTCAATGTCGACGGTTCACTTGACGAAAACGACGGGAAGGAACTGACGACCTATGTTATGAGCGCCACGGACTTCAAGGACAATACCGAAGCCAGCAAGCCACTCAGTGCCGAGATTATTGAGCACTGTGGCACGGCCTACCTTATTTTGAATATGGACAACACTGCAAGTCAGTTCAACGCACTGCAGTTTGACCTGGACCTGCCCGACTATCTAGCCGCAGACGACGATGCAGAGATTACCTTCTCCTCACGCACAACCGGCTATACTGGCTCCATCAGCAATGGCAGAGTGATAATGTTAGGTACCCCCAACACTGGCATCGCAGGAACCGAAGGAGCCATAGCCTATATTCCACTCAAGTTCACGAGCAAGACAATTACAAATGCCACGATTACGCTACGCAACATCGTGATGTCAGACGTCAACAATTGCGAAGCCGTCTATGCCAGCGATGCTACCGTCGATGTAGAAGAAAGCATGCCGAGTCTGGCAGGTGCCATAGCCGTCATCGACTCATATCCGCGTGGCGACAAACTCGGACAATACCACACCAGTGCAGCGTTTGACGAGACTCTGCAAGAAGCCCGAACTCTGGCAGCAAACAGCAAAGCCAACATATTGGACGTGAAAGAGGCTATCGCCACCATCACCAGCGACAACATGGTAATCAACACTCCTGAAGAGGGCATGTTGCTGCGCATTAAGGACACCAACGGCAACTACATGACTTGCCGCAACACCAACGACAACCGCATTGAGTTCAGCTCCACCAAGGACGACGCTACCATCTTCTGCTACTATGGCGGCGACCGCCTTGTAGCTTACCAGACGGGGTATTACGTCAGTCATAGCAGCGACACCGACACATGCCCAATTAACACCACCGCAGCCACCACTGACGATGCTTCGCTTTACTATGGTTTCATGCAGTCGTCCGCAAGCATCGGCAAATATCTCGTGGTCTTTGGTGACGGTACCCACTACATGTCGGCAGGTGGCAATGCTGCCTCATTCACCGCCCCGTCAGACATCACTTCTGCAGACTACAGCTTCACTCTCGAGGAGGCAGATGCTGTCACCATGACTATCAGTAGCGAGGGAATGTCCACTCTCTACTCGCCCATCGCCCTAGAAATTCCTACTGGCATCAAAGCCTATGCTGGAACATACAACAGTGAGGACAACTGCATCTGGCTTACAGCCCTTCACGACGTGATACCTGCCAATACAGGCGTAGTGATTGAGGGCGAGCCCAACACAGTGTGCTCACTTTCCGCTGCCACCGAGGCGAGCGATACTACAACGAGCTGCCTTAGCGGTTCAGTGCCAGCTATCGCCAACACTGTCGGCTCCTACACCCTGCAATCCGTAGACGGACGCCTTGGCTTCTATCGCTACACCGGCACCGACCTCAACGGCTTCAAGGCCTACTTCAGTGCCAGCAGTGCCAGTCCATCAAAGGGTGACATCAAGGGATTCGCCATCATCAAGGAGGGCGACGAAGCCGAAGGTATACACGACTTAACCACACCTACCACCGATGTCACCGCCTACGATCTGTCGGGCAAAGTCGTGGCTTCGCCTGTCAAGGGTGGCATCTACATTATTAACGGAAAGAAATTCAGAAAATAGCGTCTACAGAGATGAGAGTTTGCCAGGTGAGTCAAAGATAATGCTCATGCCAGGCATATATACAAAAAAGGAGTTGCTGCTTAGCAGAAACTCCTTTTTTGTAGCGAGAGTGGGTCACGATCCCACGACCTCCGGATTATGAATCCGACGCTCTAACCAGCTGAGCTATCTCGCCAAAGTGCAAATGTCAGAGGTTTAACCCATAAACCCCCATCTATAGACCTCCGTCATTTGCGAGTGCAAAGGTAGTGCCTTTTTTCGTTACAGCCAAAGAAATTGCGATTTTTTTCACCCTACCCCTATGCAAAAATATGGGGGCTACTCGTGGTGGTAAGGCAGATTATTCAATATGGCGTGAGCCCTATACAGCTGTTCCACAAAGAGTAGGCGTATCATTTGGTGTGAAAAAGTCATCATCGAGAGCGAGACCTTTTCGTCTGCCCTTTCGTAGACCGAGGGGGCAAAGCCATAAGGGCCACCTATGACAAACACCACTCGCTGCACACCGCGCAGTTGCAGTTTGCGCACGAAATCAGCAAACTCCACGGAGCGGAACTGCTTGCCCCGCTCGTCAAGTAATACCACATAGTCCGACGGCTTCAGCTTGCCCAATATCGTACGGGCCTCAAGTTCCTTCTGCTGCCCCGTGTCGAGTGATTTGGCATTGCGCAGTTCTGGTATCACTTCCACACTCAAGGGCGAGAAATGCTCCAGCCGCTCAAGGTAGTCGTCAATGAGCGATGCCAAGGGTCTTGAGGTGGTCTTGCCCACCAGTATTAGTGTCGTTTTCATTCGAAGTGGAGGGTAAGCACTACCATAGTGGTGTGGGCATCTTTAACTGACTTGGTGAACACCTCTTTCGACTTGTCGGTCAACTTGGAGCGGTCGGTCTTTAGAATATCGTTGAGGCCGAAGCAAAATTTGAGTTCCGGACAACACTTGAAGAAAGGCAAGTAGTAGTCGCAGCCGAAGCCCACCTCGAAAGCAAACGACAGTGGCTTGACTGCTATGTTGTCCTGGTCCTTAGCGGTGAGGTCATAGGAGGCACTCACGCCCGTAATGACATAGGGGCGATAGTTGTTGTGGCGTGGCGCACAAATCTTCAGGTCCAGTGGCAACGATATGTAAGTAGACTTCATCTCCTGATAGTCGGTCTGCCCTGTGGTCTTCTCCTTGAAGCTGATGGTATTGGTCTGAAAGTGCATCGTTGGCAGCACTCTGAACGACAAGTAGTTGCAAATGCGCCAGTCGCCAATCAAACCTACGGTGAAGCCTGGCGAAAACTTATTGTTGGACACCATCCACTGCTGCCCCGTCTCGGGGTCTATGTAGCCAGAGTTGGGCATGATGAGACTCTGCTGGTGAAGACCAACGGAGAAGCCGTAATGAAACCGGCGCAAATCAATATAGGGTTTGTTTTGCACCTTGTTATTCTGCTGCGCCTCGGCGGTAGTAGCAATCATGCAGCCCGCCAGCGCCAACACGCAGGGCAAACATCTGACGAATGCAACCAATCGCCGCAAGGTCCTTTTATATTTAGTCATCTGTAGTTCTATCGTTGAGTAAATAATGTAGGGAAACCTACCCCTCGAGCCCCAAAGTCGCTTTCAGGCAACAGTCCCATTATTTATAACGCTAGCCGCTGCGTTTTATTATTCAGCGACAAAAAAAACCGCTCAGTATATTCACGTGTTGTTAAAAAACACTACCTTTGCAGATGTTTACTAACACTTAAAACTCAACAAAAATGGCTTATGTAATTAGCGACGATTGCGTAGCATGCGGCACATGTATCGACGAATGCCCATCAGGCGCAATTTCAGAGGGCGATAAATACTCTATCGACCCAGACGTTTGTGTTGACTGCGGTTCTTGCGCAGACGTTTGTCCTTCAGGTGCTATCGCTCCGGGCGAATAATCCGTCCAAGAACGAAAAAAAAAGGAGAGTCTCTTCAGGCTCTCCTTTTTTGTTGCAAAAGGGTTGAGCAAACTGGGGCGTTTCGGCGGAAATTGAATTGAATTTCGGGGGAAACGGTCGGCAATTTCGCCCGAAACGCTTATCAACTTCCGCCGAAATGCGAATGATTGCACAACAAAAAAGGCCAAAAACTCACTATAAAATATGGCAGACGGCTCAATCAAGCCTGGGCTTTGGGATTACCAAACAAGCTTGCTGCCACGGCTTATGGCAGAGGAGGTCAAACCGACTGCCACTTCAGTGCGACTGGTTAAAAAAAGTTAAGGGTTAAACCCTCACGACTTGAGGGGTATCTAAGAAAACAGAAACAACAACACTATAGTCAGACACAAAATGAAAAGACTCTACACCCTGATTGCCGCAGTATGCATCGTTGCCGCTGCAATGGCAGACAATTTTTCCGTCTCGGGCAAGATTATTGACAAACAGACTAATCAGCCGCTGCCTGGTGTGGGCATCAGCCTGCTTAATGCCGACAGCTCTCACGTGACGGGAATGGCCACGAGCGACTTGGGAATTTTCATCATCAAGCCTCAGAAGGGTGGCAAATATATAGTGAAGATTTCGTCGGTAGGCTATAAGCCCCTTTACCGCAACATCACGCTGACCGCCGAGAAGACGAGTGCTGCCCTGGGCACCATGACGCTTGAATCGAGCGACATCACGCTGAAAGGTGCCACCGTGACCGCCAAGGCGGCCAAGATGGAGGTTAAGGGCGACACTTTTATGTATAATGCTTCGGCCTACCGAGTGCCCGAGGGGGCTTATCTGGAGAGTTTGGTGGACCAGTTGCCAGGAGTGGAGATTGACGACAATGGCGGCATTACTATCAACGGCAAGACAGTGAGTCAAATCAGGGTGGACGGCAAGGACTTCTTCAAGGGCGACAACAGTGTGGCCATGAAGAATCTGCCCGCTGACTATGTAAAGAAGATAAAGGCATACCAGAAAAAGAGCGACTACACCGAGCAGACTGGCATCGACGATGGCAACGAGCAAACCGTGCTCGACTTGGAACTCAAACAGAAGCTCAAGCGAGCGTGGAACGGCAACATTGACCTTGCGCTCGGCAACAAAGACCGCTATTCGGCACAGGGCTTCGGCATGGGCTTCACCGACCAAAGCCGCATAGCTCTCTTCGGCACAGCCAACAATGTCAACAGCCGAGGATTCGGGCGCAGAATCGGAACCAGCAACGGCTTGACCGCCAACAAGGGGCTCGGCACCAACCTCTACTGGGACAACGGCAAGAAGAACCTGCAAAAGGGTTACTTCGAGATTGGCGGCGACATAAAGTTCAACTACTCAGGCACCGACCGCAATAGTTCGCAAAACTCCGAGTCATTCTATGGCGACAGCAAGAGCAGTTTCTCCAACAGCCGCAGCAAATCGCTCGGAAGCAGCCGCAGTTTCGGCACCAACCTCAACATGAGATGGAACCCCGACTCGCTGACCACCATGCAGTTTAGGCCCTCGTTTGGCTACAGCGAAAGCGACAGCCGCTCAAACAGCTTGTCAGCCACATTCAACGATGACCCCTATGCGCTGACCTCAGACCCACTTGACTCCTTGTTTCGCAACACGCAGGATCCCCTTGACACCGACGGACGTCTGAAAGAGATTGCCGTCAACCGCACCAACCGCAGGTCGACATCAGAGTCGTCGAGCCACAACTTCGGCGGTGAGATGAACATCACGCGCAGACTCAACAAGAAGGGTCGCAGCCTCTCGCTGAGCCTCAACGGCAACTACTCCAAGAGCACGAGCCGCTCGTTTAGCCTCGCCGACATCTACTACTATCAGACCAGCAAGCGCACCATCAATAACCAGTATACCTCATCGCCCTCGAAGAACTGGAACTACTCGGCTCGACTGAGCTACTCGGAGCCTATTGTCAAGAACTTGTTCTTCCAGGCAACCTATGGCTACGAGCATCGCTTCCAAGACCAAAACCGCAACCTCTATCAACTCGACTCGCTCGACGGGTTTGGCCACAACGGCATCAGTCCTACTTTGCCCTTCGGCTATTTGCCCTCTGCCGACTCACTCGAGATAGCCAAGAACCTCTACAACAGCCGCTATGCTACCTACCACGACGACATTCACACCGTCAACTTGGGATTCCGCTTCAACAACACTGCGCTCAATCTCAGTGCCGGAGTCAACATGCAGCCACAGCGCACCAAGCTCAACTACCAGAAGGGCGAACTGGACACCGTGGTGGTACGCAACGTGTTCCACGTGTCGCCATACGTATTCATGAGGTTTAACGTCACCAAGCGACGCTCCATCAACTTGCGCTACAACGGTTCGTCGTCGGAACCAAGCATGACCAACTTGCTAGACATAACCGACACCTCAGACCCTCTGAACATCACCAAGGGTAACCCCGGACTGAAGCCTTCGTGGACCAACAGCCTCAAGGTCGAATATAGCGACTACTTCATAAAATCGCTGACATCCATGAACTTCGACGTGGACTACAGCAACACGCTCAACAGCATATCAAACGCCGTGACCTACGACGAAGTGACCGGTGTGAGCACCACGCGACCCGAAAACATCAACGGCAACTGGAACATGCGCCTGGGTGGTGGCTTCAGCACTTCATTCAGTCAGGACAGCCCCTTCAGCGTATCGAGCCGCACCAACTATAACTACACCAATAGCGTGGGTTTCGTGAGACTCAGCAATGCAGGCAGCCAGAAGAGCACCACGCGCAGCAGCAATATCTCGGAGAGGCTCAAGGCTTCCTTCCGCACCGGTTTGTTTGAGCTTAGCCTCAACGGCAACATCAACTACCAGCACTCTTCCAACAGACTGCAGCAGCAGGCCAACCTCAACACTTGCAGCTTCTCCTATGGCGGCAACATACAATACACCTCCGACTTCGGGCTGGGCATATCCACCAACATCGGCATGGAGTCACGCCGCGGCTATACCGACAAGTCAATGAACACCAACGAACTGATATGGAACGCCCAACTCTCGCAGTCGTTCCTCAAGGGCAAGAGCGCCGTGGTGACCCTTCAGATCTACGACATTCTCCACCGCCGCAGCAACGTGAGCCGATCAATCACGGCCTACAGCCGCACCGACAGCCGCTCCAACTCCATCAACAGCTACTTCATGCTCCACTTCATCTACAAGTTAAGAATGTTTGACGGCGAGAAAGGACGCATCAAGTCGGGCAAGCGCGATGAAGACGGTCCACGCGACGACAGGCGACCTGATGGCGACAGACACCCGGGTGGTGAACCACCTATGCGAATGGGTGGATTCGGCGGCGGACACGGTGGACCTGGCGGTGGTCCGATGTAAAGAGCCCTATGGACAGCTATAGGCACTGAGACTATACAAACTCAAGCAGTGGCATGTTTCACACAGCCAATCCAGCCAGAAAACAACTACTATAACAATTTCTTTGGCAGTGCTCTGCAAAGTTTAGGGCACTCGGCTGCCGCAAATTCAAGCGATATGCGTATATTTGCAGACCCTAACAGGGCGCTCCGCCATCAAGACGACATGGCGTAGCGCCCCTTTAGCCAAGTAAGCCAATGAACACTCTCACCATAAGACTAAGCCGACAGCGCATCATCTTCTGCACCTACAATAGACTGGTCAACCGCATGCCCAAATACGAGGTATACGGCAACGACCCTGGCATATCGCTCAATGCCAACATCCACAAGGCCATCAAGAGTTCAGACTTGTCACGCGAGTCCTATGACGCTGTTGAAGTCTACTGCGACGAGCCCACAACACTAGTGCCGCTACGCGAATTTGAGGAAGAAGATGCTGCCGAAATCTACTTCTTCAACTACCCATCGCTCAAGCAGAACAACAAAGTGTTCTACGATGCCCTGCCCTACCTCAATGCCATATTGGTATTTTCGGTCGACAAGGGCGTGTGCCACTCCTTGCGTGAAGCCTTCCCCCAAGCCCGATTCCACTCCACACTGACATCGCTCGTGCTGCAACACGCCTCGCGCTATCCGTTTCAATCCACGACACCACGGCTCTACTGCTATGTCAACGAAGACAAACTTACCACCACGGTGATTAAGGACAGCCAACTCGTATTCATGAACACCTATACGCTCCACCACTCCGCCGACGCCCTCTACTACATAGCTGGCGTTGTTCGGCTGAAGGGAGTGCTTGCCAACGGCGAAGACTTGCTCGTGTGTGGCGACCAAGACCTTGCTGTCGACATAGCAGGCAATCTCAGCAAGATTGGCCAAAAAGGATTTCTCATGAAAGACGCAGAAGAACTGAGCCACCATCCCCTGTCGGAGATAGAGCAATTTCCCTACGACTTCAAGGTGATGCTGCTCAAAGCATTCTGACCATAGCAAGAGCACACACACACACAAACTCAATCAACACGTCACACACCATGCGAGCCATCACAGGCAAATATAAAGGCAGGCACTTCAAGGTGCCCACAACGTTCAAGGCAAGGCCCACCACTGACTTCGCCAAGGAGAACTTGTTCAACGTGCTCAAGGCCTACATCGACTTCGACGGGCTTAGGGCACTCGATCTCTTCGGCGGCACCGGCAGCATAACACTCGAACTTTTGTCGAGAGGAGCCGCCCAAGTAGTATGTGTGGAAAAAGACATTCAGCATTATACCTTTATCAAGCAACTCTTCAAGGGGCTCAATGACCCTAACGCCATAGTTCTGAAAGGCGACGTGCTCAAGTTTGTCGGCAAGGCCAGCGAACCGTTTGACTTCATCTTCGCTGACCCACCCTATGCCCTGCCACGACTGGCGGAACTGCCCGACATGATTACTACCTCTGCCCTGATGCACGAAGACACTATTTTCGTGTTGGAGCACGGCAAGGACTACGATTTCACCAATCACCCGCTCTTCGTAGAGCACCGCACCTACGGAAGCGTGAATTTCTCGATATTCAAAAAGCACCAATAGTTGCCAGGCAAAACAGAGGCTCAAGCCAGGCAACAACCACAAAGCCCAAAACACTTCTCCCCCACAAGTGTTTTGGGCTTTTATTTACGCATACAAGTCGATGAAATCATACACACAAAAAAGCCAAGTTAGAAACTTGACTGGAACGAGAGCGGGTCTCTAAAGTTTACCCCATCCATCGCATTGCTAAGGTAAAAACAATTTACCAAAACATATCAAGCCAGAAACAATGTCACCTCATTTACGAGTAAAAGCAAGCGGAGGACAGGCTCGCTACACAAGCGTTGGTCTGTTCTCCGCAAATTGACTATTGTCTCTAATTCAAAAACCTCTTAGGAAGCAGCGACAGGATTCAGCCCCCAGCGATTGGACGACACGCTGTCGAGCAACAGCATGACACCCAAGAGTATGAAACCTGTGTAGTGATTGATACCAACAAATGAACCAAATAGGTAAGGCAACACCGCCAAGAGCACCCACCAACCAGAGCGACCGGTGTCGTGAAGACGGCGCACCGTGACCGACAATAGGGGCAGTAGTGCCAGTAATGCATAGACCACTACGACAGTGGTCATGGGCAAATGGGACACCACGCAGGTATAGAGCAGACGATACCAATAGTCAGCGGTGGTGGTTGCCTCGGTGACAGTCACGTAGTCGCGACCTATGCAGCCAAACATGGTGAGATAGAGCAAAAAGCCAACCACACAGTTGAACAATATGAAAATCCAGAACTCCGACCGTCGTGCTCTGCCCGAGAAATCACGATAGGAGGTGATTACGCGCCACATGGTGCGCAACACGCTGAGCGTATAGTCAGGTTGAGGCAACTTAGTGGTGGACTCACGCAACTCATCGTTGGGGCAGGCGCACATGGGGCACTGGGGCGCCAAGGCATCATAGCTGGTTCCACATTCGGGACATGCCACCATCTCGCTACTTACGGGACAGCTGCATTCGGGGCATTGCGTTTCGTTGCCACTAAGCGGACATGCGCACTCGGGGCAGCAGTGAAGCTGCCCGCTAGACTTTCCACGTTGAGAGTTATTGTAGGCTTTCCACATTGAGAGATATTATTAATAGTTGTTGGTATCAGCCAATATATTGGGTAGGTCTAAAAAAAGGCCGGGCATCTTCCGAACATGTGTAGCTACACACGTAGTTTACGAAAGATGACCGGCCTGTCATATAGTTCTATTATTTTGTATACCTAAGTGAATTGCGCAAGTTGAAGTTGGTTACTTTAGACTTAAAGTCGCCAGTAGCCTGCAACGGCAACACGAGGGTCTCGAGAGTCTTGATGCGGGTCTTGCCCTCGTTGAAGAAGGTGCGGCCGTCTCTGGCCTCAGCCAGCTTGCCGTTGATATAGAGGTAGGTGGCCTTGTTGTTGCCTTCTATGCAGACCTTGGCCTTCTCTCCGTTGTAGGGAGCGAAGTTGAAGGTAAAGAGGTAGCCGTCGCGCTCATAGGCCATGCGTCCGTTGACGGGGTCGGCGATATAGAGCTTGGCGTTGGGCGACTGGAGGAGTACGGTACCCTTAGCCTCCTCGACGGCCTCGAGGTCGAACTCAACGGAGTAATCGTAGCCAGCCTCAATCTTGCCGTCGGGCGAGAAGGTCTGGTTGGGGTTGAGGGCTGCGAAGGTCTTGTCATAAGCCGACTTACTGAGCTGTCCGAGTTCATTGACGCCGGGAGCCTCGCTGAGGGTCATGCGCTTCTCGTCGAACTCAGCCCATGGCAGCGTGACGTTTTTGCCGGTCCAGAACTTGGCGCTGAGGGTCTGGATGGCGGGATAGGTACGGTGGTGGATATCCTTGACTGAGACACCGTTGCCACAGTGGTCGTTCCACACGGCAAACATGCCACCCAGAATCTGCTTGCTGTCGTAGGGGAAGGTGTACTTACCGTTGCCCACGATGTTGGGAGTCCAGTGCTCGTAGAGGTACTGGTGGTTGAGGTAGTCATAGTAGTAGCCAGCGTGGGGCACGATGTAGGTGAGTCCGTCAGGAATGCTGATGCACTTGTAGCCCAGCTTGAGCATTGAGTCGGGGACGGCGTAGTCGTTTGACCACAGCGACATAATCACGTTGTCGACCTGGACGGGAGTGTCGCCCTTGGCGTGGGTCAGCGAGCCCCAGAGGCAAGCCTGCTTGCCGTAGGACTCTACATGCTTAATAAGGTGGTCGGTGAAGGCGCGGAAGAGTTCCACAACCTCTTTATCCCTGTTGGAGTATTCGTCGGTGCCTATGTCGACGCGCGGACCTACGAAGACGGGGTCGTCGCCCTCAAGATACTCCTTCCACAGAGCGTCGATGAACTTCTGGCTCTTGGGGTTGGTGATATCGAGGTGGTCGGTGCCGTACTTATGGCTGCCCAGTTCGGGATCATAGTGGGTGAAGGCGAGGCTGTGGGCCGGTGCGTCAATTTCGGGAACTATCTCAACGCCCAGGGCCATTGCCTTCTTCTGGAAATCGCGGAACTCGGCCTTGGTGTAGAAACCATCACGTGCGGTAAGTCCGGGATAGGTGTCGCACTCAAGGCGGAACGCTGCGTAGGTCTTGTTCCAATCGTGCTCAAAGAATTGAGGGAAACCGTTGTCGTTGAGGTGCACCTGCAGGAAGTTCATCTTGTAGTAGCTCATTATCTTGACGAGCTGGTGCAGATAAGACATGGGGATATACTTGCGGCCGCAGTCAATCATGAAGCCGCGCACTCCGAAGTCAGGACAATCCTTGATTGTACCCTTGGGCAGCTCGGTTTTGTCCTTGCCGTCGAGCATCTGCAGCAGGGTGCGTGTAGCCCAATAGAGACCTGTGGCAGAAGTAGATGAGACTTCAACCTTGTCAGTTATGGAGATAGTGTAGGCTTCGGTGTTTTGTTTTTTCTTCTTGTCGGCCACGACCTTGAAAACGATGTCGCCGGCCTGAGGCTTGGCTTTTGTCACCACATTGGCTTTGATGCCACACAGCACGTCGAGGTCACCAGCAAAGGCCTGGGCCACGCTCTCGGTTCCATCAGTCGTCACAACTGAGACAGTAGTTCCCAATGTCATCATGCCCTCAGCCCCTTTCCATTCGCGGACTTCAGGAATCACAAAAGGCTTGGCATTTTGAGCAACTGCGCCCATGGGCTTCACAGCCAGTGCCAATGCAAGGAGGGCCACAGCGCCCAGAATCTTGTTCTTCATAATCTGAATTATTCTATATTTAGCAGGTTTATAATTGAATTGCAAATATAGTTCAAAAGCCCTTAATCTCCAAAATTTTACTTACAAATATTGGTCACCTGTGAAAGGAAAAGACTAATTTTGCCATAGTCGGTGCATGATGCCGACTCTCAACATATTTTCACTACAACTTTCACTACAACTAGTTACTTATGGAAACAGGACTATCGTATACAGCAGAGCTCATCGTGGAGCATCAGCACACAGCCGTTGTTCTTGGCAGCGGCGACCTTGAGGTTTTGGCAACGCCACAGATGGCAGCTCTCATGGAGAACGCCGCAATGCTTGCGGTGAAAGACCAACTTGAAGAAGACTCCACCACCGTAGGTTCTATGATTAGCACCACACACCTGCGCCCTACCGCCCCTGGGCACAAGGTGAGTGCCACCGCTACCCTCACCGCTGTAGAGGGACGCAAATTGACCTTCAGCCTCACGGCACAAGACGACAAAGGCATCATTGGCGAGGGAGAACACGTCAGATACATCGTCAACAGGCACAAGTTCATGGAAAAACTCTGATACTCCATGTTGTCCGACAAGGTTACGCCCGAATTTCTTAGAGAACTGGCGCTTCGCTACAACACAAAGGATTTCATCACCAGCGACCCAGTACAATTCCCTCACCGCTACACCAGCAAAAGGGATATTGAGATTTCGGCATTTGTCACTGCATGGATAAGTTGGGGCAACCGCAAGCAGATAGTTGCCACCGCCAATCGTTTGGACAGCGATATTTTCAAGAATGCCCCCTTTGGCTACTTGCAAAGCTGCGTATGGAAACAATTTCGCAACAGCCATGACTGCTTCTACCGCACCGTGCGCTATGGTGATTTCTACAATCTCATGGAGCGGCTCTATGAGGTCTACCGACAGCATGTAGACCTGGAGGATTGCGTTGTGGACAACCTCGGTGACATCAATAACGACCCGACCCAGGCAATCAGCCGCATTTTCAGTGGCATAGCGGGCATAGCCGATGCAAGCAAGAAGTCACCGTGCAAAAGATTATGGCTTTTTCTGCGCTGGATGGTGCGGCGCGACAACATTGTCGACCTCGGCATTTGGAAACGACTGTCACCAAAGTCGCTGGTTATTCCACTCGACACCCATGTGCACCACACTGCCCTAAAACTCGGGCTCACCTCACGCCACTCGGCAGACATCGCTACCGCCCGGCAGATTACCTACCACTTCCACTCTATTTTTCCTGACGACCCTGCCCTAGGAGACTTCGCACTCTTCGGCTATGGCATAGAAAAGGGCATTTAGCAACCATCACGGCAGACCAACCACAGCTCTGCCGTGCTACCACGTTTTGCACCTATCAGAATGGCTTTTGCCACACGGGGAAAATTTTGTAGCATATTTCTCCGTAAATTATGCTTAGTATCAATCTGATAAGTAACAAAAAAGCCTTAACTTTGCACTCTCACACAAAAAACACCTTTTTAAGCATGTCGGACACAAAGCAAATAAAGACTGCCCTGATTTCGGTTTTCCATAAAGACGGGCTTGAAGAAATCCTTGCAAAACTAAACGCTGCAGGAGTGAAATTTCTCTCTACAGGCGGCACACAGTCGTTCATTGAAAGCCTTGGCTACCCCTGCACCAAGGTCGAGGACGTGACCACCTACCCATCCATCCTCGGTGGAAGAGTAAAGACTCTCCACCCCAAGATTTTCGGTGGAATACTGGGACGTCGCGCACTCCAGAGTGACCAGGAACAGATGAAGAAATACGAAATACCCGAAATCGACCTCGTTATCGTAGACCTTTATCCATTCGAGGAGACCGTAGCGAGCGGTGCAAGCGAAGCTGACATCATCGAGAAAATCGACATTGGCGGCATCTCGCTCATCCGTGCAGCAGCCAAGAACTTCAATGACGTGGTTATCGTGCCGAGCAAGGCCGAATATGCCAAGCTCAACGACATTCTGTCGACTGGTGCCGCCACGACTCTCGCACAACGCAAAGAGTTCGCAGAGCGTGCATTCGCCACAAGCAGCAGCTACGACACAGCCATTCACGCATATTTCACCAGCAAATAAGCTGATCGCAACAAACACCCACAGACATTCAAATAAATCTGACAGAACAACAATATGGGATTCTTTTCATTTACCCAGTCACTGGCTATGGACCTCGGCACCGCCAACACCATCATACTCAACGATGGTAAGATGCTCGTTGACGAGCCGTCAGTGGTTGCCATAGACCGCGACAGTAAGAAAATGCTGGCCGTAGGGGGAAGAGCGAAACTGATGTATGAAAAACACAGCGACAAGATAAGGGTAATTCGCCCTCTGCGCGATGGAGTAATTGCCGACTTCGACGCCTGCGAGCAGATGATGCGCGGACTAATCAAGATGGTCAAAAGCGGCACAAGGCTTTTCGCTCCGTCACTGCGCATGGTCATAGGTGTGCCGTCGGGAGCCACCGAGGTGGAACTGCGTGCGGTTAGAGACTCTGCCGAGCATGCCGGCGGACGCGACATCTATCTTATCTTTGAACCGATGGCGGCAGCTCTCGGAGTGGGCATCGACGTCGAAGCTCCCGAAGGCAATATGGTTGTTGACATTGGCGGTGGCACAACTGAGATAGCGGTTATTTCGCTCGGCAGTATCGTAGCCAACACCTCCATCCGCATGGCAGGTGACGAATTTACAGCCAACATCCAAGAATACATGAGCCGACAACACAACGTAAAGGTATCCGAGCGCATGGCTGAACGCATCAAGATTCACGTAGGTGCAGTGCTCACAGACCTTCCCAAGGAAGAAGCTCCCGAAGACTACACCGTTCACGGTCCTAACAAGATTACCGCATTGCCAATGGAGGTACACATCTGCTATCAGGAGATAGCCCACTGCCTCGACAAGTCGGTATCGCGCATTGAGACCGCCGTGCTCAGCGCACTCGAAAGCACACCACCTGAGCTCTATGCCGACATCGTCAAGAACGGCATCTACCTCACGGGCGGCGGAGCCTTGCTGCGCGGACTCGGCAAGCGTTTGGCAGATCGCATCAACATCAAGTTCCATGTTGCCGAAGACCCACTACACTGTGTGGCACGAGGAACAGCCATAGCACTCAAAAACGCTGACCACTTCTCATTCCTGATGAGATAGTCGGCGCCATATATCCATAAAAAAAAACTTCTGTACGTTCCCGTCCTCCTCAAAGAGGGCGGGAACGTACAGAAAAATAGCCCTTCAACCACCTCTCGTTGCCACAAGATGAACAACCTGATAGAATTTCTGAAAAAATATAGCCACTGGATACTCTTCGTGGCTCTGGAGACGCTGAGCTTCGTTCTGCTCTTCAGGTTCAGTCATTATCACGGGAGCGTGTGGTTCACCCAGTCCAACAACATTGCTGCGACTGTCAATGGGCTATACACGCAGGTAGAGACCTACCTTCACCTCGACGAAATCAACCGGCACCTAACCAGCCAAAATGCCATACTACAACTACAGACTGAGAGGCTCAGGCAACAGCTCAAAGACAAGACCAAGCATTTGTCACGCAATGAGCAGATGGTTCTCGACTCCCTACAGGGCTACAAACTCTATAGGGCTAAAGTCGTCTCGTCGTCAATAGTAAAAGACGAGAACTATATCGTCATCGACAAAGGAGCCATCGACAGCATCAAGCCAGAGATGGGTGTGGTCGGCGGAGGAGGAGTAGTCGGGGTAGTGTGTGCTGTCAACACCCATTACTCACTCGTATTGCCCATTACCAATGTCAAGTCGAGCATCAGTTGCCGCATCAGGCGCACAGGCTACTACGGTTCACTGCAATGGAAGGGTGGCTCCGTCTACTATGCCAATCTCGTTGACATGCCGCAATATACCAAGACTCACGTAGGTGATGTCGTAGAGACTAGCGGCTACTCCACAATCTTCCCGCCCGGACTCTTTGTAGGCAAAGTGTGCTCAAAGCCCAACCGGCGTAATGGTATGCAAAAAGGATATAAGGTGCATCTCGGTACCGACTTCGGCAACCTCAGAGATGTCTGTGTGTTCGAAAATCTCCACAAAGCCGAGATAGAAGGACTGCACCACCAGATTGCTGGAGACAGCGGCGAAGAACAATAAGATGACCACAAACCAAGCGTAACGAAACATGAACCAGAACCCGTTGACAAGAATTTTCTTTGCAATAATCATTGTTGCCCTCCAGGTGCTGATTTTCAACCACGTCCACATCCTTGGATATGCTACGCCGCTGATTTGCGTCTATGTCATCATGACATTTCCACTCAACATGTCCAAATGCGCCAAGCTACTGTGGGGCTTTGGCATCGGCTTGATTCAAGACATCTTTACAAACACACCAGGAGTCATGGCTGCCACATTGACGCTGGTGGCTCTCATTCAAGGCATGCTGTTGACTTTCTTCGGAGGACAAGACAGCGATGACGAAGACGAGATTCCGTCAATCAAGACCCTCGGACTATATTTCTTCCTTCGTTACACTGCTGTGGCAGTACTAATTCAGACCACCGTGTTCTACCTGATAATGACCTTCAACTTCTTCAATCCAGTGGACACTGCCATCAACATTGGCGGCAGTTCCTTGCTGTCATTCCTGGTCATTTGGTTCATGGAGAGCATAAGAAGCAGTTCACGGAAATAAACCGCCCCCACGATACCACCCGAAGTGAAAAACCCTGAACTTGAAAAACGCAAATACACCATAGCAGCGATTGCCGTTGTAATCGTGCTGATATACATTGCTCGCCTCGCCGGCTTGCAGATATTCAGCGACGAGTACAAGGCCAACGCCGAATCCAACGCCTTCTACCGCAAGACGCAGTATCCCGCACGCGGACTCATCTATGACCGCGACTCCACCCTGATGGTCTACAACGAGCCTGTCTACAACATCATGGTCATCATGGAAGAGCAACGTGGCATCGACACCCTTGACTTCTGTCGCACCATAGGCATCACACGACAGGACTACATCAAGCGCATGGACGAGATAAAAGACTCTCGCAAAAATGTCGGATACTCGCGCTACACTCCACAGCTATTCATAGGGCAAATACCAGCCGAGCAATACGCATTGCTTAGGGAAAAGCTATACAAATTCAATGGATTCTATGCCGAGCAACGCACTGTGAGACGCTACTCCACAAATGCCGGTGCCCACGTCATAGGCGATGTTGGCGAAGTGAACCCCGCCGATATTGACTCTGATGCCTACTACAGCCGAGGCGACTATATCGGTAAGTTGGGCATAGAGTGCAGCTACGAAAAAGACCTCCGCGGTGAAAAGGGAGTTCAGATATTGCTGCGCGACGTCAGGGGGCGCATGAAGGGATCCTACCAAAATGGACGCTTCGACAAAGCAGCCATTCCCGGGCGCAACCTTTACCTCTCGCTTGACAACGAACTGCAGAAACTCGGCGAACGACTACTTAGCGGAAAAATCGGAACTATCGTGGCCATAGAGCCCTCCACGGGCGAGGTGTTGTGCTTGGTGTCGTCGCCAGGCTACGACCCTCATTTGCTCACAGGCCCCGACCGCGGCAAGAACTATCTTCAGTTGGCCCGCGATCCCTACAAGCCTCTCTACAACAGAGCCATCATGGGGCAATATCCTCCAGGCTCCACGTTCAAGACATCACAGGGCCTGACCTTCCTGCAAGAAAATGTCGTAACACCAGAGACCGCCTATCCCTGCCATCGCGGTTTCGTGATAGGCAGATTCAGAGTGGGCTGCCATGGTCATCCATCACCCACCAAGCTACATTTCGCCATACAAACCTCTTGCAACGGATACTTCTGCTGGGGATTCTATCACATGATTTCAAAGAAACGCTATGGGTCGTGCTACAAAGCCCTAACCAAATGGAAGGACTACATGGTGTCTATGGGATTCGGCTACAAACTGGGCATTGACCTGCCGGGCGAAAAGCGAGGATTCATACCCAATGCCGACTACTACGACAAATGGTATGGTGCCAACCACTGGAACGGACAGACCATCATCAGCGATGCCATCGGACAGGGCGAAGTGCTACTCACGCCACTGCAGATAGCCAATCTCGGAGCCACCATCGCCAACCGTGGCTACTACTACAAGCCCCACGTAGTGCGCCACATAGAGGGCAGAAGCATCGACTCTACCTACACCAAGCGCCACTACACGATGGTAGACAAACATTATTACGAAATGGTGGCTCAGGGCATGAGAGCAGCCGTATTGGGCGGCACGTGCCGCGGCGGAGCCATTCCAGGCATCGAGGTGTGCGGCAAGACTGGCACTGCGCAAAACCACGGGCGCGACCACTCTATCTTCATGGGATTCGCCCCGATGAACAATCCCCAAATAGCCGTATCAGTCTATGTAGAAAACGGAGGTTTCGGTGCCGTCTATGGCGTGCCCATAGGTTCGCTGATAATGGAACAATACCTCAACGGAAAACTGTCGCCGGCTTCCGAAGCCAAAGCCGCCGCATTTGCATCAAGAACAATAAGCTATGGTTCAAACACAAGATAAGCCCACAAGCGTGTTCCACTCCATCGACTGGTGGACCATTCTCATCTACCTAATGCTGCTAGCTATGGGGTGGTTGAGCGTTGTCGGCGCAAGCTACAGCTACGACAACACCGACATCCTCGACTTTGCCGAACGCTCTGGCAAACAACTTGCGTGGATTGGCTGTTCGCTTGTGCTTGCCTTGGTGCTGCTGCTTACCGACGACCGTTTGTTTGACACGTTTGCCAACATTATATATGTAGGCATGGCTTTGCTATTACTCGCCACTCCATTTCTAGCCTCTAACATCAAGGGGTCATACTCATGGATATCGCTGGGACCGGTCAACATACAGCCGGCAGAATTTGCCAAGTGCGCCACGGCGCTGGCGCTAGCAAAGTTTATGGGAGCTTACAACTTCTCCATTGAAAACCGCAAGATGTTCATGCAGGCACTAATGATGGTCTTGCTGCCCATCTTGCTTATCTTCATGCAGCGCGAGACAGGCTCGGCCCTCGTTTACTTCTCATTGATGCTAGTGTTCTACCGCGAAGGAATGAGCGGCAGTGTGCTCTTCGTAGCCTTCGCCGCAGTAGTATATTTTGTCGTAGGCCTGAAATTTGACAATGTGCTTATGCCTTGCGGCGGCGTCTCCGTCGGAACATTTTCCGTGCTGGTGCTGATATGGACATTCTGCCTGGCACTACTTCGTGTCTACCATCGTCGCGACAACCGTTGTGTGCGACATCTTCTGGTGTGGGGCTTGTCAGTAATAATCGGCGGCTATGTAGTGCAAATGTTTTTCAAGCAAGAGCTGCTCGGATGGATTTTGCTAGCCTTGTGCGCCTACACTGGCATATACCTTATCATAAGCGGACTGCGCAGCCGCAACAACAAGATACTGCTGATTGGTATCTTCGCTGCAATGTCACTCGCCATGTTCTACTCCACAAGCTACGTACTCAACAATGTCTTGCAGCCCCACCAGCAGCAGCGCGTCAAGGTACTCCTTGGACTTGAGGAAGACCTCAGCGGAGCTGGCTACAATGTCCACCAAAGCGAGATAGCCATAGGCTCAGGCGGACTCACCGGCAAGGGATTCCTCAACGGCACACAGACAAAGCTAAAATACGTGCCTGAGCAAGACACCGACTTCATCTTCTGCACTGTGGGCGAAGAACACGGCTTCATAGGCTGCACTGTGGTGTTGCTGCTATTTCTCATCCTCATCTTGAGATTACTCTGGATTTCTGAACGCCAAACCACTCGGTCGGGGCGCATCTACGGCTACTGCGTGTTGAGCATATTCCTGTTCCACCTCTTCATCAACGTGGGCATGGTGATGGGCATCACCCCGGTCATAGGCATACCGTTGCCTTTCTTCAGCTACGGAGGCTCCTCGCTGTGGGGATTCACACTGTTGCTGTTCATCTTCTTGCGCATAGATGCCGGGCGCAACAAGTTTCGTAACTAACACACATGCGCCTTGCCTCGGGTGATAGCACCCGGAGCAAGGCCTAACATCTTAAAACCTTATAATCAAAGATAGCGGAAAGGATAAACTTTCCGCTATCTTTTTTTTTGGCTTCCTATTTAATTGTCACCGCCCCTTGACAAGCGGCTTGCCAACTCACATCAATACACCAGCGTGCCTATGTCCTCGCCACTAAGCACCTTCATCAGATTGCCATAGATATCCATGTTGAACACATAGATGGGCAGATGATTCTCTTTGCACATAGCCGTGGCGGTAAGGTCCATCACCTTCAATCCCTTGTTGTACACCTCGTCATAGGTAATCTTGGAGAATTTGGTAGCCGTAGGATCCTTCTCTGGGTCGGCAGTGTAGACACCGTCCACCCTGGTACCCTTCAGCATCACATCGGCCTCTATCTCAATGCCGCGCAGCGAAGACCCCGTGTCGGTTGTGAAATAGGGATTGCCAGTGCCACCGCTCATAATGACCACGCTGCCTTGCTTCATAGCCTCTATGGCTTTCCACTTGCTGTAGAACTCACCTATCGGCTCCATGCGAATGGCGGTCAGAACCTTGTTGCTTACACCTTTGGCATCAAGCGCACTGCTCAGCGCAAGGCTATTAATCACAGTAGCGCACATGCCCATCTGGTCACCCTTCACACGGTCAAAGCCCTTGCCGGCTCCCGACAATCCGCGGAAGATGTTGCCACCGCCAATCACGATGCCTATCTGCACACCCAACTCATGAGCCTGCTTAATCTGCTCGGCATAGTCGTTGAGGCGATTCACATCGATGCCGTAACCCTGTTCACCCTGGAGGCTCTCGCCACTCAGCTTCAGAAGAATTCTATTGTATTTTGCCATGATGTTTAATTGTAAATAAGGTTTCTGCGAATTTACTGACATAACGTGAAATAGCAAAATTTTGCACCGCCAAACTTGCAGCAACCACCCTCCCCCTTCACTATTGAGGCTGACCTATTCACGCTCAAGAGTGCCAAACAAGTGCCTCACCTCCTTAAACATATAGCGGCGCAATCGCCCTTCGCTATCGCTCAATACTAAATGGCCATCGGGCTCCACACAAACCATGCGGGCAGCAAACTCACCCTCGGCATCACGATAGCGATGTAAGCCGTCCTTGCGAATCATCATGTCGCGGTAGAGCGAGGCAACACTGTCGCCCACACCTTCATACACCATGTGCAGCGTGTTCATAAAACCCTCCACCACACAACTCAGCAATTGAGAGCGGTCAACCTCGTGCCCCAAAATGCGGCACAGCGACAGCGGATTGGGGGCATCGCTGCTGAAGTCACTCTGATTGACATTTATCCCAACGCCCAATATGCATCGTTCCACACAGCCTCCGTGCCACGTCGTCTCTATGACCGTGCCACACACCTTGCCCTCACCATAGTATATGTCGTTGGGCCACTTTATGCCGAAACCGCCGTCCAACCCATTGAGCGCACGACACACAGCAACCGACATTGCCTGCGACAACACAAACTGGCGACTCGCAGCAATGCCCTTGGGGTAAACCATAAGGCTGAAGAGCAGATTGCTGCCACGCTCCGACTCCCAGCAGTTGCCCCGCTGTCCACGACCAGCCGTCTGGAAATCAGCCGATGCCACAAAGCAGTCATACGACTCACGCTCTTCCGCCCTCAGGGCCGAAACGCGCCTTGCCACCTCCAGATTGGTTGAGTCGGTCTCGTCAACATTAAAATATTTCACACTGAATGCCATCAGCCACTGTTTTTTCACTACAAAGTTACTAACTTTGCGCAAAACGACTATAACGTGCTTGACGACAATTATTTCATGAAGTGCGCCCTAAGAGAAGCGCAGAAAGCCTTTGAAGAAGATGAAGTGCCAATAGGGGCAGTCATCGTGTGCCGCGACAGCATCATAGCGCGTGCACACAACATGGTGGAGCGACTCAATGACGTCACCGCCCATGCCGAGATGCAGGCAATCACCGCAGCCGCTGACACGCTCGGAGGCAAATATCTCACCGATTGCACACTCTACGTGACCGTAGAGCCCTGCCCCATGTGCGCCGGAGCGATAGGCTGGGCGCAACTGGGTCGTGTCGTCTACGGAGCCTCTGACGACAAGCGTGGCTACACCCTCGTCTCGCCAAGAGCCCTTCACCCCAAGACCACCGTCACCAGTGGAGTTCTGGCTAACGAAGCCGCAGCACTCATGCGCGACTTCTTCAAGAAAAAGAGATAGCCGCAGCTTAACGATAGCCTTCCGCCAATACCCAAAATTTTCAAGCCATTGTTGCCAGACTTACTGGTCACAATGATGCTTGGCAGCATCACATTGCCCACAAATGTGTCAAGCATACGGTGTGCCTAATGTTATATGCCGATATCCTCTAAAACAGCGGCAACACCCGACGAGGGCAACACATTAAAGTTTCCCTTCAGTGAGAATAGTGTAGAGTTGGTCAACCTCATGGTCGGTCAGACCGCCCTCCTTGAGATAACTGCGCACTGCGCTCTGCAGCGTTGGGCCTTGCAGTGTGTGAGGCTTCTGCGTATAAAAGCCCAGTCCTTGCCAATCGATTGACGACACGTCAATGTTGTCCCAGTCTATCTGCTTATAGTTCTCAAGTGCGCTTTCGTTACACAAGAGCCATATCATACGGTCGATGGAATATTGCTGTCGCAAATTATAGGACTCACCGCCATCCTCTATCTTGTAGAAATTAATCATGGTGATCATATAGTCGCGACGCAACTCATCAACGCTGGCTCCTGCGAGAGCCTCAAAGACCATCGAGACGAAACCGCAGCGGTCTTTGCCCTCATTGCAGTGAATAAGGTAAGGAGGATTGTTGGCTATCATGAACCTCACGGCGCCAGCCAGCCTTGTGCGAAAATCGTCGCAAAACGAATTGGCCATCATGCCGCAACACTTGGTCTTGCCGTTGCGAAAGAGCGCAGGACAATAGGTCGAAGCATAGCCTTGAGTCTGCATATAGGTCTCCACCTGCTCGTCGGTGTCGGCAATGTCAATCTCGGTAGCTATGCCAACTACCTGCGCCAAACTATCAACCACGCTGTAGCGTCCGGGGTTCTTCACGCAGTTAAGCGGATTGCTTGAGCGATAGAGCACACCAGGCTTGATGCCGGTGGTAGTGACCATACGGAAGTTGGCATACTCCTCAGCCGTCTCGCCGTCTTGACGCTCTACGGAATATACAGACTTCATCAATTCATAGGTGTCCTTGTAGCCACCCTTCACCGCCAACTTCATCGTCACCGGGTCGCCCACATTGCCACCAATATAGTAATGGAAATCACCATTGAGCATGGCAAAACCATAATCATCGCCGTGAGCATTATAGTCCACATACGAAGGCCCCAATATCGCCACCTCGTTGAAAGAAGTGACATAAGGCACATTCTTCAGACGAATGGAGTCACCTATGGTCACATCGACAAGGTCAGCGTAGTCAAATCCCGCCGCAGCCATCTGCTGGGGAGTAAAACTGGGTATGGGCTGTCCATATCCGTTGACAGCCACCACAGAGCCTGAGATTGACTTCACACCATTGCCGGCAGAGCCTTCATTGTTGTCACTGCAAGCCGCACACACAGCTGCGGCGAGGACCGAGAGAAAGAACGTGGTTAGTTTCATATTTGGCAAAACTACACATTTATTACAACACCCACAATATTTTTGCCCAACAAATGATTTGTTGCGGCAAAGGTTTACAACAATTAAACCACACTCAAGCAAAAAAAAAGAGTTGAGCTGACAAGCACGTTTCGGCGGAAACGTTTGTCCGTTTCCGCCGAAATTGATATGACTCTCGCCCGAAATTGATATCAATTTCCACGGAAATTGAGTAGTAGGCTCAACCAGACTGTTTCGATTTGGGGCTGAGCGTGAAATTTATTAGGTTCTGCAAAATTGGTAGATGGTTTGTGGCTACTATGAGAAGTTCACAAAAAAAACGGCGACAGGGAAAAATCCTTGTCGCCGTTTTTTGGGGGTGGGTGATTATTTGTAGTTGTTTCAGAGATTGCAACTTGGTTAGAGACGTTTGTAGGCAAAGTGTGGGGGTTAGTGGGCTTGCTGCGCCATGACGAAATTGCGATAGCGCTCAAGCTTGGAAACGTATTGGCGCTGTTTTTTCTTCTCAGCCCGGCGCGCCATGAGGTAGTAGATGCGGTCAGGCAAATGAGTCTTGAGATGTTCCTTGAGGCAGAAGAGCCATCTTTTCCAGAACGGCAGGTGGTAGTTGGTATAGCGAATGGGGGTCTGCCAGTCGTGACCATACATGAAGACGAGGAAAGCTTCGTAGTTGGCAGGAATCCAGTAGTCATTGTCCTTGAAGCGGTATGTGACGAGGTCGTCTAGAAACTCGGTGGGGCAATAGCATCCGCTGCAATAGCGAAGTCCATCCTTGTCGGGCTGGAAGAAGTAGAGGTCAATATATTCGCCCTTGCGCATGATGGAGAGCAATCCGCGACGGTCATATCTCACGACATCAAATCCGCACTCTGCGAGTTCGGGGAGGGTGTCGAAGAAAGCTTGTTTGTCTTCAGCTCTGGCCAGGAGGTCAATGTCTTCATCGTGGGTAATGAAATCCTTGTCGCGTATGGCTCCGAGCAGGGTGCCGTAGGCAAGCGGTGTCTTGAGTCCTTTGCGGTCAAGCACCGTTTTGAGTAAGCGGAGGTTTTCTTCGGCGATTTCCTTATTGATTGGTTTTGCCCCGAGATACAACGCTTTGGTCTTAATTGGCGTTTTTCCCGTGGCTGTTTTTATATATCGCATAGTTTTTGATGATGTCTTTCAGTTTTTTCTTGAGTTTGTTGGGCATGACTCTGAGCAGTCGGCGCATGGGGGTATTCTCCATCTTGAGGAAGGCTTGGTCAAACTGGCTATTGGGGCAGACGTAGGCTGGCGCCTTGAGGGGGAATGTCAGTTCAGCCGACTGGCGGGTGACAGTGGCGAATGCAGTGTGTGTCGCCGTGGTGCCGTTGCCAATGTTGGACACCAGGTTATGAGCCGGATACACGCATAGTTGGTTTTGTGCCGAGAGGGTGAAATACCACTGCCAGTCCCATGCCGAGACATATCCACCGTCGATACACTTGAGCTGGTAGAGCCACTTCTGCTTGTGGCGACCGTAGTATCCGCTGTTGGCTATGACGTCAGCCGTGTGGGCACTGCGCCAGTGCATGGCGATGTCCATATTGTTCCAAGCGCGTTTCCACGTGCCCCACCCCCAGCAACTCTTGTAGCGCGAGAAGAAGTAGGAGCTTTCGGTCGCCTTGCAGCTGGCAATGGGGTTGGTGCCCGCAACCATGCCGATGCGCTGATCGTCGGTGTAGCGCGTCAGTATTTCCTCCATATAGGGGAAGAAGGAGTCGTTGACCACACAGTCATCTTCGAGGATTATGCCACACTGCTCAGTGGCAAACATCCAGTCGATGGCTGTCTTGACACCCATGGCACAGCCTTGGTTGTGTGAAGCGAAATGAGTGTGGAGATTGCAGTCCCAGTCAACGAGGCTCGTTATGGCCTCACGGATTTCGGCTACTGCGGCTTGTTCCTGCTCGCCATATTCGGCACGTGGCCCGTCTTGCGAGAGGTAGAGCGTAGCGGGCTTGGCCGCCCTGATTCTCTCGAAGGCTTTCAACGCGATGTCTTTTCTATTGAAGAATATGAAGAGTACAGGTATGTCGTACATAATAGGTCGGTGTCGTTTAGAGCGGCAGTGGCGCCGATTACTGCCCAGTGGCAGACTACGGCGACGGAGTGTCAGTCGTCTGTGCCGTTCTCGTTTCGCTTCACAACGTGTTCTACACGTGTGTCGTAGCCCCAGGGCGGTCGGCTATATGCCTAGTGTAGCCAAAACCACGTCGCTCTCACATAGCTGTGGGAACAACGTAAAATCTAGGGTTTAGCAAAATTACTAAAAACAACCGGAATATATACCGAATAGGACTATAATTTGAGATAGAACAAGTCTTTTTGCCAGAAGAAGATGAAGGAGGCCGTGTTGTCATCGCCGTTGAGCACTGTGCCCAAGAACAGGAAGCCGAAGAGCGCAACGAGGGCATACAAGAGAGGCTTGTTCTTCTGGCGAGCGTAGTACATGGTGAACGCTGTCACGATGATAATCATGTAGATGAAATAGTAGCTTGCTCTGAGAAACAGCATACTATTGATGAAAATGTATTTAAGCATTATGCCGACGATGAAGAGGTCGTAAGCTATGTTGAGGTATTTTGACTTGAAATAGTCCTTGACCTTATTGCTGTAGACGATGAGAAGGATGTTGATAGTGAGGCTGACCAAGAAGCCTAGTCCAAGTGTCGCTTCGCCATTGAGCTGAGTGGTGCGGTCGCTCTCAAGATAGGCTTCGTAGCCCGCCATGGAGATGAGGGTGTCAAAGTTATTTATGAGGTTCTGCAAGGGGTTCATGGTCATCAGCAACAAGGCCGCCGCCAGCAGGCCGAGCTGCACGTAGATATTGCGAAGCCACCCTTGCCTCCAGCGAAAGATGGGGTAGAACAAGAGGAGAACCAATGCGGTGGTGTGCATGGTGCATGCCACGGCGATGGCGAGGTAATACTGCCATATCTTCTTCTCAGAGATGAACTTGACGGCCCATATCCAGATGCCCATGGCCAGGATGTGTCTCAAGCAGTTGGAGTAGGACAACCAATAGCTTCCTATCATGAACGAAAAGACGAGGTAGGGATAGAGCCTGTGTTCGTCCTTGAGAGCCAGGAATGTGAAGAAGAGTTGCAGAAAGGCTATGAGTCCAAAGTAGACGGTGAAGTGGGCATGGACCGAAGCGAGCAATCCAGTCATGAATCCGAAGCCCGCTTCAAAGTTCTCCGACACACCCCATTGACCGCTCGATGTGGAATAAGCATTGTAGTTGTTGAGGTAGTTGAAGTAGTCGACTCCCACTCCGTAGCGCATGCCGAAGACAATGGCATATATCAGTATGCCGTAGACCATATACTTCCACTGCTGCTTGGCTCTGCCTATATAGCTTAGGTAGAGCATTGCTACGATGAGTGTGATATATACGGCGAAGGTCTGAAACATGGTGTTGTGAAATATTCGCTTGCGGATTGGATTTTAATGGGTCGCTGGTTTGGAGAGGCGCAGTGCAGTTAGTCGTGAAAGGGTTGGCGCAGTGCTAGTCAATCATCTTGACGAGCCGCTTGCGGAAGATGAATCCAAGCATGGCGATGTTGGCCAGCAGCAGCGAGAAGACGATGGTCGTGCCTACCTTGGGGAACGTTGCCTCGTTAGGTATATAGGGTTTTTTGACTATGGAGAAAACGGGGGTGTTCTCTTGAATCTTAGACTGTATGGTGAAGCGCTGAATCTCGTTGGATTCGAGGATGGCGCGCTTGGTGTTCATCTCTTGTTCGAGCTCCTGCTTCCGTGCCAAGAGGTCAGACCGGTCTACGGCTACATGGTTTCTCATGAAGTCAAGCCACGTCTGCTTGGCCGCCTCATACTCCATTCGGGAGTCTTGGTAGACTTTCTCTGAAAACTTGTAGTCAGTGCGTGCCTTGTTGGTGCGATAGAGGATGATGGCTTGCTTTAGATGCTGGGTGATGGTGTCTGCTATGGTCGTGCAGACCAAAGGGTCTTGGTCGGAAACCACGAGGTTGAGTATGCCCGTCTTGCGGTCAACGACACAGACCGTGTTGTTCTGGATTTTTCTTAGGATGCGTTCTTCATCAGTCGAAAGTCTGACTAGAGTCTGACCATTGTTGACCGCAGCCCTGCCCGTCTGAGTTTTTTTGGACTTGATGAGTTGATTTATCCACTTCAGCGGCCATCTCCAGAAGGGTATGCGGGTGTGGTTTTTGAGGTAGTCATAGTAGGTAGTGTTGACGGAGCCGTCGAGTGTGTGGACCTTGATGTCAAACAAGCCTACTCCGAAGCCGTCTGACGACACGATATTGGGATACATCACTGGGAAGATGGCGTCAATATCCTTCTTGACAACGCTGTTTTGAGTGAGCAGACGCAGCATGTTGGCCATGTTGTCGTTTTGGTCGGAAGATATTTCGGGGGCTATCTCGACGTGGGCCTGATACACCTTGGGGGTGGCGACGAGTATGATCGACACAAGAGCTATCACCACTATCTGCAGCGTGATGAAAGCCTTCTTGCGCTCCTTGATGACCCGGCAGAGCGTCTTGAGGTCTATTATGTCGTTATCGATGTCTACTGGCATTGGTATTTCGTTTTTTTAGTCGTTAGCATTTCCTTTCAGCAAAGTTCTGGCGTGCAAGAGGTCGCGCCAACCAAGAAAGATGGCTTTGGTCTGCTGCACAAACAAATGGCGATAGGCCGGAATCAAAGCGTCGGCAACATAGCCTGCCGCAAGATTCGCCACGATAGCCACAAAAGCTGCCGCAATAGCGCCATACTCTGGCAGCAACCAATAGTTGAGAACCACACACACCATGCACCCCAGGAAGTCGCGGAAGAACACCCAGCGCTGCAAGCCCTCAACAATGAGCATGGCACCTGCCGTGTTTGACAAAGCGGAGGCTGCTGTCTTGAACGACAGTACCTGCAAGATGGCTACCGCCGGAAGATACTGCCTGCCAAAAGTGAGGAGTATTATCCAATAGGACAACAGCGACACCACGGCACTGATGGCTATGCTGAGCCATAGGGAGACGTTCATGAAGCGCTGACTCTTGACTTTATAGCTGGAGGGGGAGGTAGTTCTCAGTTTCACCAACACGGGCGAGATGGTGTTGGCCAAAGTGGCGGGAATGAAAATCATAACCTCCACGAATTTGGCAGCCACCGAAAAGTATCCCACATTGGATTTGTCGGGCAGGAGCTGCCCTATCATTACTTGGTCTATGCGCTGATAGATTATTACGGCAGCATTTGTGATGAGCAGCGGCAGCGACTCTCGCATCATGTATTTGGCACAAGGCATCGAGAAGCGCCATTGACGCAGGCTACCCACACGGTTGCGATAGGCCGAGACATAACCGCCCGCCAACAAGAGCCAGTCGAAAGCAAACGCCGCCACAAACCATATCAGCGAGCAGTCAAGGAGCAAGAGGACCACCTTGATGGCTATGCCCACGAATGTCCTGAATATCTCAGACATTACGACATATCGGTTCTCGACTATACTCGTAAAGTAGTTTCTTATCACGACAAAGGCGTTGAAAACGATGTAGGTGGAATAGAGCGCAATGAGCGTAACAGTGAAGTTGTCCTCGCCTATCAAGAGGGCTGTGAGCACCGACAGGACGATACACAAGACTCCTGCTACGACTTTAATCCAAAAGGCTGTGCCGATGACCGTGGTGTAGGGAATGCTACCCTTGGCCTCTTCGCGAACTTCGATGTTGTCAAGCCCAAAACAAGCCAACACCTGAAACAAAAAGACAAAACTGAAGACGTAGTTCATCAGCCCGTATTGCTCCGGACCAAGATATCTGGCTACGATTATGCCCAGAACGAGAGTGCCTGCCAAGTTCGCCGTCTTGCCCACTACAGCCCAGACCAGGTTGCTCAGCACCTTCTTCTTGGTTTCAGAAACTCCGCTAAAAAACATAAGTGTCAAAGTGGCTGTAGTTAAGGATTGCTGTCCACAACTGTTTCAAGCTCCTTTCCGCATTATTGTTGATTGCTCCTGTTCAGCATCTTCTTGAGCAGTTCTTTACCCTTGAGTATATAGAACGATGTGGCTCCAAACACCACTATCATGGCGAGCAATGCCATGACGGCTCTCTTTGGTCCTGCTGGTTTGACTGGCACACTGGCGCATTTAAGTGTGGTGAAGGCGGGAGTGCGCTCCTGGATCTTGGCTTTAGCAGACTCGAGTTGTTGTTGCAAGGCGGTGTAGACATTAAACTTCATACTCATGTCGTTCTCCAGTTCGTCACGCCGCGAGATGTAGCTTTGCAGAATCACGTCCTTATGGCTGTCGGCATAGGCAGCGTAGGCAGCCACGGCTTTGTCATATTCGCTCTTGGAGTCCTTCAGCAGTTTAGCGTAGTAGTTCATGTCGTTGCGCGCCTTGCTTGTGCGATAGCGCGTAATGAAAAGCTGGAGATGCTCCCTCACAGAGTCGGCCATCGACGCACAAATCAAGGGGTCTTGGTCAGTCACCTTTATCGAGATGATGGAGCTCACCTGGTCTACTTCGCACGAAATCTTGTGGTTGATAATCTCAGTTATCATATACTGCTTCTCGGTGAGCCTAAAGGGAGAAACACCCTTAGCCTTGAACTTGTCGCCCTTGTCGGGTCGGAAAAGTTTTTTCATGGTTCGCGTAGTGGCTCTAATCGCCTTCGACCACCATGGCGATTTCTGGTGCTTAGCCAGGTAGGTAAAGTAGTTGGTGTGCATCTTGCCGTCTTGGGTTGTGACCTTGACATCAAACAGGCTAACCAGGAATTCCTTTGAACTGACCAAGTCGGGGTAAAGGATGGGCGATATGGCATCGCTACCCGAACTGCTGCCGAGGTTGATGCCGAGCGATGAGGCGATAGAGGAAATAGAACCAAGCGACGAACCGTTGTCATATTCAGGCGCCAAGGTTACCTCACACATATAGTAGCGTGGTACGCAAAGCATCAGTAGCCCTACCACAAGGCCTGCAACAAGGCTGTTGCACACAAGGAGTTTCTTGTGGTTCAACAATATTCTCACGGCAGCGATGATGCCCATGTCAGAAGAGTGCTTTTCCATGTCAGACGAGATTGGCTTTGGTCTTTACTTCACTATATTCAGGATTGACACCACTATGGCAGCCAACGACGCTGCACCCGTTCCGATGCTCACTATCTCGGCAGCCTTCAGCTTTTCGGTCTGCTCCTTCGTGGGCACTATGATTTCACAGCCAGGCTGCACCGTGTTGCGCGAACCTTTTTCGGCTTTTGAGATTGAGCCGTTGGCATAGACCACATACACACCACGTTTCTTAGCCTTGTCGGCATATCCTCCCGCATGGTTGATGTAGTAATTGATGCGCTCGCCTTTCTTGTAGTTCATACTGATGGGAAAAGCCACCTCGCCACTAATCCTCACGATATTGGAGTATTGCGGCACGGAGAGGGAGTCTCCGCTTTGGAGCACAATGTCCTGCGGCCCGCCAGGGTTTGCTATGGCCTGCGACAGATCAATGGCCATAGTGTAGGAGTCATCCAGTCCCATCTTGAGTGAAAGGAGGGAGTCCGACTTGGCAAAATCGATGCCTTTTTCTTGGTCAAGGCTCTGTTCGTAGAGTTTCACCTGCGCAGTCCTCAGCGCGTTGTTGCGCTGCACCTTCTCATCTTCGGTCAATCGGCGTGTCATGCGCGCTCCGTCGACATAGGCCAACGAGGTGAAGCCGCCACATTCCTTTATGAGGTCGCTCAGACGATAGTCTTTCTTTGTGATGGCATAGGCACCTACGAAATTCACGCAGCCCTTGACTGTGACATACTGCTGCGTTTCATAGCTCGGGCTTTTTCTTATCACGATTTCGTCAAAAGGCTTCAGGTAGAATGTCGTGTCGTCCTGAATGCAGAAGTTCTCATCGAGCGAGAAAGAGAAGTGGTCGACATTCCTATTTTCGTCGCTCTTTGTGCTTTTGTTTATGATTCTTCGATAGACGTCGACTTGGGCAAGACTGGCAGCATCGGTCAGTCCACCTGCCAGTAGTATGACATCTTGCAGCGAGGTATTCTCAGCATAGGGATACTCTCCGGGATAAACGATTTCGCCTTTCACGTTGAGAGTCCATGTGCCGCGCATCTCGTTTTTGCTGGCTACGAACAGCACGTCATTCTTCTTCAGCGGAATGTCGGCACAAGTGCCATCAAGGATGCCCTTGATGTCAACGCCGACCATCTCGAGCGAGAGGTCGTCTTTCTGGCGGTGCATTATGGCGCGAGTCGTGTAGGCATCTTCACGCAGTCCGTCGGCAGCCTCCACAAGTTCCTTCACACTTTGTATCTTGCCGCTCAATTGGTACTGACTTGGATGCATCACTGCTCCGCGCACCTCCACCATGTTGCTATAGCGCGCCACGATGGCATCAACCATCACCTCATCGCCGTCAGCCACTGAGAAACCGCCCGCCTCAAACTCATCGACGGTGTACAGGCTATACTCCGTGCCCGACTTGCGAGTGAGCTTCACATTCTTGGTATAGGCTTCGTTGGCATAGCCGCCAGCAAAGTCAATGACGCGCTTGACGCTCTCGCCCTTGCGCATCTCGTAATACATAGGTCTCTTAACCTGACCGTCTACCTTGACGAGGCAGTCGTAAGTCCCCACCAGTATGAGGTCTTTGTCTTGCAGGCGCACGTCGCTCTTGCCATTGCCGTTTATGAGGTAGTCATAGACATCAACGGTGGTCAGTATTCTGTTGTTGCGGTAGACCTTGATATTGCGCAAGGTTCCCTTCTCGCTGATACCTCCGGCGGCATACAGCGCATTGAACGCCGTGCTCAGTCCGCTCAGCGAATAGGAGCCAGGCATTACCACTTCGCCCACCACCTGCACCTGCACGGTGCGTATGTTGCCCACCGACAGGTTAAAGCTGCAACCACCATAGTATTGTCCAAGCTTCTTCTTTATAGCACTCCTTGCACTCTCCACCGAGAGCCCGGCAAGCTTTATGGGGCCTACGTCGTCTATCATTATGATTCCGTCGGGCGAAATCGTCTCGTCAAAGGTTGTCTGGCTCGCCCCCCACACATCGATTATCACCTGGTCGCCCGCTCCTAGCACATAGTCTGCCGGAGTAGCCATATTAGTATTTGGTTCAAACGTCAGGTTCTCCTTATTGAATATGTCGTGACCGAAAATCTTCTTTTCGGGGGCATTTTCCAAGGCGGCTATTTCCAGTGAATCGAGAGCGGTAAACTCCTGCAGACTGACGTTGTTGACGGGTTCATATTGCGTCTGTTCGGGTTTCACCTTCTCCTGGTGTACTTCCAACTCGCGTTTGCGATCCACTTTTTTCTTCGTGGCCACAGGGTCTTTCTGCGACTCTAGGAGTTTACGTGCCCGGCTGAGTTGCTCGGTGGTCACTCCTTTCTTGAACAGGTCGGTCACAACTTTGGTTTGGCTCGTGCCTTTGGTCACCTCCGTTGCGATATAGTTTGCCACCTGTTCATCAGTCATCAGGCTCTGGCTCTTGGCGACCGTGAAGCACACCACAAGCATTGCTGCAATGGCAAAGATTCGTCTTGTCATGATTATATGTCTTGATTTTGGAGTATCGTTATTAATGATCGTATAGTCGTTATAACGCAGCGAAGCACCGATTTATTGCCCCAGCCGCACTATCTTTCTAAATTATGCAAAGTTAGTATTTTTTTGGAGTAACCTACAAACTATTCCTTGTTTTTGTCGGCAATCTCTTGTGACGGGTGTCTGTTCTTCGTCGCTCAGCGCCGGTATTCCAGTTCGAGCAGAGTGGGCAGATGGTCACTGAAACCGCCCTTGTAGAGCGGTCCCTGGAAGGTGCGCCAAGGTTTAAAATTGCCGTAGGTCTTGTCAGGTTCCAGCAAAAACTTGTGACTAACGATGCTGACCGGATTACCGACAATGTGGAGATGGTTCGACGGCTGCAGCAGTCTGCCGTTAACTATGAACTGGTCCAGCATCTCCCAGTCACCGCGATACCTGTAGCTCGCCTTGACCCCATTTTCCGCCTGCGGCTTGCCCGACAAGTTATAGAGTTGGTTCCTATTGAAGTCTTCCGCCCCGAGGGCATCATCGGGGTTGTAGATTCTTGCTCCGAGATAGCTGTACAGACTCTTGGTGGTGGGCGTATCGTTGAAGTCGCCAGTGATTATTATGTTGGCAGTGGGATGCGCAGTGCATATAGAATCGGTGTAGGCTCTCAGGCTCTCCAGAATGGCTCTACGCGATTTCTCCGCCTGTCTGCCTCCCAGTCTACTGGGAGCGTGGAATACGATAATGTTGATGGTGTCGCCTGATTTCGCAATGCCCGCCACGTGCAGCAGGTCACGGGTGCGCAGACCATTCATTTGCAGTCTCGTGCCCCAGTTCACCGTGACTATATCCAGTGGTCTGAAGCCTCCCTCTTGGTAGAGCAGGGCCACGTCGAGCCCCCGTGAGTCAGAACTGTGAGTCACTATGTATTTGTAGCGTAGCGGCCAGAGCCGTGTGCGCTGCGTCAGGTCTCTCACCACCGAGTCGTTTTCGACCTCTACCAGGGCTATCAAATCGGGCGGGTCTACCTGCGACACGCTCGCTATCTCTCTGCTCAGCATCTGCAGTTTCTTGTGATAGCGCTGCGCCGTCCACTTGTGGGCAGACTGGGGCAAGAATTCTTCGTCGTTGAAGCCCTCGTCGTGTATGGTGTCGAAGAGGTTCTCGCAGTTGAGTTCCGCAAAGCGAAACTTTCCCACAGTTTCCTGCGCCGTGACTACGGCGGGGAGCAGCAAACAAAGGAGCGTGGCTATGAAAATGTATTTGTGCATGTGTCTGTAGGGCAGCAAAACAGCTAATTCTGTGCAAATGTATAATTTTTGCATTTGAAAAGGCCTGCGGTTCGAGCGAAAAGCACTATTTTTGTCACAGTTAAAACCTAAAAACACAAGATTTACTATGATTGACGTGAAGCAATGCCTTGCAGAGCAAGAAGAGAAAATGGAAATGTCAGCTATGCACCTTGAAGAAACCCTCTCGCAGGTACGCGCCGGCAAAGCCAACATACACATCCTGGACGACGTGAGAGTCAACTCCTACGGCAGCATGGTGCCCCTCAACAACGTGGCAGCACTGACCACCCCCGACCTGCGCACCATAGCCATCAAGCCCTGGGACAAGTCCATGTTCCGTGTCATCGAGAAGGCCATCATCGACTCCAACGTAGGCATCATGCCCGAAAACAACGGCGAAGTAATCCGCTTGGCCATTCCGCCACTCACCACCGACAGGCGTAAGGAACTCGTGAAGAAATGCACCAAGGAGGGAGAGAGCGCACGCATAGCCATTCGCAACGCCCGCCGCGACGGCATCGAGAAACTCAAGAAGGGCATCAAGGACGGACTGAGCGAAGACGTAGAGAAAGACGCCGAGGCCGACTTGCAGAAGATTCACGACAAATTCATGAAGCAAATCGACAGCATCCTGGCCGAGAAGGAAAAAGAAATCATGACCGTCTGACCCTACCCCATCACAGAGTCTACGCTCAACATAATCAATACCCCACCCTACCCAACGTGCAGATGCGAGGACTGGTAATCAAAAACACGGGCAGCTGGTTCGACGTCAGGACAGCCGATGGCGAAGTAGTGCAGTGCAAGGTGAAAGGTAACTTCCGCCTCAAGGGCATACGCAGCACCTCGCCGGTAGTCGTGGGCGACTACGTCTCGTTTGAGAAAAACCAGGAGGGCACAGCCTTCATCTCTGCCGTCGACGACCGTCGCAACTGCATCGTGCGCAAGGCCTCCAACCTCTCCAAGCAAAGCCACATCCTAGCAGCCAACATCGACATGTGCCTGCTGGTGGTTACGCTCAAGGAGCCCGTCACGTTTCCCGTATTCATCGACCGCGTCCTCGCCACCGCCGAGGCCTACTCGGTCAACGTGACCATCGTCATCAACAAGGCTGACCTCCTCGACGATGAAGAACTGGCACAGGCGCACGAACTGGCACACCTCTACAAATCTCTCGGCTACGACACCCACATAGTGTCCGTACTGCACGATGAAGGAATCGAGCCGCTTGCCGACAGTCTCAAAGACAAAGTGACACTGCTGGCAGGCAACTCCGGTGTGGGCAAATCTGCCCTCATCAACCGGCTAGTGCCAACAGCCAATGCCCGCACATCGTCGGTCTCCGAAGCCCACCTCTCGGGCACACACACCACCACCTTCAGCTCCATGTATGACCTGCCAGGCGGGGGCGAACTCATCGACGTGCCAGGAGTCAAGGGCTTCGGCACCTTCAACTTCAGCCGCGAAGAAGTGTCCCACTATTTTCGCGAAATATTCGCCGTAGGCAGACAGTGCCGCTTCGGCAACTGCATTCACCTCAACGAACCCGGCTGCGCAGTGCTCCAGGCAGTCGAAAACGGCGAGATATCACCCTCGCGCTACAACTCCTACCTCAACATGCTCGACGACATGGAAGAGGGAAAATACCGTTCGGGTTATTGACACCCCCAATCGTCACCAGCCTAATTACAGTTACCAACACCGCAGCTATCACCACCCCCTAAAATCCTGTTACCTATGTTGCTGACCATCATCATCTCACTCTTTGTAGTGTCATTCGTGTTGTATGTAGTCGAAGTATTCCTCATTCCCGGCTTTGGCGTATGCGGCATCTTCAGCGCTTTGTGCGCACTGACAGGACTGGGCGTCGCCTTCGTCTGCTATGGAGTCTGGGTAGGAATCGGGCTGTCAGTGGCAGTAGTGGCGATAGCCATTTGGCTACTCTATTGGGTGATGCACTCACGACGCATCAACCGCCTGTCGCTCCACGCCAAGATAGACTCCACCGTGGCCAACGACCAACTGTCTAGCCTAGCTACAGGCGATTCAGGCATCGCCCTCACACGCCTTGCCCGCATAGGCAATGCCCGCATCAACGGAGTGGAGTGCGAAGTGAGATCCGCCAAAGGATTCATCGAAGAAGGCACCCCCATCGTGGTCACCAAGATTCACCTCAACGAAGTCAGCGTAGAACCAATCCCGACCGGCAACAACTAGCAGCATTGCCGCCCCCACTGCCCCCCCACAAGACGTCCGCCCATCTCTTTTTGGCGAAACTTTCACCTATCTTAATTTTAAATAAAGAAATTATGGATCCATTATTCCTCTATGTCAGCTTAGGCATCGTAGGCGTCGTCTGCCTGTCGATATTCTTCCACTTCGTGCCGTTCTTCCTCTGGCTGAGCGCTCACGTCAGCGGTGTTCACATATCGCTCATTCAACTCTTCCTCATGCGCATACGCAACGTGCCGCCAAGCATCATCGTGCCAAGCCTCATCGAAGCCCACAAGGCAGGACTCGACAACGTCACCCGCGACAACCTCGAAGCCCACTACATGACCGGCGGCCACGTCGAACGCGTAGTCCACGCCCTAGTGTCAGCCTCCAAAGCCAACATAGACCTCTCGTTTGAGAAAGCCACAGCCATCGACCTCGCCGGTCGCAATGTCTTCGAGGCAGTGCAAACCTCCGTCAACCCCAAGGTCATCGACACTCCGCCCGTAGCAGCCGTAGCCAAAAACGGCATACAGCTCATAGCCAAGGCGCGCGTTACCGTGAGAGCCAACATACAGCAACTCGTAGGCGGCGCCGGCGAAGACACCATTCTGGCCCGCGTAGGCGAAGGCATCGTGTCGTCAATCGGTTCAGCCGAGACCCACGAAGAAGTACTCGAAAACCCCGACTCCATCTCCAAACTCGTACTGCGCAAGGGACTTGACGCAGGCACCGCCTTCGAAATACTATCCATTGACATAGCCGACATCGACGTGGGCAAAAACATCGGAGCCACACTCCAGATTGACCAAGCCAATGCCGACAAGAACATAGCCCAAGCCAAAGCCGAAGAACGACGCGCCATGGCAGTAGCCCTCGAGCAAGAAAACAAAGCCAAAGCACAAGACGCTCGCGCACAAGTCATACTGGCAGAAGCCGAAGTGCCCAAAGCCCTCGCCCAATCACTGCGCGACGGCAACATAGGCTTCATGGACTACTACAAACTCCAGCAAGTCAAAGCCGACACCGCCATGCGCGACAACATCGGCAAGCTGAACCTCGACAACGTCAAGGAATCAATCATCAACAAGAAAGAAAAGTAGCCCATACAGCCGCACCACAGCAAAAAAAACTGCGGTAGCAAGCCGTCATCTCGACCAAAAGCAGTAACTTTGCAGCCGCTGTCACGAGTTGGCAGCATTTCAAACCTTTATATAATTATCAAAAAATTATGGCAACAAAAATCAGATTGCAACGCCACGGTCGCAAGAGCTATGCTTTCTACAGCATCGTGATCGCCGACGTTAATTCGCCACGTGATGGCAAGTTTACTGAAAAGATTGGCACCTACAACCCCAACACCAACCCTGCCACAGTAGATTTGAAGTTTGACCGCGCCCTCTATTGGGTAGAGACCGGCGCACAGCCCACCGACACAGTGCGCAGCATCCTCTCACGCGAAGGAGTCTACATGATGAAGCACCTGCGCGGCGGAGTCAAGAAGGGCGCATTCGACGAGGCTGCAGCCCAGAGCAAGTTCGACGCTTGGAAGCAAGCCAAGACAGCTAAGCTCGACAAGGCAACAGCTGCCAGCGCTGAAGCCAAGAAGGCAGATGCAAAGGCACGTCTCGAAGCAGAAAAGAAAGTCAACGAAGCTATCGCACAGAAAGTAGCAGAAAAGAAAGCAGCTATCGAAGCAGCCAAGGCAGAAGCTGAAGCACAGGCACGCGCCGAAGCTGAGGCAGCAGCCGCAGCACAAGACGCTCCTGCTGAAGCACCTGCAGAGGCTCCCGCAGAAGCCTAAGGCTACACACACGCTGTGCCCCCACTTTGGTGCACACGCACCAAGCACTTAACACACAACAATGCGGACAAATCCGGAACCCTGGATTTGTCCGCATTTTTTCGTACACCCATGACAGCTCAGTCAACCCAACAGCCCACCCCTCCAAC
>CAVCAW010000013.1:54432-62617 GCA_963600315.1 Bacteroidaceae bacterium | reverse complement strand
TCCCAGTCCCATTGGTCTACATAGAGCGAGTGGAGATTGTCCAGCTCCTCGTCGGCGCGTATGGCATTCATGTCGGTATAGATGCCATAGCCGGGCTGAATGTTGTATTCAGCCAGTGTCAGACGCTTCCACTTAGCCAGGGAGTGCACCACTTCAGCCACATGGTCATCAAGGTCCTTGATGGGAAAGTTGACAGCACGCTCCGTGCCGTTGAGGTCATCATTGATGCCCATGCCGCGGAGCACAAACAGCGGACCCGTGACGCGCTGCAGCTTGAGACCTGTAGCAAGGTTCTGCTGAAAAAAATCTTTTATTTTCTTTATGCCCTGTTCGGTCTGCTGGGGATTCAGCAGGGGCTTATAGGGCGGTATGTCATAGACTTTACTCATAGAGAATAATTGTTAAGGATTACAAAATTACACATTATTTTTATATACCACTACATTTTGAAACGTTTTGTTATGACAATCTATTGTTTTGTCAACAAAACGACATTCTCCGCCGCACGAAGGGGCGAAGAATGTCGCATATCTTTTGGAGGGCAGGACGGCTATTCTGCCGATTCACTCTTCTTCTTGGACATGGAGTTGAACTTATAGCACACGTGGAGCAGGGCGAAGCGCGGGATGGAGTTATACCACGTCTCGGTGCGCCCCTGCGCATTGACAACGTTCTCCACGCTACTGATTTGATTGAGCAGGTCGTGGGCCTCCAGTCTTAGCACGAGTGCCTTAGACTTGAGGAAAGCGCGAGAGAGGCTGAGGTTCCATACCACATGGTTGTCATTCATCGACTCGTCGCTGTAGCCACGGCGCGAGAAGACCTTGAGCTTTGTATTGAACTCTATGCCGGCGGCGATGGGGCCGTTGGCACTGATTCCGTAGCTAAAGTCCACGGCATTGAGCTTGCTGAAGTTATCGCGGCTGCTGTTCTGCATGCGCCATGCGGCGTTGCCTTCAGCCTCAACGGTATAGTCCTTATAGGTATATGCCAGCGAGAGGTGGCCGTTGTTAGTCCAGTTATGGACGGCGCTACGCAACGGTGTTGACTCTCCGCCCAGAGTCTCGGTTATGTAGTCCACGTTGTGGTTGTAGGCTGTGTTGACGTTGCTTTGCATCACCAGACGGTCCTTCTTGTCGAGCGAGCGTGAGTAGTTGAGACCGCCCGCCATGCCCCAGTTGCCATTGATATTGCGGGGCCGGTAGGTTGTGACGCCAGTGGAGTGGTCGTAGGTTGTAGTCGATGCAACCGCATTGCCGGTCTGGGTCCACAGCAGACTGGCACCGTAGCTCTGCATGTGCTTCTGTTTGGAGAACCATGTATGGAGACTGGCGGTGTTGGTGTGTGTATTCTTCAGTTCGGTATTGCCTCTCGACACGAAGAGGGGGTTAGTGTCGTCGGTTAGGTCAACCAAGTAGCTCACCGACGGCATTGACACGGAGTGGTTGTAGAAGAAGTAGTAGTTCACCACGTCGCCGGTCACAGTATTGTTGGTCCATTTCATGAAATTGATTTGCGGAGAGAGGGCCGTGAGCGAAGCAGACTTGCGCTGCCCGTTGTTGGCGCGCGAGTCGCAGATAGTGTTTTCCTGTATGTTGAGCGGCAGGCTGATGCTGGTACTCCAATCCTTGGGCAGCTTCTGTCTGAACGTGAGGCCAGGCGAGTGGGTCGACTCGGTGGTGGTGCGGTGATAGGAATTGCGCTGGTCGAGGGCAGCCAGTCGCCAGTCGTGGGTAGACGGCAGTGTGCCCAGCTGGTGGCTGTCGAGATCGTTCCATCCCGCCAGCGAGTCGAGGCGATAGCGGTCGGGGTTGTTCTTGTCGCGGGTGTACTTGTAGGTATACTTGAACTCCAGCGTGGTGTTTTTGCTCATAACAAGGTCGTAGGTGGCTGCACCCTCAAAGGAGAGCGCACTGGCGGGGGTGAGGTTGTAGACGTTCTGCACGTCGGTGGTCTGCGCCTGCCGGTTGTCGAGCTTGTAGTGCTGGTAGTTCTCTGTGTGGTTGTCGGTGTAGCCCAGGTTGTAGCGCAACGTCACGTCGTTGCCAAACACGGGCGAGCGGAAATAGGTGGTGGCAGACGAGTTGAGGGCCGTAGACTTCACCAGCGACTGCGAGGCGTTGAGCACGGTGTTGAGCCTGATGTTCTCCAGGCGCTGACTGCCCGCCGGCAGGAAGAGGCTGTCGAGCGACGCCAGCCGGTAGGTGTCGCGCGGGTCGTCGCCAAAGGTGGCGCTGCGTGAGTTGTTGAGACCGCGAGTGTGGGTGTAGGAGCCGCTGAGCGGCGTGATTGAGAAGTAGAAGTTGTCCTTCGACTTGTCTATCGCCCAATCCCACGTCACACTGCTACTGCTATTGCGACTATAGTTGCGCGAGCGGCTGTAGGTGTCGCCGCTGTTGAGGTAGGTGGTCGACGTAGTCTCCGTGCGATTGAAGTCGGTGGTGTGCGCCCCCTCTACGCTGGCGCGCCCCGTCAAGCCCTCGTTGTCATACATCAGTTGCAGGCCGCCCTTCCTGTTGTAGTGAACGCCGTTGTTGGCCAGGTCGTTGTCCCAGAAGTCGCCGTCGGAGCTGGGCGAGGCAGACTGGTTCACGTTGTTGATGTTGCCCCAGCCCATAAACCTCCACACGCTGCTGAAGTATATCAGCGCCAGGCGCGTTGAGAAACGCTGCGAAGTGCCGTAGGCCAGGTCGGCGTTACCTATCCACCCCTTCTGGTACTGCTTCTTCAACCTCACGTCTATCACCAACTGTTTCATCTCCTCGCGCTTGATGGAGTCGGCCAGCACGGTGGCTCCGCGCGGAGTCCTGCGATAGACCTGCACTTTCTTCACAGTGTAGGCAGGCAAGTTTTCGAGCGCCAGCTTGGGGTCACCGCTGAAGAAGTCCTTGCCGTCGATAAGCAGGCTCTCCACCTTCTTGCCGTTGTGGTAGATTTCGCCATTGCCCTTTATCTCCATGCCGGGCATGCGCTCCAGCAACTTGTCGAGCATGGACCCCTCGGCCACGTTGAAGGCGTCGGCGTCAAACTCCACAGTGTCGCCCTTCACCACCATCTTGACGCGGGTGGCCCTGACTACGGCTTCGCCCAGCACATGGTCTTTGGGTTTCTTGCGCACCTTGAAGTCTTTCTTCCACTCGGTGGTGAACTTATAGTACTGGCGGTCGGGTATGATCAGGTCTTGCAGTTCGGCCACGTAGCCGTCGATGTCAAAACGTATCTTGTAGTTGCCACCATGTGGCAGCTTGAACTTGTAGCCACCAGGTATGTCAAAGGTAAAAGTGGCAACCTTGCCCTTCGAGGCGGCGACCATAGTGTCGGTCAGCACAATGGAGTCATTCTCGTTAAACACGGTTACCAAGCCCTTGTCCAGCAGGTCGCCGCTGAACAAATCCTTCACCTCGCCCCACACGCTGATGGAGTCCTTGCGCACAGCATGGGCACCGCGCGCTCCCGTCAGCGCCACCGCACACAGCGCCACCGCCAGCCAGAGACGGGCGTGGGTGTGGAAAAATCTAGTATTCATAAAAAAGCGTAACGTGTATAAATGTTTTATTCTACTGCAAAGGTAAACTTTTCTCTTAATAAATAGAGGAGGGGGTATTTTTTTTGAATATTAACAAAAAAAACTAACAAGACGTCCCGTCCCCTCAGCGCATATCGGCAATCTGCTGTGCAGCCTCCTCCAGTTCGGCATACCACTCAGAGCCAAAACACCTCGTGAGCGGCTCCTTGAGGAACTTATAGACAGGCATCGACAGGCGGTAGCCCTTCTCTACAGCGTCGCGGCAGATGGTCCAGCGGTGGTAGTTGAGGCCGTAAAGCGGCTCGCCGCCCACGTCGAATTTCTTCACCCTTATGGGGTAGAGCGAACAGCTTATGGGCTTGTCGGTGGCTATACGCCCCTGATTCTTGGCGCGCTCTATGGCACACAGGCAACCACCGTCTGCGCCGCAGCAAGCAAAGACACAATCCTTGCCGTCAACGATGCTCGTCACCAAGTCGCCCTCGCGGTCTATGTACGCCACGCCCTGACTGCGAATCACCTCAAGTGCCTCGGGAGTGAGGTCGCCCTCAATGGCAGGCAGAATATCCTCAATAGCAGCCACCTCATCGAGTGTAATCGGAGCACCGGCATCACCCTCGATGCAGCAGATACCCTTACACGCCTTGTAGTTGCAGCAAAACAATTCCTTGAAAATATCTACGGAGCAAAGCACATTCCCACTTGAATGATACCTATCCTGTTGTCCATGACTGAGACAAAAAAAAAAAAAATTAAAATCTTAGAAATTTTGAAAGCCCAAAGATAGCCGTTTTTATTGAGCCCACCATTGCGTTTCGGCGGAAATTGACATCCGTTTCGCCCGAAATGTTTGCCCGTTTCCACCGAAACGGACAAACATTTCCGCCGAAACGCAACTACCACGACAACATTTTTTTCGGGCAGCGCTTAATTTTTCACCCCCGAATGACTTTTAATAGACAAGAGAGCACAACAGCGGCATTCGCAATCAATCAATATCAACAATCAAAAAAACACAAAAAACGATGAAAAGACTATTCAACCTTCTAGTAGTAGACGAGAGCGGCAGCATGAACGTAATCTACCGTCAGACCCTTGCGGGCATCAACGAGACACTGGGCACCATCCGCAAAATGCAGAAAGTGCACCCCGACATGGAGCAGCTCGTCACACTGCTCACCTTCGACAGCAACCGCATCAACTTCATCTACGACAACGCTCCGGCCCACAAGGCATACGACATCACCGCCAACGACTACGAGCCCCGCTCTGCCACACCACTCTACGACGCTATCGGCAAGGGCATTGCCCACGTCAACGCTTTCGCCGGTCCCAATGACAACGTGCTAGTCACCATCATTACCGACGGCGAGGAAAACTGCAGCACAGAGTACACCAAGCAGATGGTCGACAACCTCATCAAGAAACTAAAGAAGCAAAAATGGACCTTCACCTTCATCGGCACCAACGACCTCAACGTAAAGGGTATGGCTGGCGACATAGGCATCAAGAGCCACCGTTCGTTCAGCCGCGACGACAAGGGAGCAAGGGAAATGTTCAGTGATCTCTCCAAAAATTGTATGATATACAATGACTTGGTGTGCCAAAACTGCATAGACGAAAACTACGATTTCTTTGCGACTGACGAAAAAATCGAAAAGATGTACAAGAATTCCAACAAGAAGAAAGGGAACTGACGCTCCATGCCGGCATAGCGTCAGCACGGGTCAGTCTGATAGCCGCTTGGTGGCTGCTGCAGACAGGCCCGTGTTTTTTTTGCATAGACGACTGCGCCATGCCGTCAGTACCATGACATAATGCCTTGCGGCACGACCGACCTTTTGCAACCTCACGACACGGCTTTTTATACTTCGTTCGCCATTAGCAAACAAACCTGCCTATTTTTATTTATCGGCACCACTGAGGCAAATCCAGAAGTCAAGCGGCAAGCTGACATTGTCGAGCTTTGAGGCTTGGCTGAAGAGCGGGGCGATATCTCTAGGCTCAAAGCCGGCTATGCCGCAGCCAATGGGCGTGACCAGGAAGTGGAGTTCGGGGTGTGACTGGGCGAAGGCAACGAACTTGTCTACATAGGGGCGAATAGTCTCTACCCCACCCTGCATGGTCGGAATGGCGTAGCTCTGACCTTGCAGTCCCACGCCTTGGCGCATCACTGCGCCAAACTTGAGAACTGCCTGGCGGGCTGCTCCACCACCGTGCATACCGGCAAGGTTGCTGCCAAACACAAAGATTTCGTTCTCTTTCAACGTGTCTATCCACTGCGGAGTAATGCGGCTGTTGTCTATATCCATAAATATTGGAATTTCCATATTGTAAAACTCGTTACTGATGCTGTTAAACTCGATAGAGGTGCTTGCCTTGAGGGCGATGTCATCAACAAGAGACGGCATGTAGTCGGAAGCCTTGAAGTTGCTCTTGAAATAAGGAATAACCGTTTCGCGCATCATCTTGGTGTAGCGCTGGGTCACCGCCGAGGGGGTCATGCCGAGCTGATGCGCAATCTCCTTGCCTTTGAAGCCGTCGATAAACATCATGCGTAATATCATGGAGTTCTTGCTGTCGCGCCCATAGTGTGTGCGGCAGAGTTCCTCGACCGTGTTTCGGAATTCCTCCGAGAAACAATCGTCGACGACGTCAAAACTGAGGTCCTTGCGCTCCATACGCTCCTCGAAGCTCACGTTGCGGTGCTCTTTCTCCACCTCCTTGAGGCGGTCGAGCACCAAATAGCGGAAGCCGTTGACCATCCACGTCAGCAGGTTGACGGTGGGGTTGCGGTCCTCCAGCTGGGTGAAATTGTGGGCATAGAGCTTGAGATAGTATTCGTGGGCGAGAGAGTAGAAATCCATGCCTGGCTTGCTGGACAAACTGTAGCGGCGGTCGCACACTCCGTAGGCGACCCTACAATAGCCGTAGAAATATTCGTGAACAATACGATTATCACCCCGACGAAATCCTTCGATGATTTCGTCAGGGCTGATATTGCCGGATAAAGACGAGTGCCTCATGTTTTCTTCCAAAATTATAGGTTTGTACAAACGAGTTCTGAACTTGGGGGAGGAGGTCTTACTGACTGCGGCACCCCATTGCCTCAGCCTAAATCAGCAGAGGACTCGAAGGAGTTGCTGAACTCTCACCATCTTTCTTATTGCCAGGTGGCTTCACATTGCCAGACTATGCGCACAAGCATTCTATCACACAAAATTACACACTTCCTCCCAACTGTTCCAAACGAAATGTACAAAATAATATTTTTTGCTTAATCAAAGCAATCGCAACTTTACTCTGGCTTCACCAAAACTATAATTTTATACATAAAAACTGTCAGTCTAGTGCTTACGAAAGAAAACACTTCCTATCTCATGCAAAAACACGCATATACGATACTTTCAGAAGTCATGGAAGCAGACTCTTTTGCATGACAAAAACGACCGCACCTGCGGATTAGACGAGCTTTAACTTATCCAATCCGCTCGAAATGCGTAACTTTGCCCTGAGTTCTTATCGAAACAAAATTCTACTATGCAGATACTTAAGAGAATATGGCCAGACATTGCAGCCATAGTATTATTTATTGTCATCGGATTCGTATATTTCCTTACACCCGTAAGCAAGGGAATGGTTCTCTCAGGCTCCGACCACACAGGAGCGATAGGCAGCGGGCGCGAACTTACAGAATATCACGAGCGTACTGGCGAGGAAACCCGCTGGACAAACTCGCTGTTTTCGGGCATGCCGACCTACCAGATGTCACCGTCCTACAGCTCACGTTCCACCCTCAGCACCATGAGGAGCGTCTACGAGTTGGGACTACCTACCGTGGTGATGTATGTTTTTATACTCCTGCTGGGATTCTACATACTGATGCGCGCCTTTGGCTATAAGCCTTGGCTTTCAGTATTGGGGGCTATAGCGTGGGCATTTTCATCGTACTTCTTCATCATCATCGGGGCAGGACACATATGGAAATTGCTGACGCTGGCTTTCATCCCTCCCACCATAGCGGGCATGGTGCTGTGCTATAGAGGCAAATACTTGTGGGGCGGCAGTGTGTTGGCATTGTTCCTCGCATTCCAAATCTTGTCCAACCACTTGCAGATGACCTACTATTTCTTATTGGTAATGTTCGTGATGTTTGTGGCTTATTTTATCGATGCCATACGCCACAAGCGACTGAAGGACTTTGGCAAAGCGACCGCAGCGGTTGTCATAGCAGCAGCCATAGCAGTGGTCGCCAACATATCCAACCTGTACCACACCTACCAATACAGCAAGGAGACCATGCGCGGCAAGAGTGAACTTGTTTCAGAGGAGAGTTCCGCCAAAAACGGTCTCTCTGCCAGCTACATCACCCAGTGGTCCTACGGCATCGACGAAACATGGACTCTGCTTGTGCCCAACGCCAAGGGCGGTGCCTCGGTACCTCTGTCAAGCAACGACATTGCCATGAAGAACGGCAACTACTCGCAATACTACAACTCGTTCGGAATGTACTGGGGCGACCAGCCAGGCACAGCGGGACCTGTCTACGTGGGAGCTTTCATACTATTTTTGTTCGTGTTGGGTTGGTTCGTAGTAAAAGGCCCGATGAAATGGGCGCTTTTGGTAGCTACAGTCATTTCTATTCTCCTTTCATGGGGA
>CAVCAW010000013.1:0-54422 GCA_963600315.1 Bacteroidaceae bacterium | reverse complement strand
GCTGACGCAGTTCTGTATCGACCACGTGCCACTCTACAATAAGTTCCGTACCGTCTCATCTATATTGGTAATCGCAGAATTCACCATTCCCCTGCTGGCAGTGATGACCCTTGCCAAACTGATAGAAGGTAGGAAGAATGACGCACCTTTCAAGATGTGGAAATTCTACACGGCGCTGGTTCTGACCGCAGGAGTGGCTTTCCTGTTTGCCATGTGCCCTGGCATCTTCCCGTCATACACCTCGCTCAACGAGCAGGAACAATTAGCACAATACCCCGACATTCTAGCCGACCTAACCTCGGTGCGCAAGGCGATATTCACTGCCGATGCCTGGAGAAGTTTCTTCATCATCATCGTAGGAGCAACCATGCTGTGGTTGTTCATCAAGAAGAAGCTGAAAGCACTGCCGATGGTTTGCATGATGACACTGCTGTGCATCGTGGATATGTATGGGGTAAACAAGCGCTATCTCAACGACGATATGTTCGTAATGCCCGAGCAGATAACCAATTCGTTTGTTAAGACCGAAGCCGACGAGCAAATTCTGAGCGACACCAATCCCGACTATAGGGTTCTCAACTTCACCACCAATACGTTTAACGAAAACGAGACCTCCTACTTCCACAAGAGCATAGGCGGATACAGCGCCGTCAAACTCGGTCGCTACCAAGACCTCATCAACAACTACATCGGGGCAGGCAGCAATGGCAGAATGAGTGAGATGCAGCAGGTCATCAAGGCCTACAATGACAGCCGGGGCGAACTGGCCACCGTCAAGGGTGACAGCTTGTTCCCCGTGCTCAACATGCTCAACTGCAAGTATTTCATCCTCGGCGGCAGCGACAACCACACCTTCGCAGTGAGAAATCCCTTCGCCATGGGCAACGCATGGTTCGTTGATCAGGTAAAAACAGTCAACACGCCCAACGAGGAGATAGCGGCACTCGGCACAACCAATCTCCGCAAGATTGCCGTGGTCGACAAATCTTTCACGGCAGCGACAGGCAATGCGAATAACACTGTTGCTCACGACTCTACAAGCACCATTCGACTCACGAAGTATGAGCCCAACTCACTGGACTATGAGGCATCATCACCCAACGGCGGAGTGGCAGTATTCTCCGAAGTCTACTATCCAGGCTGGACCGCTACCATCGACGGCAAACCGCTAGAGATAGGTCGCACCGACTACATACTCCGCATGGCATACATTCCGGCAGGTACACACACCATTCACATGGAGTATAAGCCCAACTCCATCACTACTACCGAGACCATGGCTTACATTGCCATCTGTCTGCTCTTGGTAGGATTCTTGGCAGCCGTAGCAATGACAACAAGAAAACAACTCAAGAAAAATAACGACAAATAATGAACAAACCTAGCATACCTAAAGGAACGCGCGACTTCTCGCCGGCAGAGATGGCGAAGCGCAATTATATATTCGACACCATACGCAAAGTATACGCTCTCTATGGATTCCGCCAGATAGAGACTCCCGCCATGGAGAATCTGTCAACCCTCATGGGCAAGTATGGCGAAGAGGGCGACAAATTGTTGTTCAAGATTCTCAACTCGGGCGATTTCCTCAAGGGCATCAGCTCCGACGAACTTGGCGAAGGTGGCACTGGTCGCCTGGCAGCCCGTTTGTGCGAAAAAGGACTGCGCTATGACCTAACGGTGCCGTTCGCACGCTACGTGGTGCAACACCGCGACGAGTTGCAAATGCCGTTCAAACGCTACCAGATACAGCCCGTGTGGCGCGCCGACCGTCCGCAGAAGGGTCGCTATCGCGAGTTCTATCAATGCGATGCTGACGTGGTAGGCTCTGACTCCCTGCTCAACGAGGTGGAACTGATGCAGATTGTTGACACCGTGTTCGCCAAGTTTGGCATCAGAGTGAGCATTCACATCAACAACCGCAAGATTCTGACTGGCCTTGCCGAATTCATCGGGTTTCCCGATAAAATCACCGAACTTACCACAGCCATCGACAAGCTCGACAAGATTGGGCTTGACAACGTCAAGGCAGAACTGCGCGACAACGGAATAAGCGAAGAGGGCATCGACAAGCTCACGCCTATATTCAACGCAGAGGGCGACAACAACCACAAACTGGATATCATCGCCCAAATGCTCGATGGTCAGGAGTTAGGCACCAAGGGTGTCGAGGAGGTAAGGTTCGTGCTTGAGCAGCTTGGACAGCTTGAGCTGACCAATGACGTAGAACTCGACCTCACACTGGCACGCGGCCTTAACTACTACACAGGGTGCATCTTCGAAGTCAAGGCTCTTGACGTGCAGATAGGTTCCATCACTGGCGGCGGACGCTACGACAACCTCACAGGCATCTTCGGCATGCCGGGACTAAGCGGAGTGGGCATTTCGTTTGGCGCCGACCGTATCTACGATGTTCTCAATCAGCTCGACCTCTATCCCAAGAATGCCATACAGTCCGCACAGGTGCTGTTTATCAACTTTGGCAAGGACGAGGCTGCGTACTGTCTCAAGGTGGCTACCCGCCTGCGCAAGGCTGGCATTCGCACAGAGATTTATCCCGACAGCGCCAAGATGAAGAAGCAGATGAGTTATGCCAATGCCCTTGGTGTGCCGTTTGTGGCTCTCGTCGGCGAAAACGAGATGAACGCAAACGTCGTCACACTCAAAGACATGACAACGGGGCAACAAGAGCAACTCTCTGCCGACGAACTCATATCAAGGTTGTCTTAAAAGAACAAGGGCGGCTTGGTCGCTCCCACACAATAGGACATACAGAGGGGCATCCACCAGATGCCCCTCATTTTTTTGCTCCCGCAATTTGTTTAACACAATCCGCAATGCGTCTACGAGACATACGAAGGTTTTGCAGTAATTTTGCATCATACATTAATACACATTACTCATTCCTCACACAGCAACAACTACACGAAGTAGGAGATTCCCAGACTCACCTCTACCTCTATCAGTTGTACCTGCGATAATATCAAAAAAGAACCGACTTCCCCAAAAAGTCTACGACTGGGGTAAAAACCTACAACCAAAAGACAACGATGAAACCTTACATTATCTGCCACATGATGTCATCGCTCGATGGACGCATCGACTGCGCTATGACCGAGCAACTAGACTCAACCAACGCTTACTACGAAGCCTTGGAACAACTGGCCAGCCCCACCACCATCGAGGGGCGTGTGACCATGCAAATGCACTTTGCCCTGCCCCAACCTTTCACTGCCAACTCATCAGAGCCAATCGGTCACACGGCTTTCCATAAAGCCGCCGAGGGCAAACCTGGCTATGATGTCGCCATCGACACACACGGCAAACTGTGCTGGCCTGCCAATGAACAGAACGGACAGCCGCTGCTCGTCATCGCTTGCGAAGACTGCCCCAAAGAATATTTCGACACTCTCGACAACCAAGGAATCTCTTGGCTAGCAGTCGGCAAAAATCATATTGACTTGGCTAAAGCCATGGACATGCTCAACACGGAGTTTGGCATAGAGCGCATCGCCCTTGTCGGCGGCGGTCACATCAATGGAGCATTCCTCGCTGCCGGACTCATCGACGAGGTTAGTCTGATGATAGGTCCCGGCATCGACGGGCGCAAGGATATGGCAGCCGTGTTTGACGGCATCAATGATCCCAATCGCCCCGCCACCCTGCTCAAATTGCAATCAGTAGAACGGCTAGGCGATACCGTCTGGATGAAATACAAACTGTAAATCTTCAATACACTTATGAAACGACTACTATCACTCATTGTGGTTGCCATGGCAGCCATGACATCTTTTGCACTGTGCGGTCAAAAAGCCCCCACTGAAACAGCACAAAAAAAATCACACAAAGTGCTGGTTGCTTATTTCTCAGCTACTGGCACGACCAAAGCCGCTGCCGGCAAAGTAGCAAAAGCCACAGGGGCAGAACTATTAGAAATCAAGCCCACCAAAGCCTATTCCTCAGCCGACCTCGACTGGACAGAGCCCAACTCACGCTGCTGCAGGGAGAACGACAATCCCAAGGTGCGCCCCACATTCAACAAGACGAAGAAGTCACTCGACGGCTATGACATTATATTCCTCGGCTTCCCCATCTGGTGGAATGGTGCTCCACGCATCATCAACACCTTTATGGACACCTATAAGCTGAATGGCAAGCGCGTCGTGATGTTCGCAACATCAGGCGGCAGTGGCATCAGCAATGCCGAAAAGACCTTCAAGAAAGCCTACCCTCAAGTAAAATGGGAATTCGGAAAATTGCTCAATGGAATGTCGGAAAAGCAAATCGGCGAATGGGCCAAGAAATACCTGAAATAAGAATTGCTTGGTAAGTAGTCTACATCTTATAGACATAATCGCAGACTTTTTGGCGAGCAGGTCAAGACTGCTGCTCCATACAACGGGAGGAACAGGCACACTGCGTTGAGCAGACTATTGCGTTTCCGCGGAAACTGATATCAATTTCGGGCAAAACGTTATCACACTTCCGCCTAAACGTTTGTCGATTTCGGCGGAAATGCAACGATTAGGTCAAGTAAAAAAGCATGCGTAGCGGTTTTATCTCCTTGTCACCATGAGAATTATTATCATGGTGACAAGTTCGGCAGCAGGAATTGCCGTCCACAATCCCACTACGCCTATCAATCTTGGCAGGACTATAAATCCGAGCACGGGGAAAACGATGCCACGGAGCATAGTGAACGCCATTGCCCGCTTGGCTCGGGCTATGCTCTGATAATATCCCACATACACCACGTTGAGGGCAAAAAACAGCGAGCAGCTGGAGAACCAAGGGAGTCCCTTTACCGCCAGGATATAAGAGGGTTCGGTGGAACTGAGAAAGGCACCGACAACGAGGCGGTTGCCCGCTAGGAGCAAAGCCATCACGCACAAACCGCTCAGCAGCCCAGCATAGGCAGCGACTCTCAAGGTGCGACCTACACGCTCCTGCTGCCTAGAACCATAGTTATAGCTGATGATGGGCTGGGCAGCCTGCGCCACGGCATTGTTGACTGAGAATATGATGGGAAAGAGATAGCACACTACGGCAAATGCTGCCACACCATCTTCGTGGAGCATCAACATAAACATATAGTTGCCCGCCACGATGGTGATGCTCATTGCCACTTCGGTTAGAAAAGTGGCTGAGCCGATGCGCACCATGTAGCCTGTGTTGCGCAGTGTGAGGACGAGCGAGGAAATACTCGTCTTGAGTCGATAAAACTTCAATTTGTCGGAGAACAAGGCGAAATATGCCAGGCTCATCAGTCCGCCACAAATGCAGGCGATAGACGTGGCTATCGAAGCTCCCTTCACCTCCATTCCGAGGGGGAAAATGAAGAGCCAATCTAGGCTGAGGTTGACCACGGCGCCCACCACCTGTATCCACATGGCATAGCGAGGCGAGCCGTCAAGCCTCACCATCATCATTCCCACGCACTGCCACAGCAGGAAGAGCATGCCAGGCAAGAGCCACAGCAGATAGTCAATGGCATAGTGCTCAAGCTGTGGGCTGCAACCCAGGGCATAGACGAAAGTCTTGGGCACTAACAGACACAGCATGATGAGCATAGTCACCAGAATGGTGCCAATGCCATAGGCCTGGGTGAGAATAATGCGAGCCGCCTTTTGATTGTCGTTGGCCAAGTGCATGCTTGCCACCACAGAGGCTCCGATGCCAAACATCAGCCCCAGCCCAGTCACCACCATCCAGATGGGAGCTACTATGTTTACAGCGGCTATTCCCTCAGCACCCACGCCCCTGCCCACCAAGACTCCGTCGATGAGGGTCTGTGCCGACATGAAGAGCATGCCAACGAGTGTGGGGAAAAACATTTTGCGAAACAACGGACCTATCTTGTCTGAGCCAAAGTCTATTTTGTCGCGCGTTATGTCAATCTTTTTCTTCATAATTTTCATAATGCAAAATTACAAATCATATCACTAGGAAAGAAAGGAAAAGCAGGCATTACGCAAAAAAAAATGCCGTTTGCACTAGCTGTCATTAAGGCGTATGCAAACGGCATGATTGGGTGGCGGGCAATCTGGATTGGCCGCCTATAGTTTGAGAATGTAGAAACAGGAGGTGGTGAAGAAATTGCGCACCCAAGGAATTGCGCCAATCAATGGTGTGAGGCGGCGTGGCTTGAGGTGGAATTTGACTTCATAGTGGGGGTTGATGAGATAGAAGCGACGATCCATGACCTGCACATGGAGTCGGCGAATGATGCGCTCAAACTTCTCTATGGGGCAACGTGTGCTCTTGATACTCATCAGTTCGTCGACGACATCATCGCGTTCACCACCGGCCTTGAGCACGGCGCGGTAGAGTTGGCGCGGCAGTATGTGGTAGAATGGCAGATGACTGAGCGTCTTGCTGCGACATATCTGCTGATGACCACCAAAAGGCATCTGCCATGCGGGAAACGACATGAATGCCACTCCTCCGGGGCGAGCGTATTTCACCATGTTTTCGACAAAGGTCTGTTTGTCGGGTATGTGCTCCAGCACATCGTGGCATATAATGATATCAAACTGGCGCTCGAGTTCCTTGACCGTAAAGATGTCGGCAGCGAGGAATGTGCCGACCAGACCTTGTTCAGCGAAACACTGGCGAGCTGTGTCGATGCGCGAGGGCGACATGTCGACTCCCGTCACCGTGCACCCGAGCCGTGCAAAGGGCACCAGATTGCCGCCGTCGCCACAACCGATTTCCAGCACGCGCATGCCTTGGATGAGTTTCTTGAACTGCGCTATGTAGGGTACAAAATATTTTTCGCTGGTAAGGGCCAGTTCGTTGAAGTATTGCAGGCGGTTTACTTGTCGCTCTTGCATTGATGTTTGATTTTTGAAAGTTGAAGAATGTAGTATACTATATGCGAAAATCCCATAACGAGGGCAATGGTCAGCAGGGTGTAGTCAGAGTCCCAACCAACGGAGCCTTGGTGCCATAAGCCAGTGATGATACACAATACCGACACCGACAGTCCTAACCACACCAGAGCCGACATTCCCTTGCGGTCGCACGATGGCTCAAGACAGCTACGCCTCATGCCATAGGCGTGGTAGATGTCGAGACCTACGAGCATCCACAGCACAAGGCGTATCCACGTGTCGGCAGGGAGGCTCAACGCCACGATGAGACACGAAATGATGCCCAACAGCGGCACCAAGGGCACCAGGGGCACGCGGAATGCTCTCGGGGCATCGGGCAGCGACTTGCGCATGATGATGATGCCAGCACAGACGAGTATAAAGGCAAACAAAGTTCCTATGCTGCACATCTCACCCGCTATGCCTGCGGGCACGAAAGCAGCCAACAGCCCCACTACGAGCATGAGCAGCAGCGAGTTGCGGGCTGGCGTACGATATCGTTTGTGAAGGCGGGAGAAGAAGGGCGGCAGCATGCCGTCGCGGCTCATACTCATGAAGATGCGGCTCTGCGCCATGAGTGTGCCCATAATGACGGAACAATAACCAATGAGTATGGCCAAGACGATGGCTTTATTGAGCCAGGGATAGGCAGGAGTGACCACACCGGCTGCATCGGGCGTGCCCATCTTGGAGATAGCTATTGCCACGGGTGCTATGCCATCGCTTCCGCGAAACTCGGTGTAGTGGGCAACGCCGGTCATCACATGGGCAAAAAGAACGTAGAGCAACAGGCAGACAGCCAGCGAGCCGAGTATGCCTATGGGCATGTTGCGCCGGGGATTGCGGGTCTCTTGAGCAGTGGTGCTGACCACATCGAAGCCCAGATAGGCGAAGAAGATAACTGCAGCACCGCGCAGCACTCCCGAAATGCCGAATTCTCCCATCTTGCCCGTGTTTTCGGGCATGAAGGGTGTGTAGTTGTCGGCATTGATATATTTCCACCCCAGCACTATGAATGTCACGATGACACCTATCTTGAGAAACACAACGATGAAGTTGAATACGGCACTCTCCTTAGTGCCCCTTACCAACAGCAAGCTTATGGCAACGACTATCAGCAAGGCGGGCAGGTTCATCACGCCGCCCTCCCAAGGACAAGCGGAGAGTTCGGGCGGCACGTTTATGCCCACATCGCCAAGGAAGGTGGTCAGATAGCGGCTCCACGAAATGCTCACGGTGGTGGCTGCCACGCTATACTCCAGAACGAGGTCCCACCCGATAATCCACGCCACCAATTCTCCCATAGTGGCATAAGAATAGGTGTAGGCACTGCCAGAGATGGGTATCATAGAGGCAAACTCTGCATAGCACAAGCCGGCGAAGCAACAGCACACGGAGGCTATGACAAACGACACCACGATGGCGGGACCAGCGTTGTTAGCTGCTACCAGTCCGGTGATGGAGAAAAGTCCCGCACCGACAATGGTGCCAACGCCAAGGGCTATCAGACTCACCGGGCCGAGCACTCTCTTCAGAGTAGCGGAACCGTTGTCGCTGGCTTCCCGCTGCAACAGGCTTAATGGTTTACGTATGAAGATGGACATGTTGTTGTTACTAGTGTTATTCTTTGTTGCGTATAAGAGGACGGGTCTGTTCCATGAGTTCGAACAGCTCGTCGACGGTGACGGCACGAAGCATGGCAATGCGGTGTGCTCTAAAGTCGGGGATTCCCTTGAAGAGCGGAGTAGCCGCAAGGTGACGGCGCACGTGGAGAATGCCACGGTATTCATCGATATGGTCAACGCTTGTCCGCACTTGCTGTTTGAGCACGTCGAGTTTCCAGTCGGGCGACATCGGTTCATATTCGCTCGGCACAATGCTACTGACATCAAGCGGAGAGTCGGGATGGAGGGCATCGTGGATTTCCTTGAATATCCACGGGCGGCCAAACGAGGCGCGCCCTACCATGACGGCATCAACCCCATAGTCGCTGAACGACTCAACAGCCTTAGAGGCTGAATCGATGTCGCCGTTGCCGATGATGGGTATATGCAGTGCAGGATTCTTCTTGAGTTCGCCTATGGGTTGCCAGTTGGCTTGACCCGTGTACATCTGCGAACGGGTACGCCCATGAACAGTGAGAGCCTTGATGCCTTGTTCTTGCAACTGAAGTGCAAGCTCTCCTATTATAATATTGTTGCAGTCCCACCCCAGACGGGTCTTGGCAGTGACAGGCACGTCGACAGCATCAACTACTGCTTTGGCGATGTCAAGTAGCAGCGGAATGTTTTGAAGCAGTCCGGCTCCTGCTCCCTTGCCTGCCACTCTCTTGACGGGACACCCAAAATTAATATCAAGGATATCGGGGTGGGATTGTTCGATGACAATTTTAGCAGCTCGGGCCATTTCGCTGGGGTCTTTGCCATAGATTTGGATGACCACCGGACGTTCCTCGTCGCACACTACCAGTTTTTGCAGCGACTTGTTGACCATGCGCGTCAGGGCATCGCACGACACGAACTCCGAATAAACCAAGCCGGCTCCCAACTGCTTGCACAGCAAGCGGAAGCCTATGTCGGTTACGTCCTCCATAGGAGCGAGGAAGACGGGGCGTGAGCCCAATTCTACATTGCCTATATTCATCTGCACCGGTTGGTTTTGAAGGTGTTGACTACTTTGACTTGCGACGAGATTGCGCAGAGGTCTTCTTCATGCTGTCAATCCAGGACTGAGCCTCGCTGTCGCCCAGTTCCACGGCTCGCTGCAGATTGCTGATGGCGGCTTCGCTGTTGCCCAACTCACCATAGGCAATGCCCATGAGTTTATAGGAATCAGAGTCTGACGGGTCAAGCTTTTGGGCCTGCTTAGCTGAGATGACCGCTTCTTCGAAGTCGCCGGTGCGAGTCTCGATGAGGGCTTTCTCGATATGATACACGTACTCGTTGGAGTTGAGCGCAATAGCTTGCTCTATGTCGTTGAGCGCCTGCGGATAGAAGTTGCACTTGACCTCAGCCTGTTCCTTGAGATAGAAGAAACGGTCGTTGAGATTGTTGATGCCCACGATATCCTGATAGTCTTGGTAGCCGACCACAGCCTCCTTGTAGTGGCCGTAGCGGTCGTATTGCTGCGCACGATAGTATATGTAGGCAGCGGCGTCCTGCTTGTAGGGGCGGCTGAATCTCATCACGGCGCTGTCGAGCAATGCCAACACCTGCAGCGAGTCGCCGCCAGCCATCTGGAGCGACCGCGACTGATAGTAAAGATTCTCCGACGAGCGAAAGTTGGTTTTGTTGATATCGCTGTAGACCTCTGCTGCTTCGTTGAACTTCTTCATGGCATAAAGGCATTTGCCCTTGTGCATGAGATAGAGCGGTGTGTTCATGATTCTATAGGCAGCATCTATCTCGCTCAAAGCTCTGTCGAGAGTCCAGTCCTTATAGGGGGTGTAGCTCTTGCTCTGGTTGAGCAGATAGAGGGTGGTGCTCATGTTATAGTGGACGTCGGCGGAATCGGCGCAGGACTCAAGGGCTGCATCGTAGTCAGCTTCTGCCTTGGCATATTGCTGTGTCGAAGCATAATACAAAGCTCTCTGCATATAGCCAAAAGTGCTGGTTGGGTAGGTCTTGATGAAGTCACCTAGACTGGCAGCATAGGAAATCGTGTCTTCAGAGTTCTTGGCCAGCAGATAGAGGTAGCTGGAGGCTTGCTTCTCGCCTTGAGGCAACTGCTTGGGTATGTAGATGCTGTTGAGCGATGGGTTGGCAGCCGACATGGTCTCCACGGTGAGAGCCGTGGCTATCTCCACTCCTATGGCAAACATGTTTTCATCTTCGCCAGCAGCATTCTTCTGAATTACTGCCACTATTTCGCCAGCGGCATTGAGCAGGGGAAGACCGATATATGCCTTGTTGGCAGGCAGCGACAGTGTGTAGTATGCCAGTCCTCCATGTTCCTCCACACCAGCTATTTGAGCTTCCACGCTTCCGCCCTTCTTGTTGTCGACAACAGTTATGAAAGCTCTTTCGCCAACACCAAGCTTGGCGGTTGCCAAGTGTAGCGGCTGCACTTCGCAGTCGCTGACTGTGACTTTAGCCACGTCATAGAGGTCGTTGGCTCCAGCAATTCTGTAAACATGACTGGTTTTGCCCTTGCTGGAGGTCACTGTGGCTGAAACGGCATGTTTGAAAAGTCCGTAAGGAGCAAGAATGGTTACACGACCGGCAGCTGTACTGTCTGAAGGAATAGCCACACCCCAGGCTTTACCCAGAGGTTTGCCTGCAGCATCGGAGGTGCTGACGCTTACTATCGACGGCAGGACTTTCTTGTCAGCCGCCCCCTGCGACACGACCGATATCAGTGCGCAAAGTAGTAGAATTATTGTCTTCTTCATCGTTTCAAAAGTATTTTTGCGTTGTTTATCGCAGCTTCGGTCAGTTTCTCACCCGAAAGCATCTTGGCGATTTCCTCTACCCTCGTCTGTGACGAAAGGCGTTCGATGTGTGTGTGTGCCTGACCATCGCCATTTTCTTTATAGACCCTATAGTGGTGCTGTCCGGCAGCGGCTATCTGAGGTTGGTGGGTTATACAGATTACTTGTCGACCACTCTTTGCCATATTTTCCATCACCGAAGCCATCTTGTCGGATATCTTGCCCGACACACCGGTGTCTATCTCGTCAAACACGATTGTAGGCAGAGCCTTGTGAGCCGAGAGCAGAGCCTTGAGCGAGAGCATAACGCGGGCAACCTCGCCGCCCGATGCCACCTTGGAGATATTGCACGGCGGTACATTCTTGTTGGAACTGAACAAGAATGCCACATCGTCAGCACCCATAGGAGCAAGCTGCCCCAAGGGTTCTTGCTTCACCTCAAACCTCACATCGGGCATACCCAACGACTGCAACTGGTCGACCAAAGCTTTTTCTATCTTGCTGGCGGCAGCGGCACGTCTGGCAGACAAGTGTTTTGCAGTCTCGACAGCTTGCTGCTTGAGTTGGTCGCACTGACATTGTTTCTTTTCAAGCACCTCTGCGCTGTCGGTTATGTCATGGAGCTGCACTTCGAGCTCTGCCTGTAGCGCAAGCAGTTCTGCCACGGACTGCTTATGGTATTTCTTCTGCAAAGCATAGATTGTGTTGAGACGGTCGCCTACAATTTCAGCCCGCTCTGGGTCAAAATCCACCTCCTCTTGCCCGCGAGTCAATTCCGATTGAATGTCATCGAGCTCAATGCGGCAGCTGTCCAGTCGCTCTGCCAAGCGGGAGGCAGGCGTATAGACATCTCCTATATGTTCAAGGCTGTTCTGCGCTGAACGCAACTCAGCGAGGCAGTTGTCTAGCTCGTTGCCCGCACCGAAGACAGCGTCCTTGATGTTTCCAGCGTTGTCTAGCATCAGCTGCTCTTCTTCCAGTCTTTCCTGCTCACCGTCTTCAAGCTGTGCCGACGACAGCTCCTTCAACTGAAACTGCAGGTAGTCGGAATTCTTGTCCTCGTCGTTAATACGATTCTTGAGCTCCTCCAGTTCTTTTTCACATTTTCTGAAGGCTTTGTACTGAGATGCATAGTCTCTTGCCAACGCATCATTGCCTGCCACCGAGTCTACTACGTCAAGCACGAACTTGGCGTTGTTGATGAGCAGGTTCTGGTGTTGCGAGTGTATGTCTATCAGTTGCGAGCACAGTTCCTTGACAAGAGTCAGCTGCACTGGAGTATCGTTGATGAACGCACGACTCTTGCCCGACGACGTGAGTTCGCGCCTTATGATGCACTCTCCATCTTCAAAGTCGAGGTCGTTGCGGTCAAAGAAGTCACGGGCATCAGGGTCAGACACGCTAAACACGGCCTCGACCGTGCAACGGCTTGCCCCAGCACTGATAGCAGAGGAGTCCGCTCTGCTTCCAAGAATCAAGGACAAGGCTCCCAAAAGGATACTCTTACCCGCTCCCGTTTCACCGGTAATAACGGAGAAACCAGAATCAAAACTTATGTCAAGATTCTCTATGAGTGCGTAGTTCCTTATCCTCAGGTTGTTCAACATCAGCGTTAGTCCTCTTTCTCTTCCTATTTCAGCATTTGTTTCCAGTAGGCCGACTGCGACGCATTGAGCTTCGTCAGAAATTCACACAGGGGCTGTTTGTTGCTTTCGGTGTCCTGACCGCGATAGATACCTACAAGTTCGTCGCGCTTGTATTCCGAAAACATTTGCGGCCAAGCACTCATCGGTTTGTTTTCGCGCGCCTCCTTGAGCAAGGTGAAGCAGTCGGTCACAGCAGTCCTCGCCATATCGGGATTCTCAGTCATCTTGTCCAGTCCCTCGCGGTGGTACTTGTATTGCAGCTGGCGGAACGGAGCAAATTTCTCCTCAAGGTAATCGTTGATTATACCAAAGCGGTTGGTGGCATCATCGAAGGCTTTCCAGCCTTTGACATTGAGGTTCTGCGAGTTGTTGACTATGGTCATGGCTTTCTCGAGTTCCTCTGTGCCGCCCTGCGGAGACATCGTGTCCATGTCCATTCCTATTATGAGGTAAGCATAGTATGCCAGCAAGGCTGTGAGCGAATTATCGATATTGTCAATATTGAAATCAAGTTGATCGAACTCGCTATAGTTGAACTGAAAATCCTTGTCTTTCTTACTCAAAACTATGGTATTGTAGGTAGAGCCATAGACAGGGCGCTGCGAACTTATGTAGGCCTCGCATGAAGCAAGTCCATTGGCATCGCTATATTTTGACACCACAATAGTAAAGCCGCACTTGATGCGCTCGTTTGCATTGTATTGCTGATTAGTCCAGTGACGCTCATTGAGAAACGCCGTGATAGACTGCTTGAGATTTTCAAACACAGCCTTGTTGGTACCGTCAAGACGGGTAGTATTGATTTCCACCGTAGCATTGAGTTCCTGGGCACAAATCCTACCAGTCGCACACAATGCCGACAACATAAGGAGCAATATGACGTTTGTGATTCTCATTGACAGTCCAAGTAAAATAGTTTCTATCGGTCGTCTGTCGACCATCGGAATTAGGTCTGTACCGCTATTCCCAAAGTTTCTCAAGATGGTCTACTATGTCTGCTGCGACCTCTGTTTTCGGTTTAAGCGGGAAAGTCTCCGGCTCGCCCGAACGGCATATTATGGATATTTTGTTAGTGTCGCAGTTGAAGCCAGCTCCTTTGTCCCTAAGCGAATTGAGAACAATGAAGTCGAAGTTTTTCTTACGCAGTTTATGCTGTGCGTTTTGCTGTTCATCGTTAGTTTCAAGTGCGAAGCCCACGAGCTTCTGGTTATTGGTCTTACGCTCGCCCAATGCGGCAGCTATGTCGTGGGTAGGCTTCAGCGTAATAGTCTGAGCCCCCTTCTCGCGTTTTATCTTCTTGTCGGCTAGGGTCTCGGGCGTAAAGTCTGCCACCGCAGCGCTGAGCACGGCAGCATCGCAGTCTGCAAACAAAGCCGTTGTAGCTTCATACATTTCCTCAGCACTCTCCACTTTCGTCAGATTTACATTGGGGTGATTGATGCTGAGCTGCACCGGACCACTTACCAGCTCTACTTTGGCACCGCGGGCTGCACATTCTCGAGCTATGGCATAGCCCATCTTGCCGCTCGAATAATTGCCCACAAACCTCACTGGATCTATTTTCTCATAAGTAGGGCCTGCCGTAATGACTATCGTTTTGCCCTCTAGAGTCTTGGTCGACGACAAGTAGTCAGCTACCACGTGGAATATATTTTCGGGTTCTTCCATACGGCCCTTCCCTACAAGTTTGCTAGCCAATTCGCCAGATGTCGGTTCTATTATGCTGTTGCCATAGGAGCGCAGGATAGCGAGATTGTGCTGCGTAGCTGGGTGAGCGAACATATCCAAATCCATTGCCGGTGCCACAAACACGGGAGCCTTCATCGACAGATAGGTCGTTATCAGCATGTTGTCTGCCACACCATTTGCCATCTTGGCAATGGTTGAGGCAGTAGCGGGAGCCACGACCATTGCGTCAGCCCACAGTCCGAGATCCACATGACTGTGCCACGTGCCATCGCGCTGGGCGAAGAACTCGCTGATTACGGGCTTCGATGTCAGGGCTGACAACGTCACAGGAGTGATAAATTCCTTGCCGGCAGGGGTAATAACGGTTTGCACCTCAGCCCCAGCTTTCACGAAAAGGCGAATGAGCTGACATGCCTTATAAGCAGCAATACTGCCTGTTATGCCAAGTACTATATGTTTGCCTTTGAGTGTCATTAGGCTTTTTTCTTTGACTGCTTATACTCCACATACAACTGCGCAAGCTTGTGCTTAGTGTCGTAGGCGAAGTCACCTCGCTGCATCCAGTCGTAGTATGAAGGGTCATGTTCAAACACATCGAACACGAAGCGCCCCTTATATTTACCAAAATTAAATATGGCCTGACCATTGTCATCATACGCCATTCTTCCAGCGAAATCTAGCACATTGCCACGGCGGCTGAATTCAGCTAGCTCATCGATGTCGTTATTGAGGACATCAGGATATTTGTCCAGTTGCGCCTTGAGCACCTCATAGGTAGCCGTGACGTCAGCCAAAGCCGAATGAGCCTTCACTTCTTGTCCGCCTACACTGATACCATCTTCAAGGTCTTTGCCACAATAGTATTTGTAGGCGGCCACCAAAGTGCGAGGTTCCAACTTGTGATATATATTCTGCACATCGACAAACTTGCGCTTGCTCAAGTCTAGGTCTACGCCAGCCCTGTGGAATTCCTCAATGAGCATCGGCACATCAAACTTGTTGGAATTAAATCCAGCGATGTCACACCCGTCGAAGAACTGCCTCATACTACCGGCCAATTGTCGGAAAGTCGGTTCATTCTTCACGTCGTCGTCAGTTATGTGGTGTACCGCAGTTGCCTCCGCAGGAATGGGCATTTCAGGATTTATCCTGCGGCACTTGCTCTCCTCCTTACCATTGGGATAGACCTTGACGCAGCAGATTTCCACAATGCGATCTTTCTGCACGTTGACACCAGTCGTTTCAAGGTCAAAGAACACTATAGGGTTCTTCAGTTTCAGTTCCATGGGTTTATTGTTTTATGCTGTTATATCATAAAGAGCGGGTGGCATCGTCCGAAGACTCCCGCCACACGTTATCTCCCTAAACTCTATTACGAAATCGTACTAATTGGTTATCAGCAACGGCATGAGCAACATCAGCGCCTCTGTCTGTTCCTCCTGTGTCACGGGCACTATGAGCGCTGCGCGGCTCGGGTCAGACAATTTCAGCACTATCTCATCGCTGCCGAGGCGGCTGACCAAGTCGAGCAAATAGTTACCCTGAAAGCCTATCTTGATAGGCACGTTGTCATACTGACACATTATCTGCTCCTCAGCCGACTGTGCATAGTTATTGTTCTCTGCCGACAGGGTCATCTTGTCGGAGTCAAGCTGTATCTTAACCAAACAAGTGCTTTTATCGGCAATAGCTATAATGCGGCGCAACGCATTGACCAGCGAGTTGCGATCAATAGTAGCTATGCGGTCATTGCCCGACGGTATCACCCTGCGATAGTTGGGATACGTCTCCTGGAGCAAGCGACAATACATCGAGAAATTGCCCATCTCAAACGTAGCGTTGCCCTCTGCGGTAGTCTTCACGCTTACCTGACCATCAAATTTATCAAGCACCGAGCGCATAATACCTATCGGCTTAGGCGGAAGAATGAAGTTAGCTGTAATATCGCGTCTGTCGCAAGCCACAGACGTCAGCGACAACTTGCGACCGTCGCTCGCCACAACAGAGAAGCTTTCAGGAGTGAGGTCGAAATAGACACCCTGCATAGCCTTGCGCCCATCGTCACCAGAGGTAGCCACCATGGCATTGCCAAGTGCCACATTGAGAGACTTGGTCGACACTTCAAACGAGGTGGCCTCACCTTCTATTTCCTTAAGCTCTGGGAACTCATCGGCACTCTCGCCCATGAAATCCATATGTCCGTTCTGATAGTTGAGATTTATCCGCTGCGACGACGTGTTGATATCAAATGTGAGAGGTTGTTCAGGAATAGTCTTCAATATCTCTAAGATGCGTTTGGCATTAATCGCCACCTTGTAGTCGCCCGACGACTCAATCAAGTCCAGCGAGCACACTAAGGTTATTTCTTTGTCGGTAGAGCGCATCTTGAGCACATTGTCGCTCACTTCAAACAGCACGCACGACTGTATTGGAGATACATTCTTGGTCACTATCACTCTGTCTAGTACTTGAAGTACGCTTAGTAGTTCTGCACTGTTTACGGTATATCTCATGACTTTGCTATATATATTTTTAGTAAGCACAAAGGTACGATATTTTATCGTCACAAAAGAGATTTGCAAAGAAAAATATGACAAGTCCGTACGTAAATAAAATTAAAAGCGTAACTTCGCTATCCAAAGTTATTTATATTATGCTACAGATTGAAATAGAAGGAACCATCATCAAAGCCCTAGAACTGCGCAGCGGAATCAGCGCACGCAGCGGCAACGAGTGGAAGCGCAAGGACTATGTCATAGAAACCCCAGGTCAATACCCACGCAAGTGTCAGTTCACCGTAGCGGACAATAACATAGACGAGTTCAACCTCCAAGAAGGAGCGAGCGCCAAAGTAACTATCTCCATTGATGCCCACGAATACAACGGACGCTGGTTCAACGACTTTAGAGCCATCGCTGTCAATCAACCGACGTCAACTGTGCCTCCAACGGCAGCAGGAGCCCAGATAGGCGTAGCAGCACCACAACAACCGGCAGCACCTGCCGACCCTCTGTCAGGCAACAGCAACCAAGCTCTACCTTGGGAATAAGGAGTTAGACTCACCACACACAAACAACCCTCTAAAACAAAAAACATGGCAACACTACAAGGAAAAATAATACAAGCCTTCGAACCTCGTTCTGGCCAGAACAGCCGCGGACAATGGATGGCACAAGACTTCCTGCTCGAATCTTTCGACCAGCCCTACCCTCGCAAGTGCGTCTTCTCCGTCTTCGGTGCCGACCGCCTGCAGCAGTTCAACCTCAAGCAAGGTGATGACATCGCAGTAGACATCGACATCGATGCCCGCGAGTACAACGGGCGCTACTACAATTCGCTTCGCGCCTGGCGTGTAACGCGAATCGCCGCCCCAATTCAAGAGCCCGTTGCCGCAGTGACACCTGCGCCCATACCACCCGCAGCAGCGGCAGCACCAACCAGCTCAAGCGATCCTGGCGACGACCTTCCATTCTAAGCACTCGTCACAAACAGCGACAAGCGAAATTCATACGTACAGAAAAACCGCAAGAAAACAACCATTTCCTTGCGGTTTTTTTTGTATCGTAGCCACAGGAGTTTAGAGGGAACCGCAGCACATGCGAATCATCTTTGTCTATGTCTATGACAGCCCCCCCCATTTTGTCTACACCCCTATTCTGTCTATGACAACACATCTATCAACAGCCATTTGCACGACCTGGAGCGCAAAGCGAATTGGCTAATCTACTACAATTCTATCGGCACAAAAATTGTCGACCGAATTAGCCACCAAGAGGCCGCCGCTTCAGTGGCGTAGAATTTTGATTCCGTGGGAGTCAACAATAACCCCCTTAGTTTGCGCCGTTGCGGGTCGTCCGTCAACAGTATAGCTGCGACCGTCAACAACAGGTACAGCACAGACACTACTAACACCGTCGGGGTCTTCAACGAACACAGCGGTGAAAATTCCGTTTTCAGGAGCACGGAAGCGCAGGAAATTGCCATCGCGCCATGAGTTGGGAACCGTGCGTCCATACTGATCTTGCCATTCCTTGACGATGAAACCTGTGGCTGGATATGCCCTAAGCACCACGTCTTCACCTGCGGCATACACATAGTTGTCGGGTTGACCATTGGCATCAACAGTACCGGTAGTCGCATCGGCACTCTTCACTCCCACGCTGCAGGCATAGGAAGCTTGGCTGAGAACATTGAGAGGAATATCGTAGACCATACGCATAGTCTTGCCGTTGGCTGGCATGGCGTCGGTATTGGAGTTCCATCCTTCGTTCCAAGCTCCATCAAAGCGCAGGCGTATGCGAGTCATGCCAGTGGGAATATCATAAGGAAGCAACACATTGAGTGTATAGTCATTCAAAGCCCCGTTGGCAGCCTCCTGCTTCTTGCCATAGACAGTTATGAGCTCGCCATCATCGTCAAAGTCGCCGTCAGAGTTCAGGTCTATATAGGCTGACAGTCGACAATAGTCCATACCGCCGGCGCTCTTCCAGTGGAGTACAATCTGGCTGCCTTGTGCTGCCGAAGTGGTACGCGTAGTTTCAAACAAACCTGAAGGACAAGCGCTTGCTTCGTAGACAGATTGTGCCTCACGCCCATTCTGGGCTATCGTAAGCGAGGTCAGATACTGACCATAGTCGCTGATGACGTTCAGTTCGCTAGCATCAGCATCGGGCTGTCCCCACTTGTCTGCCACGAAGTTGGCCACGAGTTGTATGTCGTCGGCTCCGTAGTAGGTGTAGGGGTTTTGTGTTGATACAATATTGCCAGAGCCGTCGGTCCAATTGAAGAAATCATAGCCAGAGTTTGCCGTAGCTTGCACGCTCACCTCTTTAGTTGTCTTCAAGGACTTCGATGTGCTACCCACAATTTTTACACTACCCACTTGACTATCAGCGCTAGCTACGCTCACAGTTCGCGAGGTCTTAACGCTGTCCTTCACGATGACAGTGAAGGCCAGCGTGGTTCCGTCAGCGAGTTTAAGCACGGCTTTATCCTTGCCGGTAGATACTGCAGAGGGTATGCTAAGCGTGAGTGCATCGGTGGTCTCGTCCTCAGTTAGAGCACCATCGCCATCAAGGTCTATGCCAAACGATGTAATGTCTGCATCAGCCACTCCTTCAGCCTTGACAGAGAAGGACTCTCCCCTGTATGCAGACACGCAGAACGACTCTTGCGCATCAGTCTCAAACAAACGGCTTGCGCGATAGTTGGTGCCATCGGCAGTTGTGAGCGTAACGAAATATTTGGGGAGTAGGCGCTCAGCTATTTCGACTGTCGAGCCCACGGGAGTGTCAGAGTAAGAGAGCGAAGCGTTGTGTGCCCAGTTCCAGTCGTGCTCAAACCAGTCGGGAGTCGACGTGCCGTTATCAAGTGCGTCAAAAAATTTCTTCCAGCGGTCGTAATAGAAGTCGCGCAACATGCCCGCCCACTCGCGGTAGGAATAGTCACGCAGGCCTCCACTTTCACTGGCATCGCGTCCGCCCCAAGTACTGATGAGAGTGCGTGCGTTGTCGAGTTCGAGCCATTGGCGGTCGGCATCGGTAGTACCTTCCACCTCGTCAGCTATGTTGCGCGCCATGTTGGTCCAGCGACCGAGCATGAAGTTCTTGTTGGTTGAGAGCAGTTCGTCGAGATCAAGCATGAGTTGCAAGAATGCATCGCGCTGCCGTTTGTAGTTTTCGGTCTGCCCCGCCGAGCGCGAAGAGTTAATGGCTTTGAGTAGCTCGTTGGCATAGTCTGTGAGAGCTTGACGCGTAAAGTCCGTCAGGTCATAGTCGTAGTTGGCACCACTGAGCTGCGACTTGGCGGAGAAGAGTTGGAACGCTGCTTCGCGCACCTGCTGGAGGTCATAGAATATGCTTGTGCCACCCCAGCTCGACACCGAGTTGACAGTGAGGGCGGGACGTGCGCAGACCACAGCTTCTTGAGGACCTTGTAGCGATGTGGGACAGGCGAGAGCCGAATTGCGTATTTTTTCCCACGCAGCCTGTGCAGCATCGTTTTGCTGTCCATAGCGGCTCGTGGCATAGTCGGCGAGCCACGTGGCGGCCTTGGGAGCGTAGCTTCGCCAAGGGAGTTCAAAGAGCGCATCGTAGAGAACCGGCACTTGCTCTATTGCTTCGGGAGTGGCGCCGATACCTTTCACGTTAGCATTGGAGCTTTTTTCAGAGAAGAAGCTTGAAATGACTTTACTCAATCTTCCGAAGAGTCCGGTGCGACCACCAAAGTTAGGCAGCATGCAGTATATAGCGTCATGACCATTGTATTCTGAGAAATGGGTGTGGGCATCGCTGTAGAGGTCAAGCACGATTAGTTTACCCCTGTCGACTTGCGAAAGCACGTTGTATTGTTTATCACTCCACTGCCAAAACTGTATCACCCATTTGGCATCACTGTTGGCGCTGTCCAAAGCTGCACCAATCTTCTTGTAGGCCGAAGGCACGTCTATGGACGAAGTGTTGGCACCTTCGTGGAAGGGGTCCATGCTGTAGTAGGTTGACTTGCCCATGAGTTTTGCCAACTGATTATAATAGAGTTTGGATACTGTTTGGAATGCTGAAGAATTGGGGTCAAGTATATAGGGGCGCACAAAGGAGCACCAGTTGCCCTGGTTGTTGGCAGAATAGCCTTTGCCAACTATGTCACTGGGCACCATGCCCGCATAGCCGGGCAACACGGGTTCCATGCCGAGCTCACGCTCACGCGACAGGATTTGGGTGCACAGCTGAGCTTGGCGTTCATACCACCACGAGGGATTGGGACCACCCCAACCTTGCAAGTTATTCATGCCCCACCAAGCCTGAAAACAAGGGCCGGCAACAAAGTCGTTGGCTTCGTCTGAGGTGTAGTTCAAGTCTTCGGTGAGCAATCTGTACCACACAACGTCAAGACCTACTATTTGCAGCGGCATGTTAATGCCGTGCAGTGCCATCCAGTCTATCTCGCGCTGCCAGCGTTCCCAAGTCCACGTCGACATGGAGTAAGAGAACGTGCAGTAGTTAAGATAGTAGCGATAGGGCACACTGCAGCTGTATTTTTCGGTTGTCTGAGGCACGGGGAGATTTGCCGTCACGAGATCGGTCGTGAGGTTATTCCAAGCCAGATTGATGTGTGCAGTATGGTTAAGATACCAATTGATACCAGTCGTCACAGCCAGCACGGAACTACCCTTGATACAAGGCTTGCCGTCGGCAGCCCCGATGGTGAAAACGTCACGTGTGCCACTCTTGAGCGACTCGTCCACTTGTGTTACGAAGCGGTCGGCAGCACCTTCGCCACCGATGCGATTGAGCAATGCACTCACCACTTCGGGATTGTCAACAGCCGCTTGTAGGGAATTGGTCGCAAGGACCACCATGAGCAGAAACAGCACACGCAGTTTAGAAGCAATCTTCATCATATGTCTTAAAATCTTAATATCTTATCAAACAACTCTATACGAGTCAACATTCTCAAATACTCCAGACGACAAAACAGCATCCGGAAACTTGCCGTGCTTTAACGAATTCCCGATTTCCGCAGTGCAAAAACAGGCCAGCAATCCACACAGCGTGACAAAAGTAGCAATAAAAGTCGGAGAAACCGACTCGCTTAACATAATTTTTGTCAAACCTAATACATCTCCGGTCCGTTCGACCGTCTATTCAAATCCTTCCGTGTCAGTTCTCCACCAAGAGTATACGGCGCACGCTCCCGCTGATGCGGTATTCAGAAATCTTGACCGTCTTCATGGTGTTCACCACTGTGTCAAAGACTTTCTTATAACTGTTGACACAAGGCACCACACCTACATTTGTCTGGGTGCACTTCAAGACAGACTCATCGGGTTGGTATTGGTCAGCGAGCTACTTGACCACAACCTTTGTTCCGTTGGCAATATAGACGCCAGGTGGCAGCGGAATGCGTCTGTTGCCCGAGAAGTATTCGTTGAACACACACTGCCCCCAAGCATTGTAGATCTTCACATCAAGAGTCACGTCGCTCACTATGCGCAGTGCACCACATTCACCAATGAAATTGCCAATTGTCCCTTTGTTGAGGGCGTCATAGGCATCGTTTATGCCATCGGCAGACTGCGAGGCTGAGGAGATGCGCATCAAGCCGAAGGAGCGTATGCTCATGCCTGAACCGACAGACGCGAGGTTGGCTACCAAACCGAGAGAGACCTCTGCACCGTCGTTGATGACATCAAAGTCGAGACTTGTGCTCTCGTTCAGCATGCAGCTTGCCAAAGCATCGCTGACAGTTTCGGTTTCCACGATAGTGTCGCCATAGCACACCACCATCCACGAACCCTGCGGATTGAAGGGGCGGGCTGTCTCAATAGCGAATCGGTAGTGACCTTGTGGCAGCGTCACGGTCTGATAAAGTCGCTTGTTGACTGTCATGCCATCAGAATATTCGCTGTCAAAGACAAGGCAACCGTCTTGCAGCGAATCAACATACAGCGATTGGACCGCTACTCCGGGCGTCGCTGGCGGAGTCCTAATTACCCAAGTGGAATTAGTCGTCCCGGCAAGCAGTTCCAGCCCTCCCTCATCGTCGTCTCCCAGTCGATGGCCATTGGTCAGGAAGGGAGCTTTGTAGTTGGTCAGATACTGACCAGTGACATCGCTCTGCACCATGTCGCCCTCAAGGTCGAGGGTGAATACTCCGGGACTTATTATCCATGCGTCGCCATCGGGACCAAAGTTCACGCGCCGAGCATCGTAGCCCCTGCCCGTGCGGTCTATCACATCGCCACCGTTTTGGTTAAAGTCGTAATAGACACACAAGTCCTCCTTGGTCGACGGATTCTCAATGGGTTGATTGCACACCTGGCGCAGTTCTTTCTCAGTGAGAGCCTTTCCCCAAATGCGCATCTCGTCGATATAGCCATTGAATGGGCTGTCGGTTCTGCCAAATCTAAGGGTGTCGGGCCAACTGGGTGTGACGTAGACATCAGTGCGGTCAATGCCTTTAGATTTCTCGCCGTCAAAATAGACAGTCATCATTCCCTTGTCGAACATGAGAGCGTAGTGGTGCCACTGATTGGTGACCGGCAGACGCCAACTTGTCGTCTTGCCTTTGTAGGTGACAGAATACAATCCCTGGTCGGTGCAGTTGGTAGAGAGGTCACCAAAGTCGAAGGCACCCGCTCCGGCATAGGCACATGGATTCATCCACCACTCTATGGTGAACGACCCTTGTGTGGTCTCAAAGGGGCGTGCCATGTGAAGCTGTTCGTCTTTGCCGGCAAATACCAGCCCATTCTTGGCATCGGCAGTGCTCACATAGAGTGCGCCTGTCTTGCTCGAGGTGTTAAACCCAATTTTATTGATTGTCTGCAGGCTAACATCGTAGACGCCCGGCGCTGGAAGTGTGAGCGACGAAAACTGTCCATTAACCTGTATATAGCGCCGCCCGTTAGTCAAAGTCCACAACCATTCGTAGGGTTGGCCGAGACTCTGGTCTTCGAGGTAGGTCGTTTCGCCCAGCAAGATTTGGTCGGGGGCTATATTGAATTTGCTGGTAGGCTTGTCTTCATAGACCTCCACCGTCTTGCACATCGACGCAGTGCCAGCGCTGTTGGTAGCGTGGAGGCTCACCTCGTAGATGCCCGGCTCACCAAACGAAGCGTTGGCATTGGTGAGCATCACGTCATCGTGTCCCTCTATCTCCCAGCGGAAGGAGCAGTTGGCGGTTTTGGTGCAGTTCACAAACGAGAACAGCTGCGCCACGGCAAGCCGTGGTTGCGCTATTCTGAAGTCTGGTTGAGGCAATTGTTCATCTACCACGGAGACTTCCTTTTGAGCCGAGAGGGTCTTGCCTGTGGCATCTGTCACAGTCAAGGTGGCGGTGTAGATGCCCGGCTTCACATAGGTCACATAGGGCGACTGCATAGAGTGTGTCTCCGCTGTTGCTCCCGGGGTGTCCCATCGCCATGCCACAACGTCGACATTGCCAATGCCGTGCAGTCGGCAAGGGCGGCTTGCGAATGCCGTGTCCGCAGCGGTTATGAGAGGTCCAAATGAGAGCTGACTACCATTCAAAATGTCACCATTAGCGACTGTCTGCATCTCGCCCGAAGTCAAATAGGCATGGTTGCCAAACACACTCTCGCCCACACGGGTGCCCTGTGTTGTCTCCACGAGGTTCATCGGCAGACAGCACACGAGGTCGGACTGTGCAGACGGCATGGCCACCATCACGTTGCACCCCGCAAATATTTCAGACTCGGAGCGGGCGGTGCGCCAAATGCGCAACTCGTCGAGATCAGCCGAGAGAGGATTGTCGGTAGAACCAACCAAGAGGTCGCCCAGTGCTGGGATTCCGCTGTTGCGCGACGAGTTATAGGTAGCCTTGAGCACACCATTGACATAAATCGACAATGCATTGCCCTCCACTGCGACAGCCACGTGTTGCCACCCAGCAGTCTTGATGACTCCTGCGATGGTAGTGGCCTTGTCGTCGTTGGTCCACCCTGCTGCAAGTTCGCCACTCGGAGTCATCTCGACGAAAAAGCCGCTCTTGGCTGAGCCGATTAGCGTATGCGACATAGTGTCCGCAGCTGTTGGTTTCACCCAAAACTCCACAGTGCCGCAACCCAGTCTCTCGGTCAAGGCATTGGGAATTACCATGCAGGCATCTGTGAGTCTGAGCGACACATTGTCGCCCGATGCCACAGCTGCAGCATTGCTCACGAGATTGCTCTTGACCGACTCTACCTGGCGGTTCTTATAGGCATAGACCGCCGACACGCTGTAGGCACCATCGACATCGGGCGTAGAGTAGGCATTGGCCTCTGCTGCCACACTGTCAATCAAAGAGTTATTGCGGTAGACATAATACTTGCTGAGACGCAGACTTGCGTTCACGGGGTTATCCCATTTCAGCTTCTTACCGTCAAGAATGGCATTGACCGGCGGATTGACAGCCTCGCCAGCCACCACCACGCTTAGGGTTATAGGATTGGCGGTGCCCTTGCCTATGGCTACGGTGTCGATGTCGAAGGGAATCTCTGTGCCGTCGTCGGTCTCATAGCGGTAGTCCATGATTGAGGCTTTGTATATGTGTCCAGAACCTTGCATGTTGCTCACGCTCACAGTGAAGAAATATTTCAGAGGCTGCCCGGGGTCATAGCCATCGCTCAGGTCAGTGAGATCATAGCCAAACTCCATAGGCTCATAGTGCATGCCGTCCATATACTTGCCCAGCATGGGCACTTCGGGATAGCCACCCTCTTCAGCCCCGTTGCCAGCATTCTTGAAACTGGTCATCTCCACTGAACACAGCGGCCGGGTGGCTGACGTGTCGGGATTGACTCCTACACTAAGGCAGAGCTCGTTGCGGCGAGAATAGTCCATCAGCAACTTAATGGTGCGGGTGGGCGAATAGTTCTTGCGCACATAGGTCACATAGGGTTGCCAGAAGCAATCTTGAGCCACGCTGTCGACTTGTCCCGCATAGCGGTAGGGAACATAAGTCCAGCCGCCGTTGCCCCATTCCTCACCCCACGTGTTGGCCACTATCCAAGCTCCCTTCTCGTCGGCACTCTCCTCACCATAGACTCCGTTGTCATTGAAGTCAAATTCAAGGCGATCGTCCCAGCCAATGATGGTCAGAGCGTGGTCTACAGTAGAGCCCCATTTGCGCACATAGTATTTGCCCACGGCACCAGCCGCTTCGTTGGCTGGGGTGGCGGCTATTCTCCCTTGGGTCATGCCCGTGGCTGCCAAGGTGACATAGCACAGTCCGCCACTGCTGAAGTCATCGTCGCCATTGTGGTTATAGAGCCACCTCTTGGCAGCGGCACGTCCATCTTGGCCCGAGAGCGAGAGGGGGAACGAGTAGAACCCCTCGGCACGATTAAACATGGCCCTGTGCCACTTGTCGTAGCCTTGCATCCAGCCAGCCACACTATCGTGCCACGTGTAGTAGCCTATAGTCTGAGAGTTGGCACGCCCGCCATAGTCCACGGCATTGGGGCAGCCGTTGTCGCGCTCCACCTCCTCCTTGGACGAGTTCATATAGGTCTGGAGCCAACCGAAGAACACAGCCATCTGATTTTCCTTCTGTTCGCCCTCCAAATTGCGCAAACTATTGAGTTCGTGAGTAAAGATATAGCCAGTGAAGCTGGCCCCCAGACACGAAGGACCCGACTGGTTGAAAAACGGCGGAAAGTGCTTGGTCAAGGCATTGTTCCAGTGGTCGGGCAAACTAGTGTTGGACTGATAGGCATTGCTTGCACAACCCAAATGATGGGAAGACCGACCGGCATTGCCCCATGCCACGCCAAGCTCCGCCTTCACCGGTGGCACATAGTCGTAGTCGGGCAGAACCTTGCGGTCAACCCTGAGCTGAGCACCAAGCGACAGCGGCAGGGCTATCGCCATGGCGGCGCAGACGGCAAACTCTTTCAGCTTGTGTTTCATATTATTCTCTCGAATCGGCCTTTGCACAATGAGCGCAAAGAGGGAGCAGCAAATTTAGTGCAAAATTTTCTTATCCGCCTAATTCCACCGCCCCATTGTGCACATTAAAATGGCTACGTCGACCTGGCGCATCACATTGTCAATATCCCTACCGGTATAATCAGCGACAAAAGGTATGGTTGGCGACAAAAACGGCTTCACCGCTCAACTTCGGCAAGCCTCAGCCCAGTCTTTTTGGTTGAGCAAACTTCTGCATTTCCGCGGAAACGCTATTCAATTTCGGGCGAAATTGATATCATTTTCCGCCGAAATTGATATCCACTTCCGCCGAAATTCAGCAGCGAGGTCAACATTTTTTGCTCCTTTTTCAAGTTCTGGCAGACAGCGGTAATGCTTTTTATTAGTAATTTTGCATGCATCACTATTACACCTTGTTATTAAAGGCATTATGAACACAAAGAAAAAAGGCAAGCAAACCCCTGCAAAAGGCAAGCAGGCTCCTGCCGCAAAGAGGTCCAGACCAAGCTTGGCCAAGCGTCTGCTGCTCAACCTGCTGGTCGTGGGAGTTGGTGTGTTGCTCTTTCATAAGGTCATCAGCAGCAACGAGGCTTACGGCTGGCTGTGGAACACCTTTGCGCCCAACAACCTCGAGAGCGTCAAGTATGCCAAGAACATGAGCCTGGCACAGCGCATGTCGCTAAAGCTCGGAGTGGACTTCAACTACATCATGGTGATGCGCGATTTCACGCCCGACAGTGCCATTGTGTTCTATCCCAGCAAGGAGGACTTCCTGGCGACTCCCAAATATGGCGACAAGTTGCAATTCAGCGGCACTATGACCGACAAGATGACCGCCATCAGGTTTCTCTATCCACGCAAGGTGGTGGTGAGCGGGGAATTGGGCAAAACTCCCTACGCCAAGCGCATTACCCACGTGGGCATTGTCAACGGCAAGAATGTGGAAATGCTGCACTACCCCATTGACTCCACTATGATGTACACCATTTTGCCCATCACGGCTGAACAGCCACAGAACTAAATCGCACTATGCTAACACTGGTATTTCTCATCGGCTTCTTGCTTCTGGACCGCATAGCCCACAAGAGTTCACTGCTCGAAAAACTTGGTTTTGCCCTACCTGCAGGACTTGCGCCGATAACCATCATCATGGTATTGATGGACGGAGGCGGCATCGCCTTGAACCGCACTTCGCTCGGGGCTGTGACAATCTGCCTTCTCTTGGTTGCAGCAGCCTCAAGCTTCATGATGTACAGGAAGCAGCGACCGTTACTTAGACCCCTGGTGCTTGACTTGAGGTGGATAAACCTGCTGTGGGTTGCAATAATGGGAGTGGTGGTTTATTTGGAATTTGTCAACTTCACCAAGTGCATGGTATTCCCCACCTACGACCGCGACTCAATGGCTGCTTTTGACACCATTGGTTTTGTGTGCGCCCAAGAACACACGTTCAGCGGCATGAGCATATTCGACCCCGAATATTTTCCCCACATGCATGAGGCTGGCAGTAGCATCAGCTATCTGCCAATGATACAACTCTGCTATGCCTACATCTACACCTTTGGTGCAGCCACTTCCAAAGCCATTCCGGCATTTATATATCTGGGATTTCTCGTTGGATTCTACGGACTGTGCCGCCGCCGTATATCCCACACGGGGTCGGCGCTGGTTCTGATGGGCATTATCATGGCTCCTGAGATGCTGTCGTTTGCTTCGCTGTCAGTGACCAACGTGATGCAGGCGTGCATGGCATCAGCCGGTATAATCTACGCTTGCCTGTGGGTCTCGGGGCGCAAAAACGGCGACCTGTGGCTCGCCCTGCTGCTCCTGGCTATCAACAACTGGATGAGAGCAGAGGGCGTGGTGTTTGTCGGAGTGGCATGGTTGATGATAGCACTAAGCGCACTTCGCCGCAAGGAGTGGAAATACGCCTTGATGCCCGCACTATCACTGCTGCCACTGGCGATATGGATAGTGTATAGCAATGCGTGTGGGCTGACAGCCGAAAGTGCGGTGATAACCCACCCCTATTGGGACGGACAGAAGGCTGCTACCATAGCCCAAGGAGCTTGGAATCTTTTGAGCGCTGGCATCTACTACGGATGGACTTTCCATGCATTTGCCATAGCGTTGGCAATACACTTCGCAGCCATTGGCTACGGCTACTGGTGCAAGGGCAAGACGGGAGGTCTGGGCTCGACTGCCACTCCCTGGTCTGGCAATTATTCCGATTTGCTGGTTGCTGCCGCATTATTGGCAAGCATAGTGGGCTACTACATTATTCTCTACCACGTAGACTACAAGTGGGACTCCATTGACAACGTGCTCTCGTATTCCGCCAAGCGTTTCAACTTCTGCTTTGTGCCGCTGGCATGGTATTATGTTGCCGACTCCCTACCGCTCAACAAATTCTTCCGCTGGCTGGAGGAGCGCATCGGACTGGGACGCATCGTGACACTTGAACACAAAAACAACAATAACAAACAAGACGTGAAGCTGCCCAACTGAAGCGGGGCGCAGGCTAAAACATTGCTGCTTTTTACAACAAGATGAAAGTAAAGCGACTAACAACCAAAATACTGACTTGGACGACAGGAGTGGTTCTTGGCGTCATCGTGCTGTTTCTGCTACTGGCCACGCTGCTCTATCTGCCACCCGTACAGACGTTCATCAAAAACCGCACTACCGACTACCTCAGCGAGGAGACGGGCATGAACATCAGCATAGACAAGGTAAGACTCTCCTTTCCGCTCGACCTGCTAGTGGGCAACATGGTAGCAGTAGAAGGCACTGACACCGTAGCTGCTGCTGGTCAATTGCTGCTCGACATTAAGCTGCTGCCACTGCTGAGCGGCAAGGTCGACCTCAATGGTTTCGAACTGCGCCAGGCCAAGCTCAACAGCAAGGAGTATATAAGCGACATAGGCATCAAAGGAGACTTCGGACTGCTGGCAATCAACAAGCCTGCCGTATGCAACCTCAAGACCAGCGAAATCGACGTCAACGCCATAAAGCTCAAGGATGCCCACGTAAGAGTGGTTCTTAGCGACACCGCCAAGAAAGACACCACCCCGTCAGCCCCTTCGCCCTGGCGCATAAAGCTCAACGAGGTAGAACTGCAAAACACTGTCATCAACCTACATATGCCAGGCGACTCAATGCGCATAGGTGCCGACATAGCCGGTCTCAAGCTCAACGATGCGCTGATAGACCTCAAGAAAGAACGCTACGAAGTGGGGACGATAGGCCTATCATCGCACGACGTGACCTACGACCTGCCCTACGAGCCCATAGTCAAGGCCACCAAGGCTAACCCACAGCCCCTCGACTTCAATCACCTTCGCCTAAGCCAGCTCTGCCTCAAAGCCAAGGATTTCAAGTATGCCAACCAGATGCTCGACCTCAAATTGCTCGGGCTGGCACTCAAGGAAAAAAGCGGGTTGGCTGTAGACGAATTGGCTGCCACCGTGCACTACGACTCCACGCACATCGACGTAGCAGGAGCGACACTACGTACACCCCACTCCAAGCTGACGGCTGACATTCTGCTGCCTTTCAGTGCACTCGACAAGCAGGGCAACGGCAGCATGGAGGCCAAAGTTAAAGGCACGGTCGGCAAAGAGGACATACGCATACTCGCAGGTGGTCTGCCCGACGAGCTTATGAAAATGTTGCCCAACGAGCCTATTGGCATCAACCTCAGGGCGATAGGCTCCATGGCTGACCTCGGCATAGACTATTGCAACGTGTCGATGCCAGGCGATGCTGACCTGCGAATGCATGGCTCAATACGCCAACTCTTGTCAGACAAGGAACGAAACGGCAAGCTGCACTATGCCGTCACCCTCAAGAACACACGCAGTCTCAACAACATGATACCAAGCAGTCTGAAGCAGACTGTACACATACCCAATAATGTGCAGATAGGTGGCGACATTAGTTTCAGCGGCGACAAATATACTCTCGACAACAACGCTATCTATCACGGCGGCGGCAAACTGGCTTTTAGCGGCTACTATTCGGCAAACAACGCCTCCTACGCTGCAAAGCTGCAAGCTTACCGTTTTCCACTCCATGCCTTCGTAAAGGGCATGAACCTCTCACCTCTCACCGCACGTTTCGATGTCAAGGGACACGGCACTGACTTTCTGTCGAAAGGCACCAACATCACCTCTAAAGGCTCAATAGCCCAATTTGCCTACGACGGAATTCCTCTCGACAGCATCACCATCGACGCACAGCTGCAGGGCTCACAGGCCCATGCCAAGTTGCTTGCAGACAACTCGTGGTTCAAGGCCAACCTTATAGTCGATGCCACCAAGACTCTCCACGAGACGTCCGTTGCACTAAAGGGCGACATCGACCAGCTGTCGCTCAACCTCGGCAAGAAACCCACCGACGGCAGTGAGCCGACCGACCTCTGCCTCATCATGGGCGTTGACCTGCAAGCCCAACTCGACGACAGAAACAATTCCATCTCGGTAGTGGGAAATATCGAACCGCTCAACGCCGTGACGTCCAGCATGGGTTTCCCCGGCTGCAACCTCAACGTGGATTTCCACACCGACAACACCAATACCAACGCCTTGCTCACCTCTGGCGACATGGTCATTCGACTTGATGCACCCGAACCAATAGCTGACATCATCAGCGGCTACAGCAACTACGCCGCCAACATCTCAAAACAGTTCGCCCAGACCAAGTTCAACACCGACACTCTGAAGTCGCTGCTACCCGAACTTGAACTTTCGGTCGAAGCCACAGGCAACAACCCCGTACAGCAGTTCATGACCATGCAAGGCTATTCGTTTGACTCCATCTACGCCACTGTCAACACGGGCAAGACAACTGGTATAAACGCCAACGTAGACATCAGGTCGTTTAAGACCGGAGCCATATTGCTCGAACAGTCTACCATCAACATCACGCAAGACCAAGAGCGACTCAAGCTTCACGCTTTGGTGAAAAATAGCCAACGCAGCAATCCCAACAAGTTTACAGCCTCCATAGATGGCGAGATGCTCGAGGACGGTGTATCCGTACTCACCAACTTTACCGATGCCAACGGCAGACAGGGACTCAATATCGGCGCTCGCGCCTCGTTCTCTCCGCAGGGTGACATGACGCTGAGCCTCATTCCCGAAGTGTCGACCATAGCCTACCGTAAATTCACGGTCAACAAAGGTAACTATATCACTATCGACAGCTGCCAGAACATCACCGCCGACGTCAGCTTGCTCGCAGACGACAACACTGCCCTGAAACTATTCTCTATGCCCACCGACTCCACCGGTGCTCACGACCTAACACTCAGTGTGGCTCACCTCAACTTGCGCGACCTGTCCAACGTAATTCCCTTTATGCCGCAAATGGCAGGATTCCTGACCGGCGACATACACATGATCAAGAAAGACACCGTGTTCACTGCGGTGGCAGCGCTGGAAACCAAAGACCTGGAGTATGAGGGGACCACCATCGGCACGCTAGGCACCGAGCTGTTCTATATGCCCGAGGACAACGGACACTACGTAGTAGCGCAAATCATCAGCGACAACAAGGAAATAGCCGTACTCGACGGTCACTATGGCAACGAGGCTGCAGGCGAACTTGATGCCAGCCTCACCCTCGACCACCTGCCTTGCAAACTCTTCAATCCCTTTATGGGCAACGACGGGACGCTGGAGCTAAGCGGCGACCTCGACGGCGAGATAACCGTTAGCGGTCCGCTTGACAAACTGGTGTTCAACGGACAAATCAATCCCGACTCTACCCACGTCTACTCTGAGCTCTATGGTTTTGACCTCACAATGGAGAACAAGACTATCGACATCAAGGACAGCCAGATTCAGTTTAAGGACATGGCATTCTACTCCAAGAGCAAGAATCCGATGTACATCAACGGCGACATCGACTTCAGCAACTTGAGCAACATGATTATAGACCTTAGCGTCAAGGCCAAAGACTACGAGATAATCGATGCCAAAAAGACCAAGAAATCCATGGTGTTTGGCAATGTCTTAATAGACCTTGATGCGACCGTCAAGGGTAAAAACGGTCTAATCTTGCTACGGGGAGACATGAAAATCCTAGAAAAGACCAACGTGACCTACGTCATGACCGACACTCCGCTGCAAGTGGAGGACCAATTCAATGGTCTTGTGGAATTCACCAATTTCACCGAACCACAAGAGGAGGAAGAAGAGGAGATGCCCGTAAGCGGAACCTTCATAAACCTCAACGTGGGCATTGACGAGCAGGCCAGCCTGCACTGCCAGCTGAGTGCTGACGGCAAGAGCTATGTAGACTGCAAGGGAGGAGGAAATCTCACCTTGCGCATATTCCCCTCGGGAGAGATGGCACTCAACGGCCGCTTCAATATCAACAGCGGCGAGATGAAATACACGTTGCCCTTCATTCCGCTCAAGACGTTCACCTTCACGGAGGGCAACTACATTGTCTTCAACGGCGATCCGGGCAACCCCACGCTTAACATCACGGCCATGGAGAAGACCAAGGCTTCCGTGTCTGATGACAATGGGGCTACGCGCATGGTTGCATTCAACGTGGGCGTGGCCATCACGCGCCAGCTGTCGGACATGGGGCTGGAATTCCTCATCGAAGCCCCCGAAGACCTCGAGGTGCAGAACGAGTTGTCCACTCTATCCAGCGACACCAAGAGCAAACTTGCCATCACCATGCTTGCCACTGGCATGTATGCCTCGTCGAGCAACAAGTCGGGCTTCAAGGCGACCAATGCCCTCAATGCGTTCCTAGAAAGTGAAATACAGAACATCACGGGCAGTGCGCTGAAGAGCATAGACTTCAGCGTGGGCATCGAGGGTAATACTTCTTCGACTGGAGAGACTCAGACCGACTATACGTTCCAGTTCTCCAAGAAGCTGTGGAACGACCGCGTGACCTTTATCCTCGGAGGCAAAGTGAGCACAGGTGCCACCGAAGGCAATTCCGCCTCACAGAGTTTCATCGACAATATCTCGCTTGAGTACCGACTTGACAAGAAGAACTCGCGTTATTTGAAGATATTCTACGACAACGACAACTACGACCCGCTCGAAGGGCGCTACTCATCGGGCGGAGCAGGCTACATACTGCGCCGCAAGACCAACAATTTTGGAGACCTCTTGATATTCAGAAAAAAGAAGCAATGAAACTATTCACAACGACATATCTTACAGCGCTCATCAGTCTACTGACCTTTACTGCTTGCTCTACTACAGACAAGTTGCCTGAAGGCGAAACGCTGTATACTGGCATCAGTTCGGTGAACTACGTAGACCAGGGTGACAAGTACCGCAAAGGCGACGCGAAGTATGCTGGCGGTGTCATCGTCTCGATAGCTGATGCTGTCGACAAGGTGTCGGACGTTTTGTCGGGCCACGTCTCAACAAAGAAAAAAGAGGAAGTCCAAACCGACGACGTCAAGCTCACTGCCCATGAGAGCGACTCCATACGCGAGGCCAAAGACCAGGAGGACGCTGTGCTTGAAACTATCAGGGAAGAGTTGGAATCTGTGTTCGCCTGCGCTCCCAACAACTCGTTTTTCGGCAGTTCGTACTATCGCACTCCACTACCCATCGGTCTGTGGGCCTACAATGCCTGGGGCGAGTCTAAAAAGGGACTGGGGCATCTCATTTACAAAGCGGTGGGCAGCGACCCTGTGCTCATTTCCAACGTTAGTCCCGACACTCGCATCAAGGTGGCAGACAACGTGTTGCGCAATTATGGCTATTTCCACGGACACTCCGACTTCTCGCTGCAGCACAAGAGCAACTCGCGCAAAGCTAAGATAAACTACAACATCCACACGGGCAAACTGTTTCGCATCGACAGCGTAGAATACCTCGGCTTCGATGGGCGCATCGACAGTCTCATTCAGGCCAACAAAGCAGGCAGTCTGCTCAAGAGAGGCGTGCCGTTCTCTGCCACTACACTTGCCAACGAGCAGTCGCGCATAGCCGACATCTTGCGTAACGAGGGCTACTACTATTATCGCTCGTCGTCAGCCACCTATAAGGCCGACACCATAGCCAAGCCCTACAAGGTGCAACTGCGCATGCAGCCCAAGGCCAACATCCACCCTCTGGTTACACGCCAGTGGCGCATAGGCAAAGCCAACATCACAGTGCTCAACAACCAAGGCGACACTATTCAGCACGAATTTGAGATGCCCCACGGCATAGGCAACTACAGCTTTTCGGGAGTTTCGGAGCCAGTCAAGCCCGGTGTGATATTCCGCAACCTGCTTCACCGCCAAGGCAAGCTCTACAAATATGAGGACCAACAACAAACCCAACAGCTGCTGAGCGAACTGGGCATTTTCTCACAATTGTCGCTAAACTACACACCACGCGACACCGTGCCGGAGTGCGACACCCTCGATTTGTGGATTAGCACCGTGCTCGACAAGCGGTATAGCACGGACTTTGAGCTGAACGTCACCGAGCGCAACAACGACCGTATTGGTCCGGGGCTATCGTTCGCCCTCAAGAAGAAGAACGCCTTTAAGCGCGCCGAATTGCTGTCATTCAAAATCTTTGGTTCCTACGAATGGAAGACCAACCTGGAGAAAGACCAAAAGGGAGCTCTCTTCAACTCCTACGAAGTTGGCACCAAATTGTCGCTCGACATTCCGCGTTTTGCCTTTCCCGGCATGAATCCACGCCGACTGCGTTTCCCTGCCACCACCAGCGTTTCGTTCTCCACCGACTGGCTCAACCGCTCAGGCTTCTACAATATGTTTTCGCTCGGAGCCGACCTCACCTACACTTGGCACAAGAACCAGACCTCACGCCACGAACTGACCCCACTGTCGCTCTCGTTCGACAAACTCATCCACACTACAACCGACTTTGACTCCATACTTAACACCAGCCCGTCGCTCGCCGTCTCGATGCGCGACCGCTTTGTGCCTGCCATACAGTATATCTACACCTACACTTCGCCCACCAACACGCGCAATCCATTGGTATGGCAATTGACCGTCAAGGAAGCTGGAGCACTCACCTCGGGCATCTGCGCCGTGGCGGGACAGAGCTTCTCGGAGCGAAACAAAAAAGTCTTCAACAATCCCTTCGCACAGTTCATCAAGGTGTCCACCGAGATTCGCAAATCCTTCAAGCTCAGTACGTCTACACAACTCGCCACACGACTCATGGGCGGAGTGGCGTATTCCTATGGCAACAGCACTGTCATTCCCTACAACGACCAGTTCTACGTCGGAGGAGCCAACAGCATCAGGGCTTTCACCATTCGCACCATAGGTCCAGGGCGGTTCGTAAGCCGCGGACGCAAATACTCCTATATGGACCAGACCGGCGACATCAAGCTTGAGGGCAATGTGGAGCTTCGTTTCCCCATCTTCGGTTCACTCATGGGGGCTTGTTTCCTTGATGCTGGCAACGTGTGGACCATGCGCAGCGACGAGACACGCCCAGGCGGCACATTTCACCTACCCGACTTCCTACCCGACCTAGCTCTCGGCAGCGGACTGGGAGTACGCTACGACCTCGACTTCCTCGTTGTGCGCTTTGACTTAGGTGTAGCCCTCCACGACCCGGCAAGCACCCATTCGGGCTATTTCGACACAGGCAGACTGTCCAACCGCTTTGCGTTCCACTTCGCTATAGGCTATCCGTTCTAAAGGAGTTTCCCCCTAGCATATAGCATCGCCCTGAAAATGCTTCAATTTGACACCTCCACATAGCACAAGGCACAACCGAGCACATTATTACACCCACAAACACGCTTTCAACCTTTAATTTTTCACAAAAACTTAATATTTTTCCAGAATAAAGTTCTAACTTTGCACTTGCAAAACGAAAGAGATCGCGGAGTGGAGCAGTTGGTAGCTCGCCAGGCTCATAACCTGGAGGTCGCATGTTCGAGTCCTGCCTCCGCAACATAGTTAAAAAGGAAATCCCAAACGCCAAGTAGAGACGGACGGGATTTCTTTTTTTATAGTCATCCGGCTAAACAATGCCAGAGTGCGAGATGCCGCCTACGCCCGAAGTTCTGCCCACCAGAAGTTCGGGTGTTTTCGTTTTTTCAGTAAGCTATACGTTTAAAATTGTTGAGTGAATGATCGCGTTTCGGCGGAAACGGACATCTGTTTCGGCGGAAATTTAATTCAACTTCGCCCGAAACGCAACTCATTTTCCGCCGAAATGCCAGATTTTGCTCAAAGGGAAACTGCGTAAAGACTATGAAAAAAGGGCTGGAGTCCTAATGAGGATTCCTGCCCTTGATTTGTTTCGTTTCAATAAGTTGCGCCAGAGGGCGCATGGTGCACGCTGCGGTTACACACGCAGGGTGTGGGACTCCCGACTGTTAGTCAGGCAGTTCCCAAGCCAAAGCTGAGGCTCCGAGGACTGCGGCATCTGAGCCATTGAGGTTTGAGAAGAGTAGTTTGGCTTTGCCTTTATAGACGTAGAGTATGTTTTCGTCGTAGGCCTTGCGCAATGGCTCCATGAGGAAATCGCCTGCCTTTGTGGGTCCTCCGAAGAACACGAATGCTTCGGGACTGCAGAAGAGGGCAAAGTTGGCGCACGCCATGCCGAGGGTTCTACCTGTTGCGGCGAGTATGTCAGTAGCTACGGCGTCGCCGTTTTGTGCGGCTTTGGTGACTTCTACTCCTGTTATTTCATCGATATTGTAGTCGCGGAGCAGGCTCGGACGAGTGTCCTGCAACAGCATTTCGCGAGCTGTGCGGGCGATACCTGTGCCAGAGCAATAGGTCTCGAGGCAGCCTTTGCGGCCGCAGCCACACACGCGGGCATTAGGGCTGTAGTCTACAACGACGTGACCTAGTTCGCCGGCGAATCCGTCGCAGCCATAGACGAGCTGTCCATTGACAACTATGCCAGAGCCAACACCGGTGCCCAGTGTTATCATTATGAAGTTCTTCATGCCGCGTGCTACGCCGTAGGTCATTTCGCCCACTGCTGCTGCGTTGGCATCGTTGGTCATGGCTACTGGAATGCCGAGTTTGTCGGAGAACATTTTTGCCAAAGGAATGTTGCCTTTCCACTCGAGGTTGGCGGCGTTGTCTATAGTGCCTGTATAGTAGTTGGCATTAGGTGCTCCTATGCCCATGCCCTTGATGGTCTCGATGCCGCCGACTGATTCGATAACTGGCTCGAGTGCCTGACAAGCGGCTTCAACATAATCGTTGACATCGGCGTAGCCTTTGGTCTTGATGGCTGTTGTTGCCTTGATTTCGCCACGGGCGTCAACAAAGCCGAACACGGAGTTGGTTCCACCCAAATCCAATCCTAATACATAAGGTTTATCCATTTGTAGTTGTTATTATAGTAGTTAAAGTTATTGTTGTTTGTTGGCTGTGTGTTTTGTTTACCTCTGCAAATGTAATAATTCTTTTGAATTGGGTTGATATTCTTGTTCTTTTTTCTAACTTTACACGTTGCAAAACAACCACTGCGATGAGGATGAGTAATTTCCAGGCGCATACGATTGTTTGCCGGGACAAGTTGCTTGGGGCAGTGATTTGTCGGCGGCGCGGCTCTCAAGTGGAGTAGTCCAAAATAAAAGTTCGTTTTTCACGTTATACAATTGTCTGCGGTGGACGCATCGCGGCTGAAACACTATATGAAGCAATGAGAAAACTCCTTTGGCTGTCACTCTGCACAGCAGTCTTTCTACTCTCGTCGTGTCTTGACGAGCAGACGTTCCCCACTCCTGCCGATGCAAGGGTGGCATTTTCGACCGACACTCTCGACTTTGACACGGTCATAATAAATCGCGAGTCGCCGACTGCCCAGTTTTCAATCTACAACAAGTCGTCGAAGGGCATCAGCATCACCTCGGTGGCCTTTGAGGGCGAAGGCAAAGACGCATTTCTGGCCAACGTGCAAGGCTATTTCATTCAGCCTGGCGAGCCTATAAGTATTGACTGCGCCGGCAACGACAGCATCATTGCTTTCGCTCAGTTTAATGCCCAGAACAACGACCGCGACGAGGCGGTAAGGAGCGAAGCTGACATGGTGTTTACCCTCGCCAATGGTGTCAGCCAGAAGGTGCACGTTGTGGGCTACAGTCAGTCGGTAGTGGAGCTGCGTGGCAAGGTTTTCACCGCTGACAGCACGCTGCAGTCCTCGCGCCCTATAGCCATCTATGACAGTCTGGTCGTGAAACCCGGCGTGACGCTCACCATCGCTCCGGGCACTACGCTGCTGTTTGAATCGGGCACGGGGATAAAAGTTGAGGGCAAGTTGGTGGCCGAGGGAACGCTCGAGAAGCCCATCGTGTTCAGGGGCAACCGCTATGACGATATGTTCAAGAATCAACCCTATGACCGCATCGACAACCAGTGGGAGGGTATAAGGTTTGCTTCTTCCAGCTATGGCAACCATCTTGACTACTGCGACATTCACTCTGGCAACTACGGCATAGTGTGTGACTCTGCCGACCAGTCAATTGAGAAGTTGAAACTGGAGAATTCCATAGTCCACAACATGCGCCGCAACTGTCTAACCATAAACATGTGCCAAGTGTTTGTGGGCAACACTCAGATTACCAACGCCGAGAACTACTGTGTGTACATCACGGGAGGCAATTCCAAATTCGTACACTGCACCATAGGGTGGTTCAGTCCGTTCTCCACACGACAAGGCAATGCTCTTGTGTTCACCAACTACTATGCAACAGAAGCGCGCCCCATCACACAGCTGGCGTTCTACAACTCCATCATCACTGGCCATAATACCGACGAAATCTTCGCCTACTTGAGTGAAGACGAGACCGTGGCCCAAAACTATGCCTTCCACAACAGTCTGCTCCACACGCCTGAAATCAAGGACAACTCCAATGTGACGGGCAATGTATGGCAGAACAGCAAGTCAGAGGTCAAACAGGCTGACAACTTCAAGAGTTTTGACTACGATGCGCTCATCTACGACTTCCGCCTGGTAGCAGAGTCGCCAGCCCGCTTCATTGCCGACCCCACCATTACGGCGCAATACTACCCCCTCGACCGTCTCGGCACACCCCGACCGACCAACACTCAGGCCGACGCAGGGTGCTACCAATACACCGAATAGAAACATTGTGCTGTTAGGCAGTATCACCTGCACTGACTCACGCTTATACATAAGTGCAACTTGAGCAAACCGACATGGAGTTTGCAACCAAGTTGCACTTGCTTTTGCATAACTTTGCAGTCGTAAGCACAAAACCATACGTTCTTGTAAACAACTAATATGAGATTTATGAACCTAACAAGCGTGCCAGCGCTTATGCTGGGCGCATTCTTTGCATTCACGGCCTGCTCTCACGCCGACAAGCACAACCACTCGGAAGAGGAAGAAGAAGCGGAAGAACACTCTACAGACAACATCTTTCTTGACCCAGCCAAAGCCAAGGCTGCTGGAGTCGAGACTGCCATACTGCAGCCCGGCATCTTCCACGATGTAATCACAACGAGCGGAAGCATCATAGCCGCCTCGTGTGACGAGACCACCATCGTGGCACCCGTTGGCGGCATTGTCAGCCACTCGCGCCACATCAGCGAAGGCATCGTCCTGAAGCAAGGCGAAGTGCTCTACCACATTGCGTCAGACAAGCTCAAGGACGGCGACTACGCACAGCGCACGCTCACCAACTACATCGCTGCCAAGCGTGAGTATGACCGCACCAAGCCCCTGGTGGAGGACAATATCATCTCCGAGAAGGACTTCAATGCCATACGCACCGAATATGAAAACGCTGCCATAGCCTACAACGCAGTCAAGTCAGTATCGTCGGCCAAGGGAATCACTATCACTTCGCCTATCAACGGCTATATGAAAGAGTGTCTGGTGAAAGACGGCGACTACGTGGATATGGGTGCGCCACTCATGGTGGTCACCAAAAACCAACACTTGTATCTGCGAGCTGAAGTCCCCGTGCGTTATTTCAACGAGCTGGGCAAGATTTCCACAGCAAAGTTCCGCACGCAATACAGCGACCGCGTCATAAACCTCAACGATGTGGGCGGCAAGCTCATGTCGTCGGGCAAATCGGCAGTGAGCACCTCGTCCTATATTCCCGTAACTTTCCAGCTCGACAACAAGGGCGATATCGTAGCCGGCACCTACGCAGAAATATTTTTGGTCACAGGCGAGCGTCAAGGAGTGCTCAGCGTGCCCACCACAGCACTGACCGAAGAGCAGGGTGTGTTCTACGTCTACATACAGGTTGACAGCAGCCACTACCGCAAGCAGGAGGTCTCTACCGGGGCGACCGACGGTGAACGTACAGAGATTACGCAAGGACTCAAGGGCGGCGAACGCATAGTGACCACTGGAGCAGTAACCATCAAATTGGCAGCCGCCAGCAATGCCATTCCCGAACACCATCACGAGCACTAAAGCCATCGTCATACAATCATGCTGAACCACATCATACGCTTTTCGCTAAGCAACAGGCTGCTCATTGTCGTTGTAGCCCTCGTCCTGACTGGAGCAGGCCTCTACTCCACCCGCAACTCCGACATCGACGTATTTCCAGATCTCAACGCTCCCACCGTGACCGTGATGACCGAAGCCAACGGCATGGCTTCGGAAGAGGTGGAGCAACTCGTCACCCTCCCCATAGAGACTGCCGTCAACGGTGCTACAGGTGTACGCCGCGTGCGCTCATCGTCTACTACAGGTTTCTCGGTAGTGTGGGTAGAATTCGATTGGGGCACTGATATCTATATCGCCCGACAAATAGTGACGGAGAAGCTCGCGGCAGTCAAAGAGAAATTGCCCGCCAACGCTGACACACCCACCATTGGTCCGCAGTCTTCCATCTTGGGCGAACTGCTCATCATAGGCCTCACGTCCGGCAAGACCTCACAGCTCGACCTGCGCACCATAGCTGACTGGACCATACGCCCACGCCTTTTCTCCGTCAAGGGCGTTGCTCAGGTGGCAGTACTCGGTGGCGATGTCAAAGAATATCAGATTCTCTTCAATCCAGGCAAGATGAGGCACTATGGTGTCAGTCTGCAGGAGATGCTGTCAGCCGTACACAACATGAACAGCAATGTCAACGGCGGCATAGTTAACCAGTATGGCAACGAATACATAGTACGCGGCATTGCAGCCACCGATAAGGTCGGCGAGATAGGACAGGCACTGGTAAAGTCGGTCAACGGTTCACCCATAGTACTGAGCGACATAGCCGACATACGCATTGGAGCGCAGGAGCCCCGACTCGGCACTGCGTCAGAAAACGGCAAGCCGGCAGTGCTTCTCACTGTGACAAAACAGCCGGGTGCCAACACCATCAAGTTGACCGAAGACGTAGAGAAAGCTCTGGCTGACATCCAGCAGAACCTGCCTAAGGACATTCATTTCTCCACCGACTCGTTCCGCCAGTCACGCTTCATCGAAAGCAGCATAAGCAACGTGGGCAACTCGCTACTTGAAGGCTCACTGTTCGTCATCATAGTGCTCGCCCTTTTCCTGGCCAACGCACGTACCACCGTCATATCGCTCATAACCATTCCACTGTCGCTGCTCGTCACGATAATGACACTAAGAGCGTTTGGCATCACACTCAACACAATGACCCTCGGCGGTCTGGCCATAGCCATAGGCTCGCTCGTAGACGATGCCATCGTTGACGTGGAAAACGTGTGGCGCAAACTGCGCACCGCCAAGGGCATAGGCGACAAGACCAGAATTGTGTGTGAAGCCTCGTGCGAAGTGCGCGTCCCCATACTCAACTCCACACTCATCATCGTGGCAAGTTTCTTGCCTCTGTTCTTCCTTAGCGGCATGGAAGGCAAGATGCTCATTCCGTTGGGCATATCGTTCATCACCGCTCTCTTCGCCTCAACAGTGGTGGCACTCACCCTGACTCCCGTGATGTGCAGCTATCTGCTCACGTCCGACAAGTTGAAACTCAACGAAAAGAAAGAGTCTGCGCTCGTGAGGTGGCTCAAGAGTCACTACTCCAAACTGTTGCTTTACGCCCTTGACCACAAAAAGGGTGTCATCGGTGCCACTGCTTGTTTGCTCCTAGCGGCTCTGGTCATGTTCTTCACCCTGGGGCACACATTCCTTCCACCGTTCAACGAGGGGTCGTTCACCATCAACGTCAGCACCCTACCGGGAGTGTCGCTCGAAGAGTCTGACAAGATAGGACACCAGGCTGAAAAGATACTTATGTCAATACCCGAAATCAAGGCAGTGGTACGCAAGACTGGACGCGCCGACCTTGACGAGCACGCCTTGGGAGTCAACGTGTCAGAACTCGAGGCGCCCTTCGAACTCGGCGACCGCACACACGAGGAATTACTACACGACATCAGAGAGAAACTCTCCGTCATCGTAGGAGCCAATATAGAGATTGGACAACCCATCAGCCACCGCATCGATGCCATGCTCAGCGGCACTCAAGCCAACATTGCCATCAAACTATTCGGCCCCAACCTTAACCGCCTTTTCACCATAGGCAATAAGATAAAGGAAAGTGTCGAAGACATCGACGGCATCGCCGACCTCAACGTAGAACAACAGATTGAACGTCCAGAACTCAAAATCACTCCCAACCGCGAAATGCTGCTGCGCCAAGGCATTACGATGCCAGAGTTCAACGACTTCGTAACCACCGCTTTGGCTGGGCAAACCGTAGCACAAGTCAACGACGGAGGCAAAGCTTTCAACATCGTCGTAAAAAGCAATACAGACAGCCGCAGTACAATCGAGAATATACGCAGCCTGCTGATTGACACCAACGACGGGCGCAAGATTCCACTATCGGACGTGGCCGACGTAAGCTCGTCGATGGGGCCCAATGCCATCAGTCGTGAAAACGTGAGTCGAAAAATTGTCATAAGCGCCAATTGCAGTGGGCGCGACCTCGGTAGCATTGTCGGCGACATAAAGGAGGCTATCGACAAAAAGATTGAGTTGCCCGAAGGTTACCACATAGAATACGGAGGTCAGTTTGAAAGCGAACAGTCAGCCAGCCGCATACTGATGCTCACATCCATCATGAGCATCGTGATAATCTTCCTGCTGCTCAATGCCCAATTCCACGACCCTAGAGAGAGCGCACTCATATTGCTGAATCTCCCACTGGCGCTCATCGGCGGGATCTTCGCCCTGGTGCTGACATCGGGCACGCTGAGCATTCCTGCCATCATCGGCTTCATCTCGCTCTTCGGCATAGCCACGCGCAACGGCATGCTCCTCATCACGGAGTACAACCGGCTGCGCACCGACAACTCCTTGACACTACGCCAGTGCGTCATGACGGGCTCGCTCGACCGCATGAACCCCATCATAATGACAGCGCTGACCTCGGCTCTCGCCCTCATTCCTCTTGCCGTGCGCGGCAGCTTGCCCGGCAACGAGATTCAGAGTCCCATGGCCAAAGTAATTCTCGGCGGTCTGCTCACCTCCACCTTCCTCAACGCATTTGTCATTCCCGTTATCTACGAATGGAAACACAACCGAAATAAAACGCCCAAGCAATGAAGAGATTACTATATTCCATACTACTAGTATCAGCATCGTGCAACTTTGCTTTAGCACAGAGTGTCAACATAGGCGCTGTCATGCGCTCCGTGGCCAACAACAACAAGCAGCTCAAGGCCATGGCTCAGTCTAACTCCGCCACCATCATGGAGATGAAGGCAGACAATACTCTCGGAGCCACCTCCGTAGAATACAGTCCCTTCTTTCGCAGCGGAGCTGGAGGCATAGCCAGCAGCGAGCTCATCGTTTCGCAAGAGTTCAAACTGCCCACAGCCTATGCCACACAGAACAAGAGCATTGCGCTAAGCAAAGATGCACTAAACAAAGACTATGACCTCGCACTACGCAACATCTTGGTTGAGGCGCAGAACCTGTGCTACGACCTGCAGACGGCCATACAAACCACCTCACTCATCAAGGGACGCATCGGCGCTGCCGACTCGCTGATGATTATCTGTCGCAAGCGGATACTTCACGGCGAAACTACCGTCATGGAACTCAACAGAGTCAAGATAGACAGCATGACGCTACAGTCGGAGCTTATGAAGAATCAAAGCGACATCACGCAACTCAAGATAGCCTTACTGAAACTGGGAGCATCAGAAGAATCGCTCAAGACAGATGGCACTACACCAAGCGCCAACGAAGCAGCACCCGTCATTCCACATTCTGCCGAACTGGCTCGGGCAAATGCCGTCTTGCAGCAAGCACAACAAGAAACGGCTGCAGCCCGTAGCGAATGGCTGCCTACACTAACTTTGGGCTATAGGCGCAACACCGAACTCCACGAAGCTTCAAACGGACCTCTCGTAGGAGTATCAATACCACTATTCTCCAACTCACGCAAAATCAAGGCCTCGCGACTCAGGCAGTCAGCCGCACAACTCGAAGTGGAAAGCGCCCAACAACGACTCGATGCTCAACGGCAAGCTCTGCAGGCCGAGGCTCAAGCTCTTCAACAACAACTGGCAGCCTACGACACCAAACTGATGGACCAAAGTCTGAAGACTCTCATGCGAGCCGTCAATGCCGGAGAACTGAGCATTGCCGAATACTACGTTGAGTCCACCAAGATTTACTCTATTCTCCAAAACAAACTTACTAGCGAAAATCGCTATAACAAAGTGCAGGCAGAGCTTAGGACCTTCTAAGCCCTCAGCAACACCTACGCTATTTAGCACGCAAAATCTTGCATTAGTAGATTGTTTCAGTCCTCATTAGCTATGGCGTAAATCGTCCCCTTGATGACAAAAAGCCATCCTTTAGATTAGGACGTCAGTCATAGATTTCAAGCTACATTGCAAGGTCGCACTGTTGACAAACACAAAAAGGCCGGGGGTTCCTCATGCGGAAATCCCGGCCTTTTGTGTTTGAATATTATCGCTGACGATTAGTCGTTTTCGGGACGCAGTTTGCGAACTACGGCACCAGTGCGCCACATTTCGCTCTCGCGCAACTCCTTCAACTCTGCTTCGAGCTTAACGCGATAGTCAGGTTTAGAGTTAGAATCGATAGAAATCTGAGCTTCGTTGCCTTCCTTCACGCTCTTGTAGAGCTGTTGCACAACAGGCTTGATGGCATCGTGGAAGCGGGGGAACCAGTCGAGTGCACCACGCTGTGCGGTAGTAGAGCAGTTGGCATACATCCAGTCCATACCCTTGGCAGCGAAGAGCGGCATCAGTGACTGAGTCAGCTCTTCAACAGTTTCGTTGAATGCCTCAGAAGGAGTATGACCATTCTCGCGAAGCACTTCGTACTGAGCGAGGAGCAGACCCTGGATGGCCCCCATCAACGAACCGCGCTCACCAGTGAGGTCTGATGTTGCCTCACGAATAAAGGTAGTCTCGAAGAGGTAACCCGAGCCAATACCAATACCAAAAGCGAGCACCTTCTCCTTAGCGTTGCCAGAAGCGTCCTGATATACAGCGTAAGAAGAATTCAGACCACGTCCCTCAAGGAACATGGTGCGCAGAGAAGTACCTGAACCCTTGGGGGCAACCATGATTACGTCGATATCCTTTGGAGGCACTACACCAGTACGATCGTTCCAGGTGATAGCGAAACCGTGAGAGAAATAGAGGGTCTTACCCGGTGTGAGGTATTGTTTGATTTTAGGCCACACCTCTATTTGGGCAGCATCGGAGAGAAGCATGCAGACGATAGTACCCTTCTGGGCTGCTTCCTCGACAGAGAAAAGAGTTTCTCCAGGAACCCAACCGTCAGCGACTGCCTTCTCATAGGTTTTACCCTGACGCTGACCTACTATCACGTTAAAACCATTGTCGCGCAGGTTGCAGGCCTGACCAGGTCCTTGCACACCATAGCCGAGAACGGCAATGGTCTCGTTCTTCAAGATTTCACGGGCTTTTTCAAGTGAAAATTCTTCTCTTGTAGCGACTTCTTCAATTACGCCGCCAAAATCAATTTTTGCCATAATCTTAAGTATTTAAAAGTTTGGTTATTGTATCGTTATTTGTATTCAGTTTGTGTCACACCTCTTTCTCCTGTTGGCGCACATCGAGGTATTCGTCAAGCAGTTCCCTTGGGTTGCGAGTGACAGCGATGGCTCCGGTGCGCACAAACTGCAGAACGCAGTCAAGTTCGGCCAGGCTCGAGTAGAGCGACTCAATGTCTTCGGGCATGCCCGTGATATTGACAATGCTATAGGTTTCGTTTACCTCAACGATTTTGGCCGAATGCACGCGTATGATATGCGAAATCTCATTATTCTCCAACAAGCTGGGAGTGCTGAGTTTAAGCAATGCAACCTCTTGAATGAAGATTTCGCTCTGGGTGTAATAGCGTGCCTGGAGCACGTCGATTTTCTTCTCTATCTGCTTGGTTATGAGATGCACCGTTTCTTCGTCGCAAAAACAGGTGATAGTGTATTTGTGAACGCCAGGAGTACTGCTGGCACACACGTTGAGACTCTCTATGTTGACCTGCCGGCGAGTGAATACTGCCGTTATCTGGTTGAGGATACCTGCCACGTTCTCCGAATAGGTCATAATGGTGTATAGGGTGACTCCCTCGGGGCAGTTGGCAAGATTTCTGTCGTCGCACTGTCCGCAGGTTTCACACGCGCCGCACTGTCCGCCTTTGTTGTTATATTGTGTCATAAGCGTCAATCTGTTTGCGTTACTTTATCTCGAGCATCATATTATCTACATCAGAACCTGGTGCGGTCATAGGCAAGACATTATCTTCTTCCTTGACTCCACACTGGAGGAGGAATGGTCCATCAGTGTTGAGCATCTCGCCAATAGCGGCATCGAGGTCTCCGCGCTCAGTCACGGTGCGCACAGGGATACCATAGCCCTCGGCTATCTTCTCATAGTCGGGATTGAGCATGGGTGTAAACGAATAGCGTTTGTTGAAGAACATATACTGCCACTGACGCACGTTGCCTAAGAAATTATTGTTCAACAAGACTATCTTGACTGGAGCGTGCTGCTCCATGATGGTACCGAGTTCCTGGATGGTCATCTGCAGGCCGCCGTCGCCACAAAACAGGCATACGGTCCGCTCCGGTGCGCCAAAGGTTGCGCCCACAGCTGCGGGGAGTCCGAAGCCCATAGTGCCGCAACCGCCCGAAGTGAGCACCGAGCGACCAAGGGTGAACTTAAAGTAACGGCAGCCAAAGAGTTGGTTCTGGCCTACGTCGGTCACGAGTACCGCCTTGTTGTCAGTGAGTTCGCTGACACGGCGCACCACTTCGCCCATAAGCAGCGGACCAGAGGTGGGATGTACGGCTGGTTTTATGACTTTTTCATACTCCTTGTCTTCATAAGCCTTGAAACTCTCGTTCCACTCCTTGTGGCTAGCGGATTCAACGAGTTTGGTCACCTCGGCGAGGGTTTCCTTGCAGTTGCCCAATACAGCCACGTCAACCTTCACATTCTTATTGATTTCAGCCGGGTCGATTTCGAAGTGAACCACTTTGGCCTGCTTGGCATAGGTCTTGAGGTTGCCCGTGACACGGTCGTCAAATCTCATGCCAATGGCAATCAGCAAGTCGCACTTGTTGGTCTGCACATTGGGTCCCAGGTTGCCATGCATGCCAAGCATACCTTTGTTGAGAGGATGGTCAGACGGCATGGCGCTCAGTCCCAGCATAGTGCAGCCTGCAGGCAGGTCAGCCTTCTCGAGCAGAGCGAGCAGCTCCTCGCGTGCATCGCCGAGCTCTACTCCCTGACCTACGAGCACAAGGGGTCTGCTTGACTCATTGATAAGTCTTGCCGCCTCAGCCACAGCATTAGAGTCGATAGGGGGACAAGGGCGATAGGAACGTATGAAATCCACCTTGACGGGGTTGAAATCCACCATGGCAGTCTGAGCATTCTTAGTAAAATCGAGCACCACGGGACCAGGGCGACCTGTGCTGGCTATGTAGAAAGCACGGCTCACAGCCCAAGCCACATCTTCGGCACGCCTGACCTGAAAACTCCATTTGGTGATAGGCTGTGTGACACCTATCACGTCGACCTCCTGAAATGCATCGGTACCAAGAAGCGATGCACCCACTTGACCGCAGATAACCACCAGCGGAGTAGAGTCAATCATAGCGTCAGCCACGCCGGTAATGGTGTTCATCGCACCAGGGCCCGACGTCACTATGGCGCAACCCACTTTGCCACTGACGCGGGCATAGCCCTGAGCAGCGTGGATGGCACCCTGTTCGTGGCGAACCAGTATGTGGTTCAGCGTGTCGCGATGGTCGTAGAGCGCATCATAGACAGGCATGATAGCACCGCCAGGATAGCCAAAGAGAGTCTTAACCCCTTCGTTTTCAAGACTGCGTATCATCGCTTCCGCACCGGAAATGTGTTCTCTCATATTGTAGTTTTATGATATTTTTGTATCTGTCAAAATTACTTGCCCGCCAATCCGAATGAACCGACGTCACAAGATTATTTTCTGTCGTTAGTAATCCGTGCCGACTTCCGGTCTGCCTCGGTTAGTCCTTGATAATCCTCACACCGCCCTTATCGGCTGATGCCACAGACTGTGCATAGGCACGAAGAGCTTTCGACACCACGCGGTTGCGCTTGAGCGGGCGCTGCTGACGGGCATTGAGTTCCTCGTCGCTCAACTTAACATTGATGGAGCGGTTGGGAATATCAATCTCAATGATGTCGCCGTCAACAATCTTGCCGATATTGCCACCATTGGCAGCCTCGGGCGAGATGTGGCCTATTGAGAGACCAGAGGTGCCGCCTGAGAAACGACCGTCAGTAATGAGGGCACACTCCTTGCCCATGTGCATAGACTTGATGTAGGACGTAGGGTAAAGCATCTCCTGCATGCCAGGACCGCCCTTAGGGCCTTCGTGAGTAATCACCACCACATCGCCCTTCTTGACTTTGCCTCCAAGTATTCCCTCGCAAGCGTCCTCCTGCGAATCAAACACTACTGCCGGACCCGAGAACTTCCAGATGCTCTCGTCTACGCCAGCCGTCTTGACCACACAACCGTCCTGAGCAATATTGCCGAAGAGCACAGCCATGCCGCCATCCTTGGTGTAGGCATGCTCAATGTCGCGTATGCAGCCGTTGGCACGGTCAGTGTCAAGGCTGGGATAAGTAGTGTCCTGCACACCCAGTTGGTTGCAGAACACACCAGCGGGAGCCGATGAATAGATGCGTTGGGCCTCGGGGTCGATCTCGGACTTAAGCACAGAATATATCTCTATGTCTTGCTTCAGGGTAGCACCATTGACACGCTTCACGCTGGTATCTATCAAGCCACCCTTTGCCAGTTCGCCCAGCAGATTGAGCATACCGCCAGCGCGACCACACTCCTGAACGGAATACTTCTGGGAGTTGGGTGCAAGTTTGCACAGGAAAGGAGTCTTGCGCGACAAAGCGTCGATATCCTTCATCGTGAAGTCCACACCAGCCTCCTGAGCCACTGCAAGCAAGTGGAGCACGGTGTTAGTGCTGGCACCCATAGCTATGTCGAGTGTCATGGCGTTGAGGAAAGCCGCACGTGTGGCTATAGAGCGCGGCAACACAGACTCATCGCCGTCCTCATAGTAAGCCAAAGCATTTTTCACTATCAAGCGCGCTGCGTCCTGCATCAACTTGCGGCGGTTTACGTGGGTAGCGAGAATAGTGCCGTTGCCAGGTAGCGACAAACCAATGGCTTCCGTAAGGTTGTTCATGGAGTTGGCAGTAAACATGCCCGAGCAGCAACCACAACCAGGGCACGCACGGTTCTCTATTTCAGCCAATTCATCATCGCCAACCGTCGGGTCAGCGCCCTTGATCATAGCAGCTATCAAGTCGAGATTTTCGCCCTTATAGGCACCGGCCTCCATCGGACCGCCACTAACAAAAACAGCAGGAATATTGAGCCTCATGGCTGCCATGAGCATACCCGGAGTTATCTTGTCGCAATTGGAGATGCAAATCATAGCATCGGCCTTGTGACCATTGACCATGTATTCTACGGAGTCTGCGATGATGTCGCGTGAGGGCAAGCTATAGAGCATTCCGTCGTGACCCATTGCGATGCCATCATCAATGGCAATAGTGTTGAACTCGGCCGCATAGCAGCCCAACTTCTCAATCTCAGCCTTGACAATCTGACCAGCCTCATGCAAGTGAGTGTGGCCGGGCACAAACTGGGTGAACGAATTGACTATGGCAATGATAGGCTTGCCAAACTGCTCGCGCTTCATGCCGTTTGCCACCCACAGGGCGCGCGCACCTGCCATGCGGCGACCGTCTGTACATACAGAACTACGTAATTTTATTTTCATCTCTAAAATTTTATCAATATCAAACCTGCGCATACAAGCCATCGGAGGACAACTTCCTTCCATAAGCAAAATGACCGTCGCAAGCATACGTCGGCCTAACCATTAGTTTGAATTGTAAAGTTCGTGATTTTTTAACAACCCACGTTCGCAAAAAGTTAAAAACAAACGGTCTAATCTTAACAAACATATAACAGAATACCTTTTTGAACTACGTTAACCACGTTTGGCAACCACGGCTTACACTATAGACTGCAAAAATTTTGCACACCCACCGAACGTGTGCAGTCCTTTCAACCTACCAAAACGAGCAGTCAAACGCACCCCACAAAAACACAAATCCGCCCCACCTAACAGTCGAGTCACACCAGCAATCATCGCACATTGCACCCAGACGATCATACAGCCACCAGCCGACCAATAGTAATTTCAACAGAGACACACATTGCGATTTACCACTGCCATGCCTCGCCGATTATAAGAATTGAGCTAATCAATTTTAAGGTTGAGCTAATTTGCGCATTTCCGCCGAAATGGTTATCAATTTCCGCCGGAACGCAATCAAATTTCGGCGAAAACGGCCATCAATTTCGGCGGAAATGGAGCCGCCACATCAACATTTTCTGCAGCTTGAGGGCAAACCGAAACAAATAAATACTCAAATTCCGAGCTTCCACAAAAAGAAAAAACGGCAATAGGAATAGTTCCTTATTGCCGTTTTTTCGCATTCCACCAAAAGGTGGGACTATTGTCATTTCTCCGGGCTATACAATCCGAATTACCTGACAATCATTCAGTCTGTTGCGCAGTTTGATGTAAACGCAATGATGAGCTAACCGCGTCCGCGTCGCACTACTCCACCACCACCTTGATGAGAGCCATTGTCTCTGCCACCTTGTTTGACTCCCGAGCCCTCCGAACGACCTTGTGACTTGTCGGGGCTTACGCGAGAATCGTTCGTACGCTCCTGTTGGCGATTAGGCTGCACACGATTGCCATCCGAGCGATTTTGCGAGCGGTCAGGTTTCACGTTAGAACCATCGGGACGGTTTTGCGTACGATTGGGCTGCACGCGATTGCCGTCAGGACGATTTTGCGGACGGGCAGGTTGTACGCGATTAGCATTGGGACGACCTTGAGGTCTGCTGGGATTCACGCTAGGTGAAATCGGTCTGGGCTGAGGACGATAAGAGGGTCTGCCGGGATTGCCATGACCGCTAAAGACGGGTCCGAAATCGCGCTGCCGAAACGTCTGGTAGTTGCGATGACGACGTATGGGGGTGAAATCATAGCGCGAACCAGAATAGCGACCCACATAGAAGCCTGCAGAATAGTAGCGGCGGGCATGAGCGCCAAAATATCCGTTGTAACCTATAGGAAGAGACATATAGAAATAGGTGCGGTTGGAATAGACCATGTATGGACGGAAAGCCCAAGCACCATCATAAATGCAGAAAGGACGATAGAAACACTCCGTTGAAACGAAACGATTGTACTGATATGAAGACAGCACATACGACAAGTCTTCGTTGCGATAATCAAGGTTTACATAGTAGTCATCAAGAGCCCTGGAATCACCTGTCTCCATGTCGTCGAGCAAGTCTCCAACAGCATTGACAAAATCATAGTTTATCTCGTAGCAGTCATCATACTGCCCCGACGAGAGGTCAAGTTCATAAGCCATTCGGTCACTGAGAAAGCGGGCATACTCGCGAACTTTCGCCCGACTCAACGCCATCATATCAACACTTATCACCACCAGTGCCAGTGCAAATATTATCTTTTTCATAACTCTTGTATTTTATAATCGTTCAACAATCAGAGAAGACAAACCACCTTGTCGGCTGACGCCTTAAAAGCCAGGGGCCAGTAGCCAACGTGGCATTATGGCAACAACTATTCCGCATTTTCAGCAGCAATGGGAGCGTGGCCTCCACGCTTCACAATCTTAGGCAATTTGCTCTCGCCATAAGATTTGGAACTTGCCACACCATCATATTTGCCAGAATAATATATGTAGGAAGTATAGCCATAATAGCTGTCAATCCACACGTTAGGTGTCCAGTATTCAAAGGTGCTTACCTTATCCATTTGGAACGACGTTCTACTCGAACCAAAATATCCGTCAAACACTCCGTTGTCAAGATGATAGTTATAGATGTTTACATCCATTTCAGGGTCATGGGGATAGGTTAGATAGATAACTCCATTGCTAACTCTCCAGTTGAATCTGTAGACCAAATATTCATATGGACCTCTACGATAATAGTCTACTTGAGTGCCAGTGCCCGAAGTAGAGTGACTGCGGTCAAAACGAAGATAGGTTTCGTTGCTTGTCCATCTATCGCCATACTCATCTTCATACCACATATTCCAGTTGCCGTGCCATTCGCCTGATAGCACCATTGCCTCATCCTCGTCAGTGCAAGAACTCAGGCTCGCCATTGCTATCAAGGCTAAAGAAACCAAAGATAAAAGTTTTTTCATAATATTGTAATGTTTTATTCGTAGTTCAATTAGTTGGCTGTCTCACTGCTGCTTGTTCAGTTGTCAACTCGTTTGGTTGTCAATGATCCACATATTGTTACACGTTGCCTACATTGTTGTTGATTGCCAAGCAAAGGCGGTCCTATTGAGCAGCAATTCATATTTACTTGTTGCAAAGGTAGCATAATATCTTTTGGACACAAAGGCGCATTGCTCAAATTTGGTCAGAATAACACTAATTCACAATTTAACGGTCTTCAAATGTCATCTTCAGCACATTTCAAGCAATTCTGAACCACAGATGGACTATTGGCAGCTACTGGCAAACAAAATTTGTGCAAACAAAAAAAACCGGCGTCACAAATAAATGTGACGCCGGCCGTGATTATGTTAGAAACTTCGTATTTCCTTTTTCATAGTTCCTGCCGTCAAGCCAAAAGTTACGGCAAGAACTGTTGTAGGATCATTAATAGAACCTGTATCTCAAGTCCTCGATGCCTGCCTTGCTCTTGAGGCAAGAGATGAATGGGCTCTCACCATAGTACTGGCGTGGACTCAATGCCATAGAAGCGTGGTTGCGAGCAGCCATCATCATATACTGCTGCTCATTGTACTTAGC
>CAVCAW010000012.1:4842-13956 GCA_963600315.1 Bacteroidaceae bacterium | reverse complement strand
GGCTCTACAGCCTCGGAGAACTGCAATTCGTGAGAAACCTGCACCACGACGAGATTGTCTATATGCCACTCTTCTTCTATTGCGACAGGACTAAAAGCCAACCTTCGGACAACGACAAAAAAGACAAACACAGTGGCGGGAGCCACGTGCAGTCCAAGAAGCTGATGACCGAGATATCGACTACCGTTGACATTCCTCTCTACCAGCGTGAGGGCTTCAAGAAACACTCTAAGGAGGTGCTCGACAAAAACCCCAACAAGCAATATCTGGGCAACAACGTCTCCACCACTCTGCGCTACCGCTCATCCTACGACAACAAGCTCTTTTGGGGACTGACCGCCCAAAAAGACGAAGGCGAACCGTTCTGCTCCAAAGACAACGTGCTCTACGACTCCTATTCGTTCTATCTGGCAGGCAGAACCAACGGAGCCGTCAAGCAATGGATAGTCGGCGACTACAGAGCCAACTTAGGGCTAGGGCTCACTGTGGGCTCATCGCGCCAAGACGCCATGAGCATCTTGTCGTCGTTCAATCCGCGCCAGCAGGGATTCATCAAACATACCTCTACCGACGAGGCTTTCTTCATGCGCGGCGGAGCAATGACGATGAAGATTTCACGGCTGACAATGCACGCTTTCGCTTCGTGGCGCAAACTCGATGCCACACTGTCTAAAGACAGCATATCAACCATCCTTACCGATGGTTATCACCGCACACAGCTCGAGATGTCGAAACGCGGCAACATTCAAGCCTTGCAGGGAGGTCTGTCAGCAACAATAGACCTCTCACCACTAACTCTGGGGGTGCAAGCAACCCACACCCACTACGACAAACCCTATCGCACTCCGACATCACTCTACCGAAAATACTACTTTCAGGGAAAAGACTTCGGCAACTACAGTCTCTACTATGCCTTCAACCAAAATAGCCTGCGCTTTTGGGGCGAAACAGCCACTTCGCTACAAGGAGGCATAGCCTCGCTCAACCGACTGCAATATGCACCGTCATACAATCTCAAACTCGTGCTGCTTCACCGCTACTACACCACCCACTATCTGTCAACCTCCGCCCAAAGCTACAGAGTCGGGTCGCGCATTCAGAATGAACACGGCATACTGGCAGGAGCCAACATGAAGCTCAACCAGTTCTGGCAACTGCTTGTCTATGGCGACTACGCCCACTACCCTTTCGCCATATACCAAACAGACCACCCGTCAAACGCCATTACAGCATCAGCACAAATGACATACTCACCATCTAAAAACACCACTTGGCTCCTACGCTACAAGTTCCGTCAACGACCACAAGACGACAAGAGCGACCTGCTCGACCACAAGCAGCAACACTCCTTCAAACTGCAGGCACGCTACGCCATAGGACCATTCATAAAAATGACCACCGCAGCCGACCTTACTCTGCTGTCGCAGCCCGACAAAGACAACACCTCTGGCTGGATGCTCTCTCACAAAGCCACAGCCGCCCCATCGCCATCAACACGCATCAATGTAGCCGGAGCCTTTTTCCATACCGACTCCTACGCCGAGGCACTATACTTCAACGAGCCAAGTCTGCTATACTACTCCTATTCACCTTCATGCTACTACCACGGCCAACGCGCCTCAGTGTCACTGACCCACAAGATGGGCATCATTGCCCTGGCCGTGAAATACGGCATAACCCACTATACAAACCGCAACACCCTGAGCAGCGGTCTGCGCGCATACAATGGTTCCACACTGCAAAACATAACTGTACAGGCAACAGTGAAATTTTAAGGACCAAGCCACGACACAAGCCAAAAACTACTTATCTTTGCACAAGTTTTTCAAAAAAACAGAACGCAAATGTCGACAATAATCTATCCGTCGCCTATTTTCGGACCCATCCATTCACGACGTTTGGGCATTTCGCTCGGCATCAACCTGATGCCAGCAGACGGTAAGGTGTGCACCTTTGACTGTATCTACTGCGAATGTGGATACAACGCCGACCGACGTCCAAAACAAAAGAGACCATCACGCCAGGAAGTCAGAGTGGCTCTCGAAGAGCAGCTCATCAAAATGACACATGACGGACAACTGCCCGACGTGCTGACCTATGCCGGCAACGGCGAACCTACCACTCACCCCGACTTCTTGGAAATAGTAAAAGACACCATTGAACTGCGCAACAAATATTGTCCCAAAGCCAAAGTGTCGGTGTTGAGCAACGCTACACTCATAGACCGCCCAAAAGTGTTTGAAGCACTAAGCCTTGTCGACAACAATATTCTAAAACTAGACACGATAGACCCCGAATACATCAACACGGTCAACCGCCCTACCGGAACATACAGCGTTGAGAAGATTATCGCAGGAATAAAGCAGTTCGAAGGACACTGCATCATCCAGACCATGTTTATGCACGGAACCATTGAAGGACGCAATGCCGACAACGTCAACGAAAAATTTATAGCCACATGGCTTCAAGCCGTAGCCGACATCAAGCCACAGCAAGTGATGATCTACACCATTGACCGCGAAACACCCGACCAAGACCTGAGCAAAGCTACACCAGAAGAACTCGACAAAATAGTAGAGCGCATTGAGGCCCTTGGCATTCACGCCACAGCCTCATACTAAACAGAAACACCTAAACAACACAAATATTACCGGCATGATCAAAGACAGTTGGAAACAAAAAGGATATATAGACGAACTTGTGCCACAGGACGTAGACATAAAGGCTGAAATTAGAAGAATATGCAAAGAAAAAAATGCTATTATACTGGCGCATTACTATACTGAAGGGTCACTCCAAGAACTCGCCGACTTCACAGGCGATAGCCTCGCACTCGCACGCAAAGCAGCCAACACCGATGCCGATATCATAGTGATGTGTGGCGTCCACTTCATGGGCGAGACCTGCAAGATACTAAGCCCTAACAAGAAAGTCCTCATACCAGATTCCAATGCCTCATGCTCGCTCGCAGAAAGCTGTCCAGCCGACGAATTCCGCAAGTTCGTCGAAGCCAGACCCGACCATAAAGTCATTTCATATGTCAACACCACAGCAGCTACAAAGACCGTGACCGATGTGGTCGTAACCTCGTCAAACGCCCGACAAATAGTCGAGTCTTTCCCTAAAGACCAAAAACTCATCTTTGGTCCTGACCGCAATTTGGGAGAATACATCAACTCCGTTACAGGACGCCAGATGGTATTATGGAACGGAGCGTGCCACGTTCATGAACGTTTTTCAACCGGCAAAATTCTGGAACTTAAGACTAAATATCCCAACGCTAAAGTCTTGGCACACCCTGAGTGCAAAGGACCAGTGGTAAAACTTGCTGACGTGGTAGGCTCTACTGCCAAACTACTCAAATATGCAGTTGACAGCGATGACCAACAGTTCATCGTAGCCACCGAAAGCGGCATACTCTTCGAAATGCAGCGTCAAGCACCCCATAAAGAATTTATTCCTGTGCCGCCAGATGACGGCGAAACCAAGGGCATTACGTGCGGCTGTAACGAATGTGCCTACATGCGCCTCAACACCCTTCAAAAGCTCTATAACACACTCAAATATGAGTGGCCCGAAGTAGAGGTGCCCGCTGACGTTATTAAAGACGCCCGCAAACCTATCGACGAAATGCTGTCAATAAGCGAAAAACTCAAAATCTAACCGCAAATATTGCACTGACAAAAACGACCTAATACCTCTAAAAAGCTACCTGACGCTAATCAAAGGTGTTAGGTCGTTGACTAAAGTAATATGCATGTTAGCCGACTGCAGTGGCTATACAATACTTTATTTTTAGAAGAGGCTATATTAAAAATAAGGCTATATCCAATCTTATTTATAATCCAGCCTTATTTATATAAGATGCTATACCCAGAATTTCTCAGTTTCCTTTTGGTACTGAACTTCAGTGATATTGTCGTCCTTAAGCATTTCGTAGATTTTGGAAGCGTAGAGCACATCATGAAGCCCTAGACCATAATTGTAGTCAATAATGCGCTGTGAATTGAACTTTCGGCCGGGATCGCGACCCGCCAGCACTTCTCCAATCTCGTTATAGTCCTTGTATTGCGGAAAATACTTGAAATTCTTCACGTGATCGGTGTCATCACCAAAGACGCGGTCAAACACCGTGTCACAATTTTGCAGACCTCGCATGTGGACGGGAATGACCGTCACGCCAGGTCTGAAATTGTCTGTATCGTTTACTAACAGTCCGTCAGCACTGGTAATGCAACTCACAAATACATCTGACATTAGTGCCAGTTCATTGATGTCGTCAACAATGCTGAACCTTACGTTGTCGTAGGAACTAAAGCGGTCGGCAAACTGCTGCGCTTGGTCCTTATAACGTAACAGCCTTACGTCAAACATTTTTTCAGGTTCACTTTCAAGCATGCAAAGCATCGTGGCACGTGCTGTATTTCCCAAACCTACAAAACCGTAGACAGAGGCATCTTGGCGGCGCAGAGCCTTGGCAGAAACCGCTGCCACGGCACCAGTGCGCATAGTGGTGATCCAGTCGCAGTCAACAATGGCCAATAATTCACCGTTGCGAGCGTCATAGAGCATCATATCGCTGCCAAGACTAGGTACAGCGCCTTCGATGCGGTGAACCTCCTTAACGCCGAAATAATAGCCCTCTGTGTCCATTTCAGGCTTGGGCAACAGGCACGGCATTGTGGTGAAAAAATCGAAGTTGGCCGGATGTACACTAATTTTGGCTGGCAATTGCGATTTTGCCTTAAGATTAAAGCTTTGATAAATCCATTTCACACACTGGCTGGGTGATATCTTCAGATTGCGTATAGACTGCTCTGTGATTATCTTCATTGGTAACAGCTTTTTAGAGTGACTGGTTTATTTCGAAATAGCTCGCAAACCGGCTATGAGCCGTGAGTTTTCTTCGCGATTCCTCACAGCAATACGCATGTACTGCTTATTCTTGTCAAGTCCCATCTTGAGACTGCAGTCGCGGGTCAATATATTGAATCGCTTGAGCATGGTGAGCACAATTTCTCTGGCTGTAAACGGTTTCAACACCTCGCATAGAAAATAGTTGGCTTCTGACGGCATAACATGCAAAAAACTTATGGTCTGCAGCTCTGAATAGAATTTCTCACGTTCCTCCACAAATCTCTGGCAAGCCGTTTTGTAGTCTGCTTCGTGCTTGGAGTATATCTGCATGAAGTATTCAGCAAACGAATTAATGTTCCAAATGGACACTTCGGCTTTAATTTTGCTGATAAGCTCAGTATTGGCCGATGCAAGTATGCCAAGACGCAGCCCAGGCACTCCGTAACTCTTGCTGATACTCTTCATCACTATGAGGTTGGGGTATTGCTCAAGCAGGCTGTCGTCAAGTAAACTACTGGTTTCCCAGTGCCGACTGAAATCTACGAAACTCTCATCTATCAACAGCTTCATGCCTTGACTCTGGGTCCATGCGGCAAGTCGCAACAAGTCATCTTTTTCGATGAAGTTTCCTGAAGGATTGTCGGGATTGATTATGGCCAAAGTGTCGGCATGGTTAGTGCTGAAATATTCTATCAGATCATCGGCGCTGTAGCGATAAGTATTGTTGCAGGGGAAGAAAGTCACCAGACTTTCACCTTCACGTCGGTTAGGGTATTCTTCAAACGTGGGGCGCACAATGCCCAGTTTGCCTGGCAAGAGTTGCATGAGTATCTTGATGAGTTCGGCTGCACCATTGCCCGGCACAATATAGTCTTGCTTGACACCAAAACTCTTGCTGGCTATAAGACTGTTTATCTTCATGCCCGAAGGATATTCGGTCAGCAAGGTGTCGAAACTGGCTTTAAGTTCATCCTTCAGCCTCTTGGTTGGGAAATACGGATTTACCAAATAGCAGAAATCAAGCATTCCGGTGAATCGCCAGAAGCCGCCATAGCGACCGTAGTATTTACGCAGTATGTCTTTTTCTTCGGCAAAGATGGCTTCAGCTATGTCGAGATCCTGAACATCGTCTATCTCATACCATTTCTCATCGTTGATGGGCAGAGCTTTGATGTTGCTTTTGTCGAGCGACACTATTACTTGAAGTACTTGTTCGTAGTATTCGTTGGGTCCGAGTGCCTTGCAATAGGCGTTTATGAACGGAATATATTTGTTGCGCGAGAAGTCTTTGGAAAACTTATATATATTAACGGTCTTGTAGTACTGGTCTGCTTCGGCATAATTAAAAGCCTTTTTTGGCACGAAATTCACTATGTTGCGATCCTCGTCAATCTTTACCATAGTGCCGTCCATCCAACTTTGGTATTTGGCCACCAATGCTACGTTTGGATTAGGGTCGTCAGTTACCAGTCTGAAGAGGTTGTCATCGAATATGAGGTCGCTCTCCACCAGCAAGGTGTCGTCTTCCTGCAGCAAATCTGAAGCAAGAGCAAGCGAATATATATTATTGGTCTTGTCGTAGATGGGATTCTCTACATACTTTATGTTGAGATTGTCGTATCGATTGCCAATGAATTTTTTGAGTTTCTCGCCTTCGTAGCCTATAACAACTATTATGCGTTTAAGATTGAGAGTAGACAGTTGTTTCAGCATGCGGTCAATGAGAGTTTGTCCGTTGACCGAAACCATGCATTTGGTGTTGTGGCTGGTAAGTTCGCCCAGTCGGCGACCCATACCCGCTGCGAGGATTATAGCCTGCATATTGTTTTTTCAGTTGTTTTCCAATTATTGTTTTGTATATTGCTTCTTGTCGTGCGAGAGCATCATCATTTCATGTTGTCGACCAATCTGAACATTCTGCTCCACCTTATTTTGCCGTCAAACCAACCCCTGTCTTTGTCGAGTGAGAGCCATACGAAGATAGGTTTACCAACAATGTGGTCTTCAGGCACGAAACCCCAAAAACGGCTGTCAGCCGAATTGTCACGGTTGTCGCCCATCATCCAGTAATAGTCCATCTTGAAGGTATATTTGTCGGCTGGCTTACCGTTAATAAGCGTCTTGCCGCCTTTAGTTTCCACCTTGTTGTTTTCATACACTCTGATACACCGGTCGTAGAGAGCCAAATTCTCAGGAGTCAGCTTTATGCTGGCACCGCGCTTGGGTATCCACACCGGACCATACTCATTGGCAGTCCAGCCCGTATTGTAAGTGTGAGGATATAAAGTGTAGCTGTCAACGTCGTCACTTCCCTCTATTTTCACCACCAAGTCAGTGCGAGCCTCGAGGGCTTTCTTAGCTTTGGCAGTGAGGGGAATGCGCAGCAATGTGCCGTCTTCAGATACAACTTCGCTACGGTCTTCAACGCTTATGCCCAACTCTCGGCAGAGGTCATCGGGCAGTGCAGATTTGAGTGTTACGTAATAACTGTATTGCACGTTCTTGGGTTGAAACATCTTCTTGCCGTTGGTGTAGACGATGCCTTTCTTTATCTGCAAGGTCTGACCAGGCATTCCCACACAACGCTTTACATAGTGTTCACGCATATCGACAGGACGATATTTCAGTTTGCCTACTTCGGCACTCTGGCTCGCAAACAACTGGCGGGCTGCGGCATATTCCTCACCACTCTGTGCTAATTGCTGCGCCAATGGCAGTTTCTTTTCTGCCTTTACATATTCTTCAAATGTCTTGCCCTGATTTTGCGCCATAATCATTTTGCCAGTCTGATAACACTCGGTGTAATAGTCCTGGTTCTGATAGTTAGCCAAAACAGTGTCGCCCGAAGGATAGTTAAACACCACTATGTCGCCTTGCTTCACTTGGCCCAAGCCAGCTACACGCTCATAGCCCCAACTTATTATCTCCGAAAAGCTATTGCAGTTGAGCAATGGCATAGTGTGGCTCGTCAGAGGCATGTGGATTGGGGTAAACGGCTTGCGAGGTCCATAACTCACTTTGCTAACAAAGAGATAGTCGCCCGTCAAAAGACTTTTTTCAAGCGAAGACGTAGGTATAACGTAATTTTGAAAAAAGTATAGGTTTACAAAATACACTGCCACCAGTGCAAACACAATCGCATCAACCCAACTCATCACCTTGCGCACAAGAGGACTCTTGGACTTGCGCCACCAATCCCAAGGTATCTTCTTGGTTATGTAGACATCAAATATGAATGGCACTACAATCAAGCCTAGCCAGCTCTGCACCCAAAGGCAAAAAAGCAGCCACAAAACTATAGCCACCCCACATGTCACACTTCTGAAAAGCAGACTACGGCTGCCTGACTTTCTTTTGTCTTTTTTAGATCTAAACTTCATTGACTATCACTATTTCATTTGAACAAGTCATCCATCGTGAGCAAGCCGTTGTGGTTAGCAGCATACTCGGCAGCCATGACTGCTCCCAACACGAAGCCACCTCTTGACTTGGCCTTGTGCTTAATTTCTATTTCGTCAAATTCACTAGAATACTTAATGATGTGAGTGCCGGGCACCTCACCTTCCCTAATGGCGCTAACCAACAATTCATCTGGCTTGGCTTCGTCGCTACCCTCAACAGTGCCGTCAGGCTTACACAGTGTGCCTTTGACCCACGACTTCTTGGTCGGATAGTTTTCAAGCAGCGTTTCTGCCAAGGTGATGGCAGTGCCCGACGGAGCGTCAAGTTTGTGGACATGATGAATCTCTAACATTTTGGGCTCATAGTCACCATAGGGCGACATCATTTTAGCCAACTTGGCATTGAGGCGGTTAAATAAATATACTCCCAAACTGAAATTGCTGCTCCAAAAAAGAGTTTTGCCATCCTCGCGACAAAGATTGCAAATCTCGTCCATGTGTTCCTTTTGCCAACCAGTACTACCAGTCACTACCTTCACACCCCTGTCAAAACACTTCTTAATATTGTCGTAGGCCGACCAAGGAGTAGTGAACTCAATAGCCACATCAGCCGACTTGAATTCCTTGCTGTCGAAATCACTCTGATTGTCAACATCTATTATACATACCACCTTGTGGCCACGCTCTATTGACAATTTCTCTATCATACGGCCCATTTTGCCGTAACCAATCAATGCTATATTCATTGTTCTATTTTTGTTTATCCTTATAATGCACAATATTTCAAATTACAAAAATATAACAAAAATAAGACTCCGCTAAATTTTTTCATCTTTTTTATCATTGTGCCCACACC
>CAVCAW010000012.1:0-4832 GCA_963600315.1 Bacteroidaceae bacterium | reverse complement strand
CACACCTGTCGCCCCTCGACCCTCACTTATCAACCGCTTACACTAACATTATAATTCTGAATTTTCCTAAACCATTTTTTTAAAGTTTCAAAAGTGTTAATACTATTATCGCTGTGGAAACTGTGGATTACTCAAGCACCAGTTCATCAATGGAGTAATATTCCACTAACGACCCTTTCTTATCAACTTGTTATCAACAGGTCTTTAGTAGTCTAACCATTTGATTTTAATCAGACTTAAGCACTCTTAATCCCCACTTTTCAACAACCACGTTATAATTATAGAATATCGACCAGACTTGGTTATTTGCCTGTTAAAAACTGTTGACAAACTTACTGAGAACTCATTGAAACCTGTTATTAGGTGTGGATAACTTTCTGACGTCCTGCCGCATAGCCAATCCACAACTTATCAACTGGTTTCCAACAGGGTTTTCCACAATGTTTTCACCACATTACATTACCATCTCCATCTCAAAAACAATGTCTCATAGCCCCTAAAGCTTGATATAACTATTGCGTTTCGGCGGAAATTGATATCAATTTCCGCCGAAACAATCAATCGCTTCCGCCAAAACGCAATTAAATTTCCGCGGAAATTCCCAAGTTAGCTCTTCACGTTTGTGATTTATATGGTGCGCTTTTTCGAGCGGTTTTGAGTTAGGTTGTCTGCGGTTTTGCGTAACTTTGCTGTTCATAAATGTATTTTTTGTTGTATAAAAACAGACTGTAACTATGATTGATTATATGTTTAAGCTGCGAATGATGGTCAGAGATTATGAGTGTGATGTAGAGGGAATAGTCAACAATGCCAACTATTTGCACTACATGGAGCACACTCGTCACCAGTTTCTGCTGAGCAAGGGCATCAGTTTCATTGAGCTACACAAGAAGGGCATTGATGCCGTGGTGGCACGCATCAATGTGCAATACAAGAGTTCGCTGACTCCCGACACTGAGTTTGAGAGTTGTCTCAATGTGGAGAAATCGGGTCTTAGATATGTGTTCAAACAAGACATCTATCGTTTGCCCGACCACAAGCTAGCCATCAGGGCTCAAGTTGACACTGTAGCTGTGGTCAACGGCAAACTTGGAGATTCGCCTGAGTTGGCAGCAATGCTTGATTAACCATAGTGTAAGGGTGTTAGGGTTATGGTAAGTCGCGAGACACTTTGTTCGATGGCTCTTAGCTTGATGTTCCCCTATCGTTATGGGGTACTCAAGCAATTGTATAACCGCATAGGCTCGGCGGAAGACATAGTTGACAATGCTTCTGACTTGCAGGCTGTAGCACCTGATTTCAATTTAGGCAGTTTTACTATTGACACTAATAGGCTTAAAGAATGCCTGTCGTTAGCTGAACAAGAAGCTGAGCGAGCTGAGGAGCGAGGTATAAAGTGTGTGTCGATAGACCAACCATCTTACCCCACCCGACTGCGTGAAGTGTGTCCTGATTCGCCGCTCGTACTTTATTTCTATGGTACAGCCAATCTTAATGCTTGTCACATATTGAGCGTTGTTGGCACACGCAACAGTACGAGCTACGGTCACGACATCACTGAAAATATCTGTGGCGAACTGGCGCAGTGGTTTCCCGACTTGCTCATAGTTAGCGGTTTGGCTTATGGCACTGATATCAATGCTCATCGCACGGCTCTCGACAACAAGTTGTCTACAGTGGGTGTTTTGGCTCATGGGCTTGACAGGATATATCCTGCTTACCACCGCACCATTGCAGAGCGTATGGCATCTTTGGGTGGTGGATTGCTTACGGAGTTTCCTTTTGGTACTAAGATTGAAAGTTATAATTTTTTGCGTCGAAACCGCATCATAGCTGGCTTGGCAGAGGCTACTCTAGTGATTGAGAGTAAGGAAAAAGGGGGTGCTTTGGCTACAGCGCGCATTGCTAACGAATATTCATTGGCAGTTATGGCTTGCCCTGGACGTGTGCATGACGAAATGTCACGGGGTTGCAATAAGCTCATACGCGACAATTCGGCTGCTATGTTGACCTGCGCTGCTGATGTGGTGGAGTTGTTGGGTTGGCAGATCGACAAGCAAATCAAGGAGCAGCAGAGTGCTACCCTTTTTGATGCCGATATGACTGGCGAGGAACGCCTCATCTATGACACTCTTGATTCTGACGGAAAGGATATCAGTTATGTGATTGCTCACAGCGGTCAGCCTGTCAACGTGGTGATGTCGGTACTTTCAGAGTTGGAGTTTCGCGGTTTGGTGCGCCAGTTGCCGGGTGCCAAGTGGCGCAGAATAATGTAAGTTGTAGGTTTGGCTCCTACAACTTTTGTTTATACTACATCATCTCTCGCTTTAACCAAAGTTCGAATATGCAGTCGGACAGGTAGATGTCGTCCTCTTTCAAGGTGTGATGATTTTGCGGCCTTCCAATGCACGCTTAATTCTGTCTATGCCTACTCCGTCGCGTCCTATCTTAGTGAAGTCGCGGAGCGGCAGCTTGTCGATGAATTCTGTGAGGCATGCCATACGCACTGCCTCGTCGAAGCGCTTGGAGTCATAAGGCTCGCCAAAAATGATATTTTGCCTTATGATGTCGGAGAAGACGAAGTTGTCCTGCATCACTATGCCACATTGCTCACGCAGTGACTTGGCTGAGTAGTTGACGAGGTTCTTGCCGTTGAGCCAGCTCTTCTGCATCGCCTCGAGGTCGTGGCCGTGCTTGCCGTAGGCTGGGTTGGCGATGTGGTAGGTGCGCTTGCCGGTGAGTTTGTTGCGTGTGATTTTGTAGATTACCACAAAATGATTTTGCTCCCAGTGGAGTATGGCCGGCAGTGGGCATTTGTCTTCTAGCTGGCTGAGCGAGAGCTGAAAGGTTGCGCTCTCCATGCCTATCTCGCCGAGGGCATCGCGTATGCCCGCCACGCTGACTCCCTCGCGAGTGAGGTGGGCAAGGGTGCGCAGAGATAGTGTCTTCGTTCTTAACCATTTCCTTCATGACTGACAGGTAGAGTTGCTTGTTGAGAGTGATGCCTGCGGCGTGCGCTTTGGCGCAGAGCAAGGGCGGCAAGAGGGTTTCGGCAATGAGGTAATAGTTGTAGTTGTTGAGAACGGTGTCAATGCGATAGGGAGCGTTTTTCCTGTAGAGGTGGCCTATGACGATATCGTCGATGAGGTGGCAGCCTCCACCCTCCATCCATGCCTTGATGCTGATGTATGCCTCTTCGCAGCCATAGTGAATTAGTCCCTGCAGGTCTTTGAGTTTATTCCAGTATGTCTTGCTTGTGCAGTAGCTGGCGCCCAATACAGCCGGTATTTGCCCTTTGGCGAGTGGTGTGGCTATCTTGCCGTTGTTCCACGTCTCTACCCTACCCTGCGCATTGATGGTGCGTCGCACGTTGCTGAGGTTGCCCAGGAGGTCGAAGGCATCAATCATGCAGACTTTTACAAGAAAAGGTTTGCACGTAAGTGGGTTATAGCTGTTTTTTCTTAAAAAAGGCAGAGTGAGCGCCTGCTAGATAGTTCGCTGGCTAACGAAATCGACGTAGGAAACAAGAGATTGGCGAACTTTGTGATTTCGGAAATTTGAAATGATAGTTTTAGCTTCTGCGGAGAGTTTTGTTATGCTGGAATAGGCATAGTCTATACCTCCATTTGTCTTCGAGAAATTGACTAGTTGTGCGATTTCTTGCGGTGTAGCCATTCCTTTTTTGACTCTTTCGGCAACAGCGAGCATGGCGGTGTCGTGTGTGGAGTTGAGTGCATAGAGGACGGGCAGGGTGAGTTTGCCTTCTAGCATGTCGTTGCCAGTAGGTTTGCCGACATTGTCGTCGTAGTAGTCAAAGATGTCGTCGCGTATCTGAAAGCATAATCCTATGATTTCACCAAAACGATCCATTCGGCGGACGAAGCTGTCACTTTGACCGGCAGAGATGGCTCCTAGCCTAGCTGCAGTGGCAAAGAGTGAAGCTGTCTTGAGCTTTATGACTTGATAGTAGGTTTCCTCGCTGAAGTCGTTGTGCTGGGTGTTGGACAGTTGGATTATTTCGCCTTCAGAGAGCTGTTTGCCAAGCTGTGAAACGTCTTTCACGATATTTATATTGCCTGTTAATGAGGCATTTTCAAGTGACGCTGACAATAAATAGTCACCAGCCAACACAGCCGCCTTGTTGCCGAAAAGAGCTCTTACGGATGGTTCGCCTCGACGCTTGTCGCTCTCGTCAACGATATCGTCGTGGATGAGAGAGGCATTGTGAAGAAGCTCGAGAGTAAGCGCAGAATAATAGGCAGAACTAGTGACTTCACCATGTTCTTTGGCCATAAGTAGCACAAGGATAGGGCGCATTTGCTTGCCCTTACGTTTGGAGATGCCTTGGCATATTTGTCCGAGCAAACCATTGGCATGACTGAGTGTGCTATCAAACAGACGATTAAAATCTTCCAACTCAGTCTCAATAGGTTTGCGTATGTCTTCAATGACGCTCACTAGGATAATTTTACGGCAAATTTAATTATAATTATATTTTCAACTCACTTGAAATGTCTAATTTTACATAAAAATATATGGTTGTGATGAAAAAACTCTTCTTGCTTGATGCCTATGCACTTATATATAGGGCTTATTATGGTTTGATTCGTACTCCAATCATTAATTCCAAAAAGCAGAATACGTCGGCAGTTTTCGGATTTGTCAAGACGTTGCAGGAGATACTCGATAAAGAGAAGCCCACACATATAGGTGTGGTTTTTGATCCCAAAGGCAAGACGTTCAGACATGAAGCATACCCTCAGTATAAGGCTCAACGCGAAGAAACACCCGAAGACATCAGGTGGAGTGTGCCCGTGATAAAGGATATTGTC
>CAVCAW010000011.1:0-10449 GCA_963600315.1 Bacteroidaceae bacterium | reverse complement strand
ATATATGTCAGTTCATAGAAACACGGATATACGCTTGAAACTGCATTTGATTGTCCGATAGAATGTGGCACTATGATTCTCACTTTGGCTATCTCACCTTCATCAGAATCTTGTCTGCCTATATTCACATAGCGTAGCGGAATAAGCCAGCCCTCTGGCACTGACGACGACGAGTAGAGCTTTTTCATCAGTCCCTGGTTGAACGTGCCCGTCAATGTACCGCTCGACATCGACACCGTCATTTCGTCTAGCATCGCTATATTGTAGGCATTGGTATTGCGCGACTGGATAGAGTCGCCAGATATGTTGTATTCCACGAAGCGCACGAGTATGCGTTCTTCGTCGCCATTTTTGATTTTCTCGCCTGTTCCCTTGCGCACAATCTGCATGTAAGCACCCGATGACGAAAGGCGCACGTACTCGTTGTTATCGAGATTGGTGGTACTGTCTTGGGCAGCAAACTGCTTCTCACTTATTTCATTTATCGGCTTTACGTAGAGCAATGTGTCGCCCAACTCATTGTCGAGTTGGAGAGTCCCTTTGCTAATAAACGCACTGATAGCCCGGCGTTCCGCTTTCTTCTGTCTGGCATAGGTCTGCTCCTCTTCGCACGAAGACAAGGTGCAGCACACCAGAGCGAGCAACACGCAACCTGACAATATATTGTTTACAAATTTCATATAGAATGCAAAGGTAATCGTTTTTATCGTTCTCCCACCTTGGGTGGCTTATAAAAAATATTAAATGAGCTCTGCCCTATAGGCCTCCAGTGCTTTCAGCACCGTCTCATAGGCTTTCTCTATCGGCTTGGGCAACGAGCCACCAGCCGCATCTGCATGCCCACCGCCGTTGAAGAACTCCTCTGCCATCTTGTTGCAAGGAAAGCAACCCACCGATCGCAATGAAATCCTCACCAAAGGTTTTTCTGCATCTTCACGCATAGAGATACTCAGGCGAGTGCCTTTTATCTGCAATGGGATGTTTACCAAGCCCTCTGCGTCACCCCTAACAAAATTATATTTTTTCATTTCGCTAGTGTCTAGCGTATACACAGCCGTGTGCAACTTGGGGAAATACTTCATCTTGTGATTCAGAACATACCCCATAAGGCGCACACGCTGCTCGCTGTAGCTATAGTAGACATTGCGGTAAATCTTGTCCTTATTTATGCCAGCCGATATCAGCATGGCTATAGTCAAGAATATTTCGGGGCGATTGGAGTTATAGGCAAAGGCACCGGTATCGGTCATCATGCCACAGTAGATGCAGCTCGCTATGTTGCGGTCGTGCAAATTCTCAGAATCCACTTGCGACAAGATGCTATACAGCACCTCACACGTAGCGCAAGCCCCCGTGTCCACGATGCGTAGGTCAGCTTCTATCTGCGGGTCAATGTGGTGGTCAATCACTATAACGGGCACATGCATATCTTCCACCGTCGCCTTGAGTTCCTCTAGTCTGCCGTAACCGCTAAAGTCCATGCACATTACGAGGTCGCAGTCTTTCAGCGCATTGCGAACTTTTTCGCTTGACGTACTGAACGACAGCACTCTCTCTATGCCTGGCAGCCACCTAAGGAAATCAGGGCAAGGATTGGGGGTAATCGGCGTAGCCTGTTTACCTATCTTGCGTAGATAGTGCGACATCGCCAATATTGCGCCCATGGCATCACCGTCGGGACCAGCGTGGCCCAAAACGGCAATCTTAGACGCTTGTGTCATAAGTCTGTGCCATGTTTCAACTCCCTTGTCGTCAAGATATTGTTTCAAGTTCATGTGCCATAGATATTTAGAGGCGCAAAGTTAGTGTTTTTTGACGTATGGCGATGTGCTCCGCCGACAAAATCGCCCCATCTGGAATTTTTGCCGCTAATATGGCGGTCAAGTATTGGCGATATAGTCGCTTTTTTGTAATTTCGCAACATCAATTTCTAACTATTTACTAAAAATGAAGACTCCCCTTATTTCACCGTCGTTGCTGTCGGCGGATTTCTGCAATTTGGAACGCGACATCAAGATGCTCAACAACAGCAATGCCGACTGGTATCACCTTGACGTGATGGACGGAGTCTTCGTTCCCAACATCTCTTTTGGTTTTCCTGTGATGGAAGCTATGGCGAAAGTCGCCACAAAGCCTCTTGACGTACACCTCATGATTGTTGAGCCCGAGAAGTATGTTGACCGGGTTAAGGCTCTTGGGGCTAAAGTAATGAACGTACACCAAGAGGCCACCGTGCACCTTCACCGCCTGCTCAACCAAATAAGGAAGGAGGGCATGATGTCGGGTGTCACGATAAATCCTGGCACTCCCGTGACAATGGTGGAAGACGTGCTCGAAGAAGCCGACATCGTCATGCTCATGAGTGTCAATCCAGGGTTTGGCGGACAAAAGTTCATTGAGCGCACAATCAACAAGGTGCGTACTCTCCGCGAGATGATTGACCGCCGCAATCTCAACACGCTGATTGAAATAGACGGTGGTGTTTGTCGGCAAAATTCCAAGCTTCTGGTCGAAGCAGGTGTTGATGTGCTAGTTGCCGGCAGTGCTGTGTTCAAGGCCGCCAATCCTGCCGAAGAGATTGACATTCTCAAGTCATGCTGACAGCTCTTGCGGTGCAATTCCTGTCTTTTGATTTGCGCCGCAACAGGTCGTCCGCAATACTGTCGCTATGACATCCTACTCAAGAGCCATTAAGTTTCTGGCAGAAAGGTTTTTTGAGGACTCCCCTGTCCTAAGACTTCTTATCCCTTTCTCTTTGGGAATACTGCTGGTGGAGTTCGACTTCATGCCCAATGGGCTAGTCCCATATGTCGCAGCTTCGGGTTGTGCCATGCTTGCCGCCTGCATCTACCTTTTGTACAAGCGTAAAGACGTTAGCCGATGGCTCTCCAACAACGTCATATCAGTTTGCGCTTTTACGGCACTCACCGCTGCAGGCATCTTGGCAGACAGTTTGTATTATAGTAGGCACACCACTAATTGGCCCACGCAGGAAAAGCCTTGGCAAGCGGTGGTAACCGAGCCTAGCAAAGCCACAAAACGATGCTACAAGATTACAGCGGCGGTAGAGTATCAGGGAAAATGCAGGAACGTCCTACTGACCGCAAGCAAAACCTGCCTGCAAAAAATTCCTGTTCCTGGCGATGCCATACAGTTCAGCACTCGGATTGAGGTTCCTCACAACAACTACAAGTTCAGCGATTTTGACTATGCCCTTTGGCTCAAGCGTCACGGTGTGGAAGGCACGGCTTACTGCAATTCACCAGTCGCATTCCTGCACCACGAAGATTCCGTCTCCTTGCTCCGTCGAAGCGGTTTTTCCACACGGTTGAAAGCAGGAGCCGAGTCTGTGCGCCAACGACTGTCACATCAATATCAGAAGCTCAATCTTCCTGGTGCCCAGTTCGCCATTTTGTCCGCCATGACGCTAGGCGACAAGTCTATGCTGTCCAAGCAGAACCGCACGGTGTTTTCTCAAGCTGGAGTAAGCCACATTCTGGCCCTGTCGGGTCTGCATCTCGGCATCGTCATGACCTTTCTGCTGATGTTCCTGCGACCTCTTCGTTTCAGCAGGTCGACTCAATGTATCACAACATTGCTCTGCATCTCTTTCGTTTGGATTTTTGCCTACCTCACAGGATTCAGCGTTTCCATCGTGCGTTCTGCCATTATGGTGAGCCTGTTCCTGCTGCTGTCGTTGAGGGGCGAAGGTTACTCGTCGTTCAACAACGTAGTGGTGGCGGCATTACTTATCCTGTTGGTTAGCCCCGTCAGTTTGATGGACATCTCCTTCCAGCTGTCATTCTTGTCAGTCGGTGCATTGGTGTGCTTTATGCCTTACTATTCCGGCAGTTCCTTTCGTCACAAGTCGGGCAAGCTAAAATTCGTGCTTGACTTCGTCTTTGTGTCGACTGTAGCTCAGTTAGCCACAGCACCGCTGGTAGCCGTCATTTTCGGAAATTTCCCTGTCTATTTCTTAGTAGCCAACGCCGTTGTCATTCCTTGCGCTTATGTCATTCTGATTGCAGCTCTCCTGTTCCTGCTCGTTTCGAGTATTCCCTTACTTAGTATGATTGTTGGAGCCGTGTTGTCTCAATCCATCAGCATTCTATACCATTGGACATCGTTCATAGCTTCGCTGCCGATGGCAAGCCCTGCCATTCACCTTGGTGCGGTCAGTTGCATCATGCTCTATGCTGCATTTTTCTTCCTTGCGTTTTGGTTCGTCAGCCACAAGCGATCTTATCTCTATTTTTGCCTAGCTGCAGTTGCCCTCTTTGTCTCCGCCTTGTTCTGGCGACTATAAACGGCTGCCGTCGGCGCAATCGCAACGTCATCTCACTACCTTTTCAAAGTGCTGGTAGTCTTTCTTGGTTTTCCAGTCGCCGCCCCAACGGAATCCATGTGCAGCAAACAGCCGGTAGCACAAGTCCTCATGCTCAATCAGCTGAATTTGACTCTGTGTCTTCTGAGTGCGTTTATGGGCATACGGTTTTCCGTTAGCAGGCTCCACGACTCCCGTCTTTGTGTGCAGACAAGGATTGTATAGTGGATTGATGTCAACAGCCATTCCGAGGCTGTGTTTTGACAATCGGGTACTACCATTGACTTTGCGAAAGTTGAAGCACGTCGTGTTGTTGGCAGCCATAGACGTTTCGTCATCGGCTCCGTAGTTGTCGACCAGCACCATGCGTTCTATGCGATAGTTAGCTTCATAGAGTTTTCTGAATATCTCTATCAGGTCGGTGGCTATAGCTTTGTTGCAAACCATCTCGCCCATTTGGGACTGTCCGTTGCCATTAACATGCACCATCTTGAGATAGCGCAAGTCGCTTCGCTTCACGGTGCAGCCTTTGCCAAACGATTTGCCCTGCATACGTGCAAACACCTCATCGCTGACAGGTCCGCATGCAAAGAGGTCGCTAGCGCCCAGTTTCTCCAGCTGCGCAGTCTCTATTACTTTGCCCGGCTGCCATATAAAATTTGTCTGACCCTTGGTCACAAGAGTCAGACAAATATAAACAAGCAGTAATGCTGTCCTTTGCATTTCAGCGTATCATTAGCTGAATTTATTTCAGCAGCTCATCAATCTTGTTTATCAAAGCATCGCCACGAAGGTCGCGCGCAATGATGGTACCATCCTTGTCTATCAACACAGTAGCGGGAATAGCACTCACACCATAGGCCTTAGAGCAGTCGCTGTTCCACCCCTTCAGGTCGCTCATCTGGGGCCATGTCATTTTCTTCTCTGCGAGAGCCTTTTGCCATGCAGCACTCTCGCCGTCGAGCGACACGCCTACGATTTCCAGTCCTTTGTCTTTGTAGAGGCTGTAAGCCTTGACCACGTTGGGCATCTCAGCCATGCAGGGACCACACCAGCTTGCCCAGAAGTCTACCAACACGACCTTGCCCTTGCCGGCATAGTCCGACAGCTTCATGTCTTTGCCTTCAGGAGTCTTGCCCGTTATGTCAACATAGGGCTTGCCCTCAGCCGTGTTCTCAATCAGTGCCACATAGTCAGCAATCTTCTTGTACTGGCTTGTGGAGCGAAGCTCTTGCGGCACCTGCTCCAAGAACTGCTTGGTGCGGGGAAGCTTCCACTGCGTGTAGAAATTTCTGGCGAGGTGGAGTCCGGCAAAGTTATCATTGTTAGATGTGCAGACAACCTCAATCTGTGCTGTCACCTGGCTGCCGAGCGAATAGTATATGTTCATCAGGCTGTCGCGCAGAGCCTTGTTGTCACCAGCCTCATTGATTTGTCTTCTCAGAGGATCTGCCTGCTCGCGATATTTCGCCATGAGTTCCTTGTATTGTGAGTAGCCTTCGTTAGCTTTGGTTCCCATTGCAGTGAGCTCAAAGTCCTTACCAATATTGACGTCAAGGGCTATCACAGCGTTCTCCAGCACGAAGTCGTTGAACTTTCTGTCTTCGCCTTCACCATAGACCAGATAAGAGATCGACGGAGTTTCCACGCTGCCCTTTATCTCAAACTTGTTGTTGGCTATGCAAGCGGAGTCCTTCTTGGTAATTCTGCCCCTCTCGAGCGAAGCCAGATAGATGTATTTGCCGTTGTAACCGGCATTCACGGTACCTCTCAATGAGAAGTTCTGTGCCACGGCAAGCGTCAAGCCAGCCAAGGCGAAAGTAGTAGTAATGATTGCTCGTTTCATGTTTTATAGTTTTGTTGCTTACTTTTGTTTGTTTACATATTTGCGTATCTGTGCGGTGATGGGCAGGTTGCCATACTTGCGCGACATCTTGTCCAGCAAGGTCTTGTTCTGTTGCAGGCTGAAGCGCTTGTAGTATTCAGCGAACAGATACACACCCACCCAGTTGGTCATATTCTTGCTGGCGAAGTCATAGCTCACCGTTGTTATCTTCTTCTTCAGCATCTCGGCGCCGGCCCTATAGCTCTCTCTGTCCTCTACGGAGTTGGTGAGTTTGGCAGCCTCAGCCATGCAAGCATAAATCTTGGCGTAGATATCGTTGATACTGTCGCGATAGGGCATATAGATATCGTTGTGAGTCGTGCCTGTTACGCTGTCTTTACTTTCTCCGGCAACGAGCTTCACGTTGATTGTCCCCTCTTCAAGGAGCAATTCAGTTATGTTCTTGTCCTGCCCCTCTCCCACGGTGATATACTGCATATAGGGCACGTTCTTAGTCTTTCCGACAAAGCGAAACTTACCGCCGTCTATCCTTGTGGAGTCGTGAGCCAGCAGCCCTTTGGCAGAGGGCATGCAGAGCTTCACCCACTGACCGTCAGCATAGCCGCTGACCGTGCCGTCCACCACATAAGCCACGTCCTTATATACGGGGCGTTGTGTCTGCGTCTTGTGCTGTTGGCTTTGCTTTGCCGTTGGGCGCCTCACATTGCGCTTTGCGGTCTGCGCCTCAGCGCCCCAAGCCACCAGCAGCCACAGTAGGAGGATAATATATCTCGTCTTCATCTCAACGCGTTCCTTGTTTGCATTGCGCCGCAAATTTAGCAAAAAAACGATGCACAGCAAGAAACCTCACTAAAGTTTTTCATCTCCATCACGCACCACCCCAGCGCCCACACTTCACACCATAAAAAATCCGCCCCCGAAGCCCCGGGAGCGGATTCTTTATTATCAATGCAAATGGATTGCCCGATTAAGCCTCTTCGGCTTCAGCGTTTTCAGCAACAACCTCGAAGTTTACTGTAGCCGAAACTTCTCTGTGGAGTTTCACCGATGCGGTGTACTGACCCACTGCCTTCACGTCGGCTACTACAATCTTCTTGCGCTCTACCTCTACGCCCTGTGCGGCAAGACCTTCTGCAATCTGCACGTTGGTCACCGAGCCATAGATAGTGCCGGTAGCGCTCACCTTCATAGGGATAACCAGCGAAGGAACTGCGTTGATTTTGGCTGCCAAAGCTTCAGCCTCTTCCTTGATTTTGGCGAGCTTGTGAGCCTTCTGACGAAGGTCTTCAGCCAGCATCTTCTTGGCAGATGCCGAAGCAGGGATTGCCTTGCCCGTTGGAACAAGATAGTTGTTGGCATAGCCGTTCTTCACGGTCACGATGTCGTTCTTGAAACCGAGACCTATAATATCTTCTTTCAGAATAATTTCCATGTTGTGTCCTCCTCTTTTAATTATTTCATCAAATCGGTTACAAATGGAAGCAATGCGAGGTGGCGAGCTCTTTTCACAGCCTGAGCCACGCGACGCTGATACTTCAGGGAGGTGCCGGTGATGCGGCGAGGGAGAATGCGACCCTGCTCGTTCAAGAACTTCTTGAGGAATTCAGGATCCTTGTAGTCAATATACTTGATACCGCTCTTCTTGAAACGGCAGTATTTCTTTTTCTTCACATCAATTGATGGAGCTGTCAGATATCTGATTTCGTTCTTGTCTGCTGCCATGGTTTAGTCCTCCTTGTTTTTAAGTGACTGACGCTTTGCGGCATAAGCGGCTGCGTTCTTGTCCATCTTTACCGTGAGGTAGCGAATCACGCGCTCGTCACGACGATAATTGATCTCCAGTTTGTTGATGATAGTAGGCTCAGCCTTAAAGCCAAACTCTACATAGAAGCCACTCGACTTCTTGCTGATGTTGTAAGCCAGTTTGCGCATGCCCCAGCTGTTCTCATAGAGAATCTCTGCACCATGCCCTGTAAGATAGTCTCTGAACTTACCAACCGCTTCCTTCATCTGTTCTTCAGACAAAACGGGAGTCAAAATGAAAACGGTTTCATACTGATTCATAAGTCTTACTTGTTTTGCAATTTGTTAATAATAAGTGTATTGGCGCTCCAGTATCAAGAGCGGACGCAAAGTTACGAATTTATTCCCACATGAGCAAATTCCCCGCCCCGTTTTGTTCCTCGAGCCGTTGCTTGGCGCCATGCGCACGCTTCAGCCTGCCTGTCGTCCTTATATTATATAAATAATGTGGCCTGCTGGCACTTCTGCCTGCGCCCAACTCAAAAAAAACGCAGCGAATGTTTGCTGTTTAGTGCAGAAAAGCGTAAGTTTGTAGCACTTAGTCAAATACTCCACCCACAAGTTAAAACACGTCAATCAAATGGCAGACAAGATAAACATACGCAAACTCGAAGCCGACCTCTGGGAGTCGGCAGACCTGCTCCGTGCAGGCAGCAAACTTACCAGCAGCCAATACTGCATGCCCGTGCTGGCACTGCTCTTCTTGCGCTACGCCTTCAGCCGCTACAAGATGGTAGAGGCGGAGCTGCTCAAGAACCGCCCCTCCCGAGGCGGACAGGTGATGCCCCTCGAGGCAAGCGACTTTGCTGCCAAGAGTGCGCTCTTCCTGCCGCGCGAAGCTCAGTTTGACTACCTTGTCTCCCTACCCGACAACGTGGCTGCCGCCGGGCTGAAGTCTGCCTCTGGCCACGACATCAACTCGCTGGGCGAGGCTGTCAACAATGCCATGAACCTCGTCGAGGCGCAGAGCGAACAGCTCACGGGCGTATTGCCCAAGACCTACACCATGTTCAGCGACGAACTGCTGCGCGACCTGCTCCGCATCTTCAACAACAAGACGCTCGATGAGATTGGCGGCGACGTCATCGGGCGCATCTACGAATACTTCCTCTCCAAGTTTGCCAAGGCCGTGGCGAGCGACGACGGTGTGTTCTTCACCCCCAAATCGCTGGTGAAGATGCTCACGGGCGTATTGGAACCGCAGCAAGGCATCATGCTCGACCCTGCCTGTGGCTCAGGCGGCATGTTCGTGCAGACGGGCGACTTCGTCAATGCTGCCGGCATGAATGCCAACACGCAGATGACGTTCTACGGCCAGGAGAAGGTGGAATACAATGCCCAACTCTGCCTAATGAACATGGCAGTGCACGGACTCAACGGACGCATCGTGAGCGGCGACGAGGCCAACTCATTCTATCACGATGCCCACAACCTTGCCGGAAAGTGCGACTACGTGATGGCTAACCCTCCGTTCAACGTGGACAAGGTGAAGGTGGAGAGCGCACAGAGTGCCGGCAGACTGCCGTTCGGTCTGCCGGGTGTGAATGCCAAGACCAAGGAGATTGGCAATGCCAACTACCTATGGATAAGTTATTTCTACGCTTACCTCAACCCTACGGGCCGCGCCGGTTTCGTTATGGCTTCGTCGGCTACTGACAGCAGCAACCGCGACCGTGACATACGCGAACAGTTGGTCAACACGGGCGATGTGGACGTGATGGTGTCGGTAGGCAACAACTTCTTCTATACGCTCTCCCTACCCTGTTCGCTGTGGTTCTTCGACCGCAATAAGCGGCGCGAAATCCGCAACAAGGTGCTCTTCATCGATGCGCGCAACTACTACACCGTGGTGGACCGCACGCTCAACGAGTGGACGGAGTGGCAACTGCGCAACTTGCATGCCATCGTGCATCTCTATCGGGGTGAGACGGACAAATATCGTGCGCTCATCGGCGACTACCGCCGTGTGGTGAACGGCCATGCCGAGGTTCACTCTTGGAGCAAGGTCGACCTTACCTTCGAAGAGGCTCTCTCCATCGTGAGCGACGAGGAGGCTGCTGTTGCCAAAGCCATCCGTGACCAGCAGGTGCAGCTCAAAGCCACAAAGAAACGTACGGAGAAAGACGACATCAAGCATGCCATTGCCGAGCTGGAGTCACAGCAGGCGGAAATCGTCGAGACCAAGACTGCACTTACTGAAGCGGTTTGGCTAACATCTAAGTTCGGCACAGACGGCGAGTACCAGGACGTGGCAGGTCTCTGCAAGATTGCCACCATCGAGGAGATTGCCGAAAAGAACTACTCCCTCACTCCCGGTGCCTACGTGGGTGTGGCTGAAGCCGAAGACGACGGTGTGGACTTCCACGAGCGCATGAACGAGATTCATGCGGAATTGGCAAAACTGAATTCTGAGGCAAATGTGCTGATGAACGAAATACAAGCGGAGTGGAAGAACCTCAAAATAGACTAATGATAT
>CAVCAW010000010.1:0-10365 GCA_963600315.1 Bacteroidaceae bacterium | reverse complement strand
GCGCGACGAGGCTTGGAGAATAATCCGACAGCGCCCTGATGTATTCTTCCGTCTGCTCACCAAGCGTCCCCAACGGTTTGCCGACTGCCTGCCCGACGATTGGGGCGAAGGTTATGATAACGTAATGCTCAACGTGACCACCGAGAACCAGCGGCGTGCCGACGAGCGTCTGCCCATACTCCTCGACACACCTGCCAAACACCGTGGCTTTATGGCTGCGCCGTATATTGGACCGGTAGATGCAGAAAAGTATTTGACAACGGGACTGATAGAGGAGGTGCTTTGCGGTGGCGAGAACTATGACGGTGCACGCCCGTGCCATTACGAATGGGTAAAACTGTTGAGTGACCAATGCCGAAAGTATGATATTACGTTCGACTTCATCGAAACAGGAACTGTATTCGTGAAGGACGGAAAGACCTACCGCATACCCAACAAGCGCATACAGAGCCAGCAGGCGTTCCGCTCAGGACTGAGTTATCAAGGAAAAGAAGTTCCGCGACATCTCCGTATGCCACAATGTTCATTGTTCGGCTCGGAAATCCCGACGGAACAGCCCTTGTTCCGTGAACATTGTCGAACCTGCGGCAGCCGCATGACCTGCAACGGATGCAGTAACTGCGGTGCATGTGAAACAAACAAAGAAACAACATGAAGCAAGACAAACCAATGAAGTTCCGCATGGTTGCAGACACCTACTACGTTTGGGTGGGCGGCAGTTGCGACTATGCCCATAAGGAACGTGTCGGAGGCGGTGCATATATCATGGAGAAGGACGGCAAGGTCATCGACACCTACGTAATAGCCGACCTTGCCACAACAGAGTTCCGTATGATGCTAACGGTGATGCTTCATGCTATGGCAATCGTCCCCGAAGGTTCCAATATCGTCTTCCTGACCAACGCCGCCTACATTCAGAACTTCGATAAGGAACCGACTGACAGTTCTGCCAATGCTGACCTTATCAGAGAGTGCATAGCCGCCAAAAGAATACATAGTTCTGCGATGGTAAAGATTGTGCCTTTTCACAAATACTGCCAGTTGCCCGACACTCACGACATGGCGCATATGGCAATGCTCAAGTTGAGGACCAGAAAGGTTTGACCCCGTCTGTTCCGGCTTAAATAACCCTTGGTGTCGTTTCCAAAGAGAGTCTATTGTTTGATTAAAGCGAGAGCTTGGTATTTTCTGGAGCAGAACATCTGAATCAGATAGATGACACTAAATCCAACTCCAACGATGTATGGTGCAGTCAGACTGTCGAAGAGAGCTGAAATAGGTCCTATGACTAGAGGTGATGTAAACTGCCCCAAGTATAGTGCAGCGGATATTAGTGGCATTACCGTCGTGGCAGCATTCTTGCCGCCCTTGATTGAGGCGATGGTGTTGAGATAAGGCATGCCGATGCCGTTGGCTAGCCCGACAAGAGCGGAGCCTGTAAGCAGCAACGGCGTTGATACACCAAGCGAATAGGCTCCATAACCGAGAATGAAAGTCAATGGTGCGAGATATTTCAGACTACGGCTCATATTGCCCATCATCCATCCAAACCCCAGACCGATGAGAGCTGCCACCACATCTAGCCCAACCATAATGAGCGTGATGTCGTTACCCGTCAGTGCGGCATTGGCACGGGCGGTGATGGCGAAATTCGTCGGGAATATGAAGAACAGCAGCATCTGCAGATACATTCCAACCACCGATGGGGCAAAACGCATGAGTGAGGCAACAGGATGGTCGGGATTCTTGCGAGCTTTGGTAATGCCCGTTTCACTCTCGTAGTAGTCAGGTGCGTTCTTCATCGTCTCGTTGCCTGTGACAAGACGCTCGTTGGGCAGGAAAACTGCCACCAGCATCACAGCGATGATGCCTAGCAGATAGACAAGGAAAGAATAGTTCCAACTGATGTTAGATATTAGTCCGCTCAGCAGCGTTGCTACTACACCGCCCATTTGGTTCATAAACGCTGAAAGCCCCATGAGACCTGCCTGCTTTTCGGGAGGGAAGTAGTAGGATAGGAGCCCCGTCGACAGCGGCATTATCATGCCTACGCTGGCTCCCAGAAGTGCCCTCGTAGCAAGTATCACCCATATGTTGTCAACCAGAAATGCTCCAGCTCCAAACACTATATACATAGAGAGTCCCAACAATGCAAGGGTGCGTGTCTTGAAGTGCTTGCATAGTGCTGGGAAAAAGAGGTTGGTGACAATGATAAAAAGTGCTGGCATGCTGACAATCAATTGTATCAGCACACTGCTGTATCCGCTAAAATGTTCTTGGATGACTCCCAATGCAGGTGCAATGGCTGCGCCTGCCATAACGGTCAAGAGGGAAATGGAGAGAATTGTAAAGGTCAGTCTTCTTGAATGATTCATAATAATAGTGTAAAGTGTTTATGGAGTTTTCCAGCTCTTCCAAGCTGCAAATCTGCAATCACCTACTAACTACGTATGAGAATCTTCAGCTGCCTCGATTTTGCTCTGCAAAGGTACAACAAAATAAAACGAATTGGAGAAATTTGATGGTTTTTTTCGGCCTTATGACTCGTTTGGGAAGTGCTGCTTCATTGATTGCGCCAAGGTGTTTTTGTTCAGACTGGTGATGCAATCACCATGACAAGCTATCACTAAAAAGAGGCTCTCTACAAGTCCACATCTATAAAGGACAATTCAAGGAAGGAATGTGATAGAGTGGGCAACCGACAACTGCTGCTGGCGAATCTATGGATATCACTCTGGTGTTTTACATTTGATAGTGCACATCAAACAAAATCAGCGACCATACGTGTTGTATGATCGCTGATTCCTATTCAAACAAATGTATGTGAGAACTTAATGGGCAGGTGCCAGATTCTTTGTCATGGTTAGCACGTTTTGTCCCTTATCGGTACGCTGGTATACGACGTCGTCGAGCAGTTGGCGCACAAGGAAAATTCCGAGTCCTCCAATGGGGCGTTCCTGCACCCCAAGAGTTGTGTCAACTTCTTTTACAGAGAGAGGGTCAAAGGCTGTTCCGTTGTCAATCAGCTTGAACGTGACTTTCTCGTTGCTGTCATTCCATTCTGCTGTGAGAGTGATTTCGCCTTTCGTCCCTTCGGGATAAGCGTATTGTATGGAGTTAACCAGAGCTTCTTCAAGCGCAAGATTGATGGACGAGATGACGTGCTCGTCAATGTTCATCAGCTTGCCGATTTCCTCGATGAAAGGATGCAGGCGTGTTGACTCCTTAAGTTCGTTGGTGATGCAGAGCTCGCGCTTGTTGATCGACTCGTCACTGTCGGTTGCGTCGTTGAGGCGGAAACATAGGAGGGTGAGGTCATCACTCTGTTGGGCGTCGCCGACAAATGACTGGAGTTTTTTGTTGATAGTTTCGATAATTCCTTTGGCTGACTGTTGCGAAGCAGCCGAAGCTACTTCTGCCGTGCGTTGTTCGCCAAATAATTCCTTCGATATGTTTTCGGCCTCAGTCAATCCGTCAGTGTAGAGCAGCAGTGCGCCATCCTTGGGTAGCACCATGGTTTGGTCACTGTATTCATAATTGAGGAGGACACCAAGGGGCAGGTTGGCTTCTGACGTCTCATATACCGTTGTTCCGTCGGAGCCAATGAACAGTGGCGGATTGTGGCCTGCATTGCAGTAGACAATCTTGCCGTTGCTCAAATCGAGAGTGCCGGCATACATGGTCACAAACATATTGGTGTCGTTGTTCTCGGCTATGGCATTGTTGAGCTTGGTCACAATGTCTGCGGGCGAATCGCTGGTCGATGCCACGATGCGGAAAAGTGTGCGGGTTATAGCCATGACGAGAGAGGCGGGTACTCCTTTGCCTGACACGTCGCCAATGACGAAGAAGAGCTTCCCGTTGCGCAAGAAGAAGTCATAGAAGTCACCTCCCACTTCCTTGGCAGGATGGAGGCATGCGTAGAGTTCGAGTTCGTCGCAGTCGGGGAATGGCGAGAAACTCTTGGGAACGAGACTCATTTGGATGTTGTGGGCAATGGAGAGCTCACTCTGAATGCGTTCCTTAGCTTTGGTTGTGGTTTTGAGTTCTTCTATGTAGTTGGCGAGCGATTGCTGCATGTTGACAAACGCATCATGAAGTTTGCGCAAGTCGTCCTTGGTGTCAACTTCGGGTAGTGGCACGTTGAAGTTGCCACGTGCAATCTGGTAGGACGCATCTGCAAATTGCTTGATGGGCTTGGAGAGATGTATCACCAGTAGACGTATGCTTAGCGACAGCAGCAGCAACCCTACGATGAGCACCACGACGAAGAACAATAGCATCGGGTCGAGCGAACTCATCATGTCATGGTAGAAGTTGACGCTACAGACTGACCAGCCCGTGTCTTTCATTGGAACATAGCTCAGCAAAGCGTGCTTCCCGTCAACCACTGTCGACACATCGCCACTCTCGCCTGCAATCATCTTTCTGCCGATAGAGTCGAGCGACGTGTTTCCTGACTCCTTGGCATACTCAAAGATGTCTGTGTTGACAGTCATGTTGGTGTCAGGGTAGGAAACAAAGGCACCCTTTGACCCGATGATAAACGAATAGCTGTCGTGGTATGGGCGCAAATCTCTAAGGTCGTCAGTTAGCGTGGTGAGCTTCACGTCAGCAATGAGCACGGCATAAACGTTGCCCTTGTTGTCCAGACAGGGAAAGACGAACGAAATCATATTGTCTTTCTTGTTGTCGTAGTCTACGTAGGGGTCAGTCCAAAACCCTTTTTTCTGCTTCAGAGCATTAGTGAACCACTGCCGGTGAGTGTAGTCTCCAGAATTTTCTTCGTCATAATGCGTACACAGGAAGCTGCCGCTTGAATCTCTTGATGCATACTCAAAGAAGCGGCTTCCTTTCTGCGCAAAGAAGTCGGGCCTGTAGGCAATGCCCACACCAGCAAGGAGCTTGTTGTCGCGCACAACAGAGTTGGCAATGCCCATCACCGAGTCTGGATGAAGAGTTGGCTTTGACACATGTCCCTCCATCATGTGCAGCGCCGTCTCAATCTCATAGAAGCGGGCATCGACAGTCTGGATGAGGTTTTGCTGCAGGGCTGCAGTGTAGCGCTTTGCCTGCTCCTCTTGTGTCTGTTTGCCAAAGATGCAGAATACAATGGCAATGCCTACGAAGATGAGAAAGGTGATAGTGAGGATATAGAATGTTATCCTCGCTGCAAACGACCTAAAGAGTTTTCTCATTGAACGATGTCGAAGAGCTTGAAGAATCCCGTAATGGTAAACACATTGCGGATTTCGTCGTTAATGTGTCTGATGGTTAGTTTCCTGCCGTTGGCATCAACTGCTTTGCGTAGCGACAAGAACAGTCGCAGACCGCTACTGGAGATATATTCAAGGTTGGTGCAGTCTACAATGATTTCTTGGCTCGTTGCATCTTTGAGCTGTGTGAAGTCTTTTTCACATTCAGCTGCACTTACTGTGTCCAGACGACCATCGAGATATGCGCATACGGCATTTCCCTCATTCTTTATTTCTACTTTCATGTTGTTTGTTTTTTGGGGAGGTTATAAAAATGTCTTTTCTGCTACAAAGGGAAAATCATCGTGACTATAAAGATGTTGGCAATCAGAATGATGATATTCATGGGCAGTCCTATGCGCATGAAATCGGTGAACCGGTAGCCGCCCTCGCCATACACCAGCATGTTGGTAGGCGAACCGATTGGGGTCGCAAAGCTTGACGAAACAGCAATCATCAAGGCAATGCAGAATGTTATGGGGTTGACGCCCAGGGATACTGCCGTCTGGTATGCAATCGGGAAGAACATGGCGGCACACGCCGTATTGCTGATAAATTCCGTAATGAATGTAGCTACAAAACAGATGCAGAACATGGCAATAATGACATTTGTGCCACACAGCGAGAGAATGCCGTTGGCTATGGCTGTGGCGATGCCCGTCTCCTCAATAGCAGTACCGAGGCATACGGAACCTGCAAAAATCATGATTATAGGCCAGTTGATAGCATCCCAAGCCTGACGCGTGGTGCAGCATCGGGTGACAAGCATGGCAGCTGCAGCAAGGAAACATGATTGCAGCAAATTCATGACGTTAAAGGTGGAGAGCAGTACCATAGCAAGCATTATGCCTCCGGCCAGAAGGGTTCGCTTGCCTGTGTAGTTGACATCTTCAAGATTGAGGAAGTTCAGGTCTTTGCCTGCCGAACTGCAGAAACTCTTGAGTTGCTTGCGCTGACACTCAAAGAGGAGTACGTCGCCATACTGCAATTCCACGCTACGTGGGTTCTGGTCTATGCGCTCGCCCTCGCGCACCACTGCCACGAGCACTGCGTTGTGACTCTCTTCAAATCCGCAGGCATCCATCGATGTGCCGATGAGCACACTGCCGCGACGTACTGATGCTGTGCAGAACTGACGGTTCTTTTCGTCTTCGTCAACAGTGAACACCGGCTTGGTAGCTACGGTTAGTCCGTGGCTCATGCGGAGCTCCTTGATGGTGTCTACCTGTCCAGAGTAGACAAAGCGGTCGCCACCCATGATGTATTCATCGGGATTCACGGGACTCACCACTTCGTTGTCAAATCTCACAATCTCAAGCAAGCGACCACCGCGTACGTTCATCAGTCCTGCGTCGGCAACGGTTTTGCCAATCAGCTCAGATGCCGATGGCACGAGCAGTTCCGCTGTGTATACTTGTGTGTCTTCAAAGCTCTCGCCCGATGATTTGCGGTTTGGCAGCAAACGCTTAAGCAGCAGTATGGTTACAATCCCGACTGCCAGACAGAACAGACCAGGAATGGTGGTGGAGAAAAAGTTCAGTTCGGTGCCTTTCTCGCTTGCCAGCATACCCGATATAATAAGGTTGGGTGGAGTTCCTATGATAGTGCAGATGCCGCCCAGACTAGCTGCATAGCTCAAGGGGATAAGTAACTTTGATGGACGGATGCTCAGGTTTTTTGCCCATTCCTTCACTACCTTCATGAAGAGCGCAACCACAGTGGTGTTGTTCAGAAACGAGCTAAACACAGCCACGGGCACCATCATGCGCACGATGGCTCGTGAGTAAGTCTTCGGCTCTCCCAATACGCTCTTCACCAGCCAATGCACCACGCCACTGTGCACGAGCCCGGCAATGACTACAAACAAGATTCCGATTACTACAACAGAGGAGGCGCTGAATCCCGAGAGAGCTTGCTCTGCGTCAAGAATGCCCGTGACGCAAAGAAACCCCATGCTTCCTACAAATACAAACTCCGCTGGAATCTTCGTGAACATCATTAGTCCAAACGTGCCCAGCAACAATGCGATAGTGAGCCAGGCGTCAAGTCCCAACCCTAGCAAAATAATTGAATCCATAAATCTTAATGTTTTCTAATGCGAAAACTGACTAGTCAAGCCATGTGGATAATCTGTTCACACTCCAACTGGACCTTTTCGCACTGCAAAAGTACACAAAAAGGTTGAGTGCCGTCTGCTCTTGTTCCATACTTTTATTGTTTTGGCACGAAAAGCAACATGGCGAGTCTGTGTGTGTACATGCCAGAACCTTATTTGTAATCCAAGATTCACTAAACTGTTTTTGTGTCTAAATAGAATTCTTTGGACTTTTCCGAAAGGGCTTGCTTTCTTATATGTGGAGGTCATGTATATCGTGGGTTGCACAATGCCACAACACTGCCCCATAGCAGGCTGTTGGCTATTCCCAAATGCCTTTCATCTCGTTTGGCCATTACAGCCCTTAGCCTCACTCCATTCGTCCGTACTTCATTTCCTCGCCCTCCTTGTCATACTGCTTGCGCTTGCCCACGGCAGGCTTCGTCAGGGTTATTCTCACCACGGCGGTGCGGCAGAGCGAGCGGGCAATGCTGCTGTCGAAGGCGCCCATGTGCTCAGGCAGAAAGCGTTGGCTGATCAAGCGAAGCCCGTGGATTTTCTCCTCATCGTCCTCTACTACTTCAGCCGTCCCAAAGGCAATGGCAGACTTGAATTGAATAGTGAAACTGCCGTCCTTGGGACCAACCGTGGGCGTGCAGCGACCAACTGCTGAAAGGCAGACCTCGGGGTGAGCCTTGATGGCATCCAGTTTCTTGCCCTCTAGCGCACCGTGAAAATACCAGTGTGTGTCGTCGTCCGTTGCCAACGACAGCGGTAGACCATAGGCTTTGCCCTCTGCGTCAACAAAACTCACGGTTATGTATGGAGCCTTGCGCATCACTTCGAGAGCCCATTGACTATCCATTTCTCTTGATTTCTTTCTCATCTTTTTTTGTGTTTTTTTAGGTTGGCAACGGTTTGACCTCCTTTGTTTATTTGTTGGACAATCGCTCAATTCGATTTGTTCAGCACTTTCCACTGTAGATTTCTTGTGGTTCCGTCAAATTCCACCCTGCACGATTTCCTATTCTCGTTGACTTCCACTATTATGCCTTCGCCAAATATCTCATGGCTGACGCGGTCACCCTCAACAAAGTTAGCGACAACATCGTCAATCTCCATCTCCAGACTCCTCATTATATTGTCGTGGTCTGTCAATAGCGAAGGGTCAATATAGCCTTCTACCCTTACCAGCCCTTCGCCTATTTCCGACACGAAGCGCGAGGGATATTTGTTGCTGTTGGTGGCGTAGTTGTAGCCCTCCGACTCCGTGAGGAACAATGCCTTTTCGGCCCTCGTGATAGCCACATACATCAGTCGGCGCTCTTCCTCCAGTCCGTCTTTCTTGCGTTCGCGTATGGTCTTGTAGCTCGGAAAGATACCCTCCGTTAGCCCTACCACAAACACATAGGGAAACTCCAGACCTTTCGACTGGTGAATAGTCATCAGCTTTATGGTCGGCTGGTCCTTGTTGTAGTCGCTGTTGGTAAAGAGGGCTATGTCCTGCAGATACTTGTCGAGAGTGATGTCTTCATTGTCGTGAGTGCTCTCATAGTAGCGTATGGAGTTTTTCAGTTCGTTGATATTCTCAAGTCGGTCTTCGTCGCCATCGTTGCGATACAGGTTCTCCAGTCCTGTGTCGTTGAGCATCTTCTCCAACAGGTCAGATACGGAAAGTGAGTCGTCAATCTCTCCCAAATGTTCTATCAGCGTAACGAACCCTTTGATGACACCAGTGTTGAAGGGCTTTTCGTCCATATGTCCTTTGAGCGCCTCAAAGAGCGAAGTCTTTTCGCTCTTGGCAATACTCTCCAGTGCTTCTAACTTGGCTTTGCCGAATTTTCGCGACGGTACGTTGACCACCCGCTTGAAGGAGATGTCGTCTTTCGAATGCAGGAGGCGCAGATAGGCTATGCAGTCCTTGATTTCCTTGCGCTCAAAAAACCTCACACCACCCCATATCGTGTAGGGCAGCCGCTTGTTCATCAGTGCCTGCTCCACAAAGCGACTTTGGCTCGATGCCCTATAGAGAATGGCGAAGTCCGAAGGCTTCTGTCCGCTCTTTATCATCCTGTCTGTCAGCGAAGCTATCCAAGCTCCCTCTTCTCCCTCGTTTCGGGCGTGTTTGTGCACGGCTATGGCATCGGGTGGGATGTTTGTCCTCAGATTCTTTCTCACTCGTTTGCAATTGTTGCTGATGACAGAGTTTGCCACGTTTAGTATGTTGGGAGTGGAGCGGTAGTTCTCGTCTAGGATAATGTCGGTGTCGGCCTTGAAGTCTACAAACATGTCGGGCTTAGCCCCGCGCCACTCATAGATAGCCTGGTCGGGGTCTCCCACGATAAAGAGGTTGCCGCATCTTGCCGAGAGATAATCTATGATGGCCCAGTCCGTATTGCTGCAGTCCTGCACCTCGTCCACTTGTATGTAGTCAAACTCATTTTGCCAATACTCCAAGGCGTCGGGGTAGTGGGTAAAGATATAGAGTGTGAAATATATCAGGTCGTCGAAGTCGAGCGCATAATATTTGAGTTGCAACTGCAAGAATCTGAGGAATGGCGACTTTTCGGTGTCGGCAGGCCACGTCGCTCCCGGCAGTAGGCGCGGAATATAATCCACCTGTGACTTGACCACCCCCACGCCGTCAAGCAATTGGTTGACGGTTACATTCTGCTTGGTTAGCTTCTGCTCCTCCATCACTTGCTTCATCAGGGCCTTGCAGTCGTCGGCGTCGAGAATCATGAACTTGGCGGGATAGCCCAGTCGGTAGATTTCCTTTCGTAGTATCTTTACGCAGAGTCCGTGAATCGTGCAGATATAGTCGTTGACAGACCCCAAGTCAACCATCTTCCTGATGCGGTTGCGCATCTCCTGTGCTGCTTTGTTGGTAAACGTCATACACAAGATGTTGGCAGGGTCAATGCCCACGCGCTCGGCAAGATAGGCATACCTGTTGGCGAGCACACGCGTCTTGCCCGACCCTGCGCCAGCCACCACACGCACTCTGCCCTCGGT
>CAVCAW010000009.1:0-6386 GCA_963600315.1 Bacteroidaceae bacterium | reverse complement strand
AGCGCACCTGCTTTGGGAGCAGGGGGTCCCAGGTTCGAATCCTGGTACCCCGACACGAGGAAGAACATTTCTTCCTCTTTTTTTTTGCCGTAATTTTAGCAAAAAACACAACAATTGCGCCATGTCCAGATGTTTCATGATGTGGGAGCTGGCATGTGTCACAATTACTTTAACTTCATGCAATCGCCTGCGAACTGATACACACGAACAACCTCGCCAAAGTCTAGGGCTGGGGAATCACAAAGCTTGAGAGGATGGGCAGATTCCGTTGAGCAAATGATTGCATTTCCGCCGAAATTTATATGCCTTTCGGTGGAAACGCTTGTCAATTTCCCCCGAAACGCATATAAATTTCGGCGGAAACACAATAGTGAGACGGCTCAGGAAAATTGCGGGCTGAAGCTGTCACAACTCAACAGAGCACAAAAAAGCACGGTATCGTCATGTCTGTGCTGACGATACCGTGCGCGGTGTGTGAGGGTTGGTGATTAGTCCAACCGTTATTTCATGCGGAATTTCTTTCCGTTTTGGATGTAGATTCCACCTGGTTGCGGGGTTGCTACAACTGTGCCGTTGAGGTCATAGACTGGCTGGCTCTTGTCCAACGTAACGTCGCCCTGCTTGGCGTCATTGACATAGGAGATGTCATTGGGGTCATAGAGGAGCATGTCGGTTCCATCGCCAAGTGCTGCTACTACGTAGAACGGCTTTGAGCGAAGTTCCTCGGGCAGTGTGAACTTGAAGGTGTTGTAAGCACGTACGAATTTGTGGTCAGCGTCGTATACCTTGAATCCGACAGCGCCACTTCCGCTGGCCTTGCTGATCATAATTTTTCCGGTTGCCGAAGAGTAGGTGCAAGGATACTGCTTGTATTCCTGATTGTCTACAAATTGGGTGATCATGCCGGTTTCGCCCACTACGCTTGTGTTGCCTGGGGTAACTCCTGGTGTAGTGGCTACGCGTGTGGCGCCATCAGGCATGCCAGGATAGTCAGCAGGATATTTCTCGATGCGCTCATCGATAAACAGGATGTTGCCCAGCTTCTTGGTGTATTTGTGCATATAGGCGAGAGTCTCGTCAATTTCTGCCTGAGTGGTGGTGAAGTAGGAGTTAGAGTAGTCTCCCACGGTGTAGTTCTCGATTGGCACGAAGAATCCCCAGAACTGGAAGAACTCTGATAGGTCGGCCTGAGCTACGTCGCACGCAAATTTGGCGAAGCGCAGGTAGTCGGTCAGTCCGCTGCCAGGGCTGCTGGCATTGCTTGAGCGTGTCATAGGAGTCTTACGGAATTTGTCGAACAAGCGAGGGTAGAATGTGGTGTCATGTTCCATATAATGGAAGTAGAGCCACAATTGGAAGTATGCACGGCTGCGTTGCCAGAGGTTGTACTCCTGCCAGAATACTCCTTCGTGGAAGGAAGACTGAGCTTCACTCCAAGCGCCTCCACGACCGGTGTTGGAGCCCTGGAGCCATGTGTTGATCTGCGAGAAGTTGTTGTTGGATATTTCGGTGCAACCAGCCATGTTGTAGAGTCCCTGGTGGATGTGACCTGTTTCGTGGGCGATACACCAGAAGTTGCCGCCGTTGTCACCATCGGTGCCGTGAGTCAGAGCGTCGTAGTTCATGATGGTGCCTACACCGGGGTAGTATGTACCATAGGATGATGCATAGGGGTTGCCGTCAGATGAGCTTGATGCTGACAGCATGCAGTTGAAGCGGTCTGCAAACTGCTCTACTCCCATAATCTTGCGTTGGTTCTCAACGATGCCGTCCCAACGGTGGAGTACTCCCTCGATGGCTTTAGGAGTGCCATCGGTGTCGATCTCGTCAAGTTGGTCTTCGGAGATTTGCTTGAGTACTTGCTGGTAGTGCATATTGAACTGGTAGTACTTGGACTTGAGGTGTACGATTTCGTCCTGGAAGAGGCTGTCAACCATATCTTTCCAGTCGGCATTGGTGTGTCCACGTGTGATATCGAAGTAGCCCTGTACGCGTCCGCCCTCTATGTGTATTGTGATAGGCTTCACGTCAGCCAGCTTCTTGTTGGTGCTGGTGATTATGTGGTGGATGTAGATGAATCCTTCGTCGTTGGGTGTAAAGATATTGATGCCTCGCTTGAGGGTCTTGCGGCTGGCATAGACGGCGCAACCTTTGACAGCGCTGTATTCAAGTGTTGTGTTGCTGGCTGCGTTGGCTCCTACGTATAACACTACGATGTCGCCGGCCTTTACGCTGATACCGGTCGGGCCTGTCTGCGGTGAGAACTGGTAGCCAGTTCCCATATATGCGGTACCGTTCCACTTTGTGGGGTCGCTGTAGGGCTCGTAGTCATAGATGCGGAATTCCTTTTCGCGGTGTCCCCATGTATTGTTCTTTACCTTGAGTGCCATGCGTATGATGGACTTAGGCAGGTTAACATCAGCCATGGCTTTGGTAAGAGAATCGTCGGAAACTTCCAGGTAACTGTCGCGCAAGGTTGTGCACGCATAGTCGGTGAAGAACTTCTGCAGACGACTGTTGAGTATGGTCGTGTTGCTGTTGAGCAGAAGTTGTGTTTCGTCGTAGTCTTCTTCAGCTTCTTTTACTTGCTCGTCGGTCAGGGCTATACGTTTTGCAATCCACTGTGCTCCTTGAGCATCGATGCTGCTGTTTTCAGATGCACCCTTAGAGTTGACGCTGAGACCTGTTGTGGGCTTGTTGGGCTCTATGAAGCTAAATGTGGTCTGCCAAGCATAGGTTCCCGGCTTGATGTACCAATTATGGTTTGCCGAGGCTGTCGATGTGGTGATATAGTTGCCGTTGCAGCTGCTGGTTTCGCTGAGGGCTTTTCTGTTGATAGACTTGCCTGAGTAGACGTTTTGTATGGTGTAGGTGCTATCCTCGTTTCTGGTGACTTTCCAATACTGGTTCCACTTGGTGTCGGTAGCACCTTGGGTGATGACAGTGGCATCGCTGATGCGCTCTGTCAAGTATTCTCCTGTGTTGAGGTTGATGAACTGGTAGTAGCTGCAAGAGTCGGTGTCAATGGTTTCAGAACCGCACACGGTGTCGAGGTTTGACTTCACGTTGGCAGCATCGACCTCTGTGGTTTCTACTGCCACGATGTTCCATTCTGAATTGTGATCATCATCGTAATACCAATTGGTCAAGCCTGAACTTCCGCCGTTGAGGTTGATACAATTCTTTTCACCTGACTTTAGTTCACTGTTGCAGATGACGATGTATTTGTCAGCGCTAGATGTGTTGTTGGGGCTGAGTGAGATTGTCCAGTAGCTTTTGCTATCAGCACATGTGTAGTCATGCTGCAGGTATTTTCCTGTCTGGGCATTGCGGAGGCTGAAGCCTTCGTCCTCGTATCCGATAATCCACATTTGGCGCTTTTGGGCAGTGGCAGTCTTGATGAGCGACTGTGTGCTGGCCTTGTGTGAGGTTACGTTCTCATAGATATACTGGTTGGTCTGAGTTCTACTCTGTATGCGGAAGAGACCGCCCTGCTGCAGCTGGTAGAGAACCAGTGCTCCGCCCGAAAGTTCGTCAATGCCAGTGAGGGTCACGGTGCGGAAAGACCAGTCTTTGTTGAGTCCAGACGTTGTGGGTGCTTCAGTTGAGTAACCTAAGGCTACCGAACCATTGCTGTCAAGGTAGTAGGTTGCGCCCTTGATACCCCAGTTGCCTGGCGAAGCTGTTACTTCCTCAATGGTAAACAGACCTGCGTCCTCCTTGCTGGATACAACGCCTTGACCGGTGTTGTAGGTAAGCTCCTTGAGGTAGTTGCCCTCGGCATTCTGAATGTAGTATTTGCCTTCGGTGTCGCTTTCCAAAAAGCGGAAGAGGTAGGCGGCTTGTTTCTCGACACTAGCGCCGTCTTGCGGAGCTGTTGACGTTACTTTGGCATCTCCGTAGAGGTAGGCCTTGCGGCCTTCATTGTAGACCGTATACCATGTGTTGGCAGTGAAGCCCCCCTTCTCTACAGAACCGCTAACGGTGATGATGTCAGTAGATGTGACATCGTCTACCAAAGCGTAGGATTGCCCTGCAAACAAAAAGAGTAGCAGGGAAAAACTTAGTAGAACTTTTCTCATAATTGATAAATGTGTATAAATGAATTAGTGTTTGTTCGGGATTTTGCCGTCAAATTTAGTCAAATATTTTTGTCATGTGATGATTACTCCTTGCTATTTTTGCTTTATATTGCGTTGTTGCGTAAAGAATGGGGCTTTGACGACCGACAATGTGCTGTAATGCAATTTCGGGCATTGCAAAAAGGGAGGGCTGGCTGACTGTGGGCTGGAGCTAAAGTTGGGCAAAGAGTGGGGGAGGTCGAACTAGTGTTCTATTCGGAGTAGTCGAGGTAGGGAGTGAGGCGGACGAAGTCTGGCGGCGAGAAAGCTGTGTAGTTGGCGAGTTCGCTTATGTTGTGGATATTTCCGTAGACTTTTCGGTAGTTGAAGATGGCAACGACTTGCTCATAGTTGAAATAAGGATGTCTCAGTAGTTGCTTGAACTCTGCCTTGTTGATTTTTAGCTTGGTTGTCTCTGCTTTGTTGATTTTCAGCCATTGCTCAATGTCGTCGGGCACACCGTGAACTTCTTTTATTTGTGAAACTGAGACAAAACCTCCGAGTCTGTTGCGATATCTGATGATTTTGCTTGCATAGTATGGTCCGATGCCGGGAATTCGTTGTAGCAAGGTGCTGTCAGCCGTGTTGATTTCGATTGTTTGACCGGGTTTGAGCTTGAAAGAGGTGTAGGCTGATTCCTGTTGGTTGTTGGTCGTAGCGTGGTCGCTGCTTTGATTTTGCGGTCTGTATGTTTCAGCGTAGCTATGCCGTTGAGCAGTATTCGTTATCCTTATGTATGGCGATAGTCTTTGGTAGTCGCTGTCGCTGAGGGTGTAGATTCGCGCCAGGTCTTTTGGCTTGTGAAAAACTCCTCCTGCTTTTCGATAGTTTACGATAGCTTTGGCAGTGTTGGGTCTTAGACCTAGTGAGAGAAGTGTTTCGTAGCTTGCTGTGTTAGGGTCAAAGAAGAATGGTTGCTTGTTCGTCTTGTTGCCAGTGAGTTTGTTGTTGTCATGGGATGAGGAGGTCTCGGCATATGTCTCCGCTTTGTCAGATGGAGTCGAGAGAAAAAACATGCCCACGTTTGCAGCCAGGACTATTGCTGCAATCCAGACGATGGCTTTCTTGTCGTTAACGCTCAGTGGCATGGTGTGTTCACTTTACATCTCAACAAGGAATCGGAAGTTGAAGCAGCGACCCGTGAGGTAGTTGGGGACAGCGTATTGCCTGTTGGTAATATCGGTAATCCAGTAATATGAATTGACGTTCTTGATGTCCATCAGGTTAAGCATGTCTACACCTAGCCACACGTTGCGTATGGGGTTGTTGTGCTTGTGACGGTCTTCGTTGTTAAGCAGACGGTAGCTCAGTCCTATGTCGACGCGCCTGTATGCTGGTGCACGAAAGTTGTTCTTTTCTATACCAGAGTGAGGGGCTCCAAAAGGAAGTCCGTCGGCAAGAGCAGCTTTGAGCGTCATTTTCCATCTTGTCGTGCCGGGGAAGAAGTCAGTAAAGAAGAGCGACAGGTTGTAGCGCTGATCGGTTGGCAGCGGTAGTGACAGTCCTTTGTACTTCTGTTTGGTCGACATCAGCGAGAGTGTAATCCATGAGTCTGCTCCGGGCACAAATTCACCGAAGAGCTTGAAGTCGATGCCTGCCACATAACCTTTGGCGAGGTTCTCGCCGTAGTAGACTACTCGAAGATTATTGATGTTGTAGGGAATGATGTTGTCGAGAACCTTATAGTAGATCTCAGTGGAGAAGCGGAAGGGGCGGTCAACTGCTTTGAACTGGTAGTCCATGCCGAACAGGAAATGTATGGAGCGCTGTGACTTGATGTTGTGGTTGAGCTTCACAATGGTGTTGGCTCCCACCTTTGTCGTGTCGCGCAGTTCCTTGTAGAATGGCGATTGATAGTAGTAGCCTGTGGCTAGACGGAACGTGAAATTGTCGTTCTTGGCTGGTATGAAGCCCAGTGAGGCGCGTGGGGAAACCAGTGATTCCTTGTTCCAGGAATTGTGGGTGAACCGCACTCCATAATTGAGGTTGTAGACGCCAGACTTGTTGTTGAATCGGTAGTTGTCTTGTACGAAACTTTCAAAGCGCGATGATGAAACCTCGGTATTTGCGTGAAGGTTGTAGACAAGAAGAAGCTCGTCTCTGTTGTGAGGAAGGGAATATCCAGAGGAGTCTCGCATTTCCCACTCGGCAGAATGTTCCTTGATTTTTTCGCTCTTCAGGCTAAGTCCTGCGCGGATAGTGTGTCGCTTGATGGCGGTCTTCAGATTCAATGCGGTAGATATCACTCGCGCGGTTAGGTAGTTG
>CAVCAW010000008.1:10990-16763 GCA_963600315.1 Bacteroidaceae bacterium | reverse complement strand
TGACTCAATACGACGGTCACGTTATTGAATCTACGGGACTTATAAAGATGGACTTCCTTGGACTGAAGACTCTGTCGGAGCAAAAAGAGGCGGTCAAGATTATCAAGCGTACACGTGGCATTGACGTAGATCTCGACAAGATACCTATTGATGACCCCGCTACCTACAAACTCTATCAAGAAGGACGCACGGTGGGTACCTTTCAGTTCGAGTCGCCGGGAATGAGGGCTCACTTGCGAAAGCTCCACCCGACGGTGTTTGAAGATCTCATCGCCATGAATGCCCTATATCGCCCAGGACCTATGGACTACATTCCCTCGTTTATCGCCCGCAAGAACGGTAGCGAGGAGATAACCTACGACATCCCGGTGATGGAGAAATATCTCAAGGATACCTACGGCATCACGGTCTACCAAGAACAAGTGATGCTCTTGAGTCGCCTGTTGGCTGGTTTTACCCGTGGTGAGAGCGACAAGTTACGTAAAGCTATGGGTAAGAAGCAGAAAGCTATCGTAGACGAGATGAAGCCCAAATTCATTGAGGGTGGCAAAAAGAATGGCTACGACCCTGCTGTGCTCGCAAAAATATGGGGAGACTGGGAGAAGTTTGCTTCATACGCATTCAACAAGTCCCATGCCGCCTGCTACTCATGGGTGGCCTATCAGACCGCTTACTTAAAGGCTAACTATCCCGCTGAGTTTATGGCAGCCATCATGACGCGTCGCAAGGACGACATAAAGGAAATTACCAAACTCATGGATGAGTGCCGCACGATGAACATCATCACGTTGGGCCCTGACGTTAACGAGAGTTATGCAGAATTTGGCGTGAACAAGAAGGGCGAAATTCGCTTCGGCCTCGCTGCTGTGAAAGGTATGGGCGAAGTGCCTGCCAATGCAATAATAGAGGAACGTGAGAAAAACGGTCCCTATAAAAACATCTACGACTTTGCCGAGCGCATCAACTATTCGAGTGTTAACCGCCGCTGCTTCGAATCGCTGGTGTATAGCGGTGCTTTCGATAGTTTCGGCTTGCGCCGTGAGCAATACGCTGCTGTCGATGCCAAGGGCGACGCATTCCTTGACCTGCTGATAAAATACGGCAATATGGTGCAGAACGACAAAATGAATATCATGGGGTCGCTCTTTGGTGATGACGAGGCAGCCTCGATAAGCAAACCAGAACCTTCTCCATGCCATAGTTCGGGAACCAATCTTGAACTCCTTAATAAAGAAAAGAGCCTGATTGGAATCTATCTCTCTGCTCATCCGCTTGACGACTATAAGGTGGTACTCAAGCGGTGTGTGTCAGCCACGTGCCAGGAGATGGTTTCCGACAATATCATCCCTATGTATAGGCGTGGCAGCCAATGGACTTTTGGCGGTATAGTTACAGGCGTAGTGGAACGCTATACCAAACGCAATACCCTTTTTGGCGTAGTGAAGATAGAGGATTTTGATGGCGAGGGCGAATTGCGGGTGTTTGATCAGTGGAGTGATGTCAGGAATAAGTTCGTAGTAGGCTGTGCCGTCTATGTCAAGGTGAACCTTGAATCATCACGTTGGGATCCTTCACGCGTTAACATGCGTATTGAGTCAGTGAAATATCTTGCCGATGCGGCTGGAGAATTGCTGAAGAAGATACATATAAAACTTTTTGCCGACAAGTTTTGCCCTATGCTCAATAAATTGCTTGCTGACCAAGTCGCCAATCATCCTGGCAATGCCACCGTCATAGTTTCTGTGATTGAACCCAAAACAAGAACTCCCGTTGAGTTGCAGCTCAAGAAAGGGGTAAGTCCCACCATGGACTTCATAGAGGGACTCGAAAACTATGATGGAGTAAGCGTCACTATCGAGAGTGAGTAATCTTGCCGATGTCGTTGCTTGTTGCTGTTAAGCAGCGTCAGCAAGCAATAGTCAAACCCTTGAATTGGTCAGCCATACAAAGTTATTTTTCTTAAATTCAGGTAATAAGTAGACGAAAAACTTTGCCATGTCGGAAAAAACCAGTTCCTTTGCACCTGTTTTCGCGTAATCGCTGTCAGGAAGAAGAGTTGCCTGTTATGTTGCGCGGAGTAAGTAAAACTTTCCAATATATAAAGTAATGGAAGATTTGATTAAAGTAGCCGAAGAGGCATTCAAGACCGGAGTAGAAGTTCCCTCATTCAAGGCAGGTGACACCGTGACGGTCGCTTACAAGATTGTGGAAGGCAGCAAGGAGAGAATCCAGCTCTACCGCGGCGTGGTAATCAAGATTTGTGGCCACGGCAGCCTGAAGCGTTTCACTGTGCGCAAGATGAGCGGCACTGTAGGTGTGGAGCGTATTTTCCCCATCAACTCGCCTGCCATCGACAGCATCACCGTTAACAAGGTGGGCAAGGTGCGCCGCGCTAAGCTCTATTACCTTCGCAGCTTGACTGGCAAGAAGGCACGCATCAAGGAGAAGAGATTCATTCCCTCCAAGAATGAGGATTGATATCCCTAGAGCGTTGGCTCTGGCTTGACAACAAGACCATGGCACGCAAAAACAGGACCTTTTGACGTAGAAATACACCAAAAGGTCCTGTTTTTGATTATATTCGGTTGGTAGATAGGCGATATTATGTTTTTTTGTATACCTTTGCGCATAAAAGTTCTTCGCTGTTGCAGATAATTGCTTTGGCAACGACTGCACTAATCAGAAAAATCATATAACTATCAGTTCTGCTGACTCTAAAATAATGGCTCTTCTGCAAGAGATGCCGCCAATCTCGCTTGACGAGATGTCGGGTATACGGTTGATGAATCGCACCGATACGAAATTTCTTGCCAACAAGGCTCAGCTTCTACAGGTGCTAGCCCTTGTGAGGGATGATTATTACGTACAAGAGATACAAAAAGTCCGGATAGCTCACTATCGTACCACTTACTGGGATTCGCACGACTATGCCTTCTTTCGTATGCACGAACAAGGACGCCGACCGCGTACAAAGGTGAGAGTGCGTACCTATGAAGACTCCGATGGCTTGACCTTCCTTGAAGTCAAGAAGAAGGACAATCACGGCAAGACGCGCAAAAAGCGCATTCAGGTGGTTTCGCAGAAAGAGGTGTTTGGCAATGGCAGCGACGAGTTTGTGTCGGATCAAACGCAGAGCAGTCTGAGTCTGTTTCATCCTTGCCTGCAGAATTACTTCAAGCGCATAACTCTTGTCAATAAGGGCAAGACCGAGCGACTTACGATAGACTTTGACATCGAATATACCAATTTTGACACGGGGCTCAAGTCTACGTCTGATCAACTGGTGATAATTGAACTCAAACGTGATGGTAGAGTTTTTTCACCGATTAAAAACATACTGCTCAAGCTTAGAATCAAACCTCATGGCTACAGCAAGTATATCATAGGCTCTTGTATGACAAACCCAGAGCTGAAAACTAATATGCTGAAACCTAAAATAAGGTCGTTGGCGAAAATCAATGCCAAAAGCCCCGTTAGCTGTCTGGAAGCAGATCTCGCTGAAGCCCAAATCCTCAGTAAATGCCACTGAAGGCTTCTGAACAAACGCAAATAACAAACAAAAACAAACCTATATGTTAGACATGATCAACACAATGCTGCTTACTACAAGTTTTTTGCAGAACATAGTATGGATAGACGCACCAGCTCTAGCCGAGATGTTGTCACGCTTTGCGCTCAATATCGTTATGGTGTGGGTTGTAGTGCAGTTCTTCTACTATCCCAAGAGTAAACGTCGCGACTATTACTTTACGTTCCTGCTCATCGCAGTGAGTATCTTTATGCTTATCTACCTGATGGATGGCTCCAAGATGAAAATTGGCGCAGCGCTGGGGCTATTTGCTGTGTTCGGCATCATACGCTATCGCACAGAGTCAGTGCCTATTCGCGAGATGACCTACTTGTTTTTCCTCGTGGCATTGTCGGTGGTCAACGGTATGGCACAGAAACTTAGCATCGCCGAATTGGTGGCAGCCAATGTCATCTTTGTAGTGGCTGTAGCCATGGCAGAAAGCAATCTGCTAGCCAAACACGTGGCATGCAAGTATGTGAAATACGACAACATAGACCTCATACGTCCCGAAAAGCGCGATGAGATGATAGCCGATTTGGAGAAGAGACTTGGTGTCAAGGTTATCAATGTTGAAGTGGGGTCGGTGGACTTTCTCAAGGACAGTGCTCTTGTAAAAGTGTTTTATAAAGGCAACACTGCGGGCAATGGAACCGATGCCGTCACTCGTCTGCCCAAGGAGTATTCATAGCAGTTTGCGATAAAGTCTGACCATATTTCAAACATGATGAGACATAAGATTACTATGAAAAGGATAAACATTATTTTCGCTCTGTCGCTGGCGGTGCTAGCGGTAAGGGCTGACGATTTTGGTCTCTGGTCGGGAGTGGGGCTTGGTCAAAAACTCGGAAGCACAGGACTGTCTGCCTCTGCCGAAATAGGTTTTCGTGCCAACAATGATCTTCGCAATGTGGATAGATGGAGCGCAGGAGTTGGACTTAATTACGACTTGTTTAATTGGCTCGAAGTCGGCGTTGGCTATACCTATATATATAGCTATGCAGGCGAGGAACGTAAAGAAAATTACAAGCGCAATGGAACGTGGGAAGGTTACAATCTCACCCGTGGCTACTGGCGGAGTAAAAACCGCTTTACCTTTAGCTTGAAATCTGGTTTCGATGCCGGCCGCTTCTCTTTCTCGCTTCGCGAGCGCTACCAGCTCACTGGCTACAATAGCGTAGGAGTGACCAAAGACAAATATCGTTTTAATGTCGTTCGTGACGAAAGTGGCAATGTCGTAGACCAAATTCCGCAGGGCGGTTATCCCGAAATGGGAGTGGCAGACCACAAGGAGTCTAAGTCAAAAGAATATCTTCGCTCCAAGGTCGGTGCGTCCTACAATATACGCCACTGTCCAGTAGATCCCTTTGTGTCAGTGGAGTTCGAAAATAACCTTCGTGAGGCATTCAAACTTGATGAAGTTCGCTACTCGGCTGGTGTAGAGTGGAAAATCTCAAAACAGGTGAATCTAAGCGGTTGCTATCATTTCAACAAGGGAAGCGATGCTGACAACGATGAAGACCTCAGTGCTGTGGAAATCTCGCTGAAACTCAAAAATCTCTTTGGCGGTGTAAAGAAAGCCAAATAGAAACAGTGTTACATCTCCTATAGCGGTCCCGCCAAATCTGACTGCAAACATTGCTGTACAGCAAAAATCAAAAGAATATCAAAAAAAGCCCGAAGTCTGTTTAGTTAGACTTCGGGCTTTTTTTTTGTGTATCAGAAAGTCTTGCGAATCCATAAAATTTCGCAAGCTAAATATATGTGGCTTCACTACTATGATAGTTGACCGAAATAAAGTTTTGGCAAATTCGTTGCACCAGCAGTGGAAATATTGCTTGGCACGTGAACTCTAAATAAGACGAAAACCTGTGGAACCGAAGTTCCGCAGGTTTCAATCTCTCTAGTAATTGTGCTAGATTAAGCGTTTACTGTGTCAGCAGCAGTAGAGTCAGCAGCAGCAGAATCAACAACTACAGTAGTGTCTGCAGTAGAATCAGCTACAGAATCAGAATCCTGAGCAGCACCCTTCTGTGCGTTACCGCAAGAAGCGAATGACATAGCAGCAAGTGCTACAAAAGCGAACAATAACTTTTTCATTTCTTTCTTTGTTTAGAAGTTAAACGAATTATTTATTTATTAAAACCGAGTGCAAAGGTAGGTACTTTTTCGGATGTGTGAACAAAATTTCCGTTTTTTTTTGCA
>CAVCAW010000008.1:0-10980 GCA_963600315.1 Bacteroidaceae bacterium | reverse complement strand
TGCAGTTATTTTGTAACATTTTTTCTTTAGTCTGATAATCAGCAAGTTGGAGAAACTTTAAAAATCCGATGTTTTTGCGGATTTACGATATTTTGTTAACTTTGCGTTTCAAATTACAAAGATTTGCGTGTGAATAGACTTAAAGGGATTTTGAAAGCATCATATGTGACGCTTGGCTGCAAGCTAAACTTCGCCGAGACATCGACCTTGGCGGACCGGCTCAGCGAAATCGGGATCGTGAGAGCTGCCGAAGACGAGGAGGCTGACATATGTGTCATCAATACGTGCAGTGTCACTGAGACGAGCCATCACAAATGCCGACAGGCTATTAGCCGCATGATGCGCCACAATCCTGGTGCCATGATTGTGGTGATGGGGTGCTATGCACAACTGGCAGGACGTGAACTGTCTAAGATGGATGGTGTTGACGTGGTGATAAGTATGGAGGATAAGAGTCGGGCAATAGAGATAATCCGCACTGCTTATGATGACCATGTCGCCATGGCGTCCAACGAGCCCAGTGACGGCAAAATAGCTCTCCATCGTTGTCACGAGACATCGCTAAAGGACATACGCACATTTGTGCCGTCGTGTTCGCGCGGTGAGCGTACGCGATTTTTCCTAAAAGTACAAGATGGCTGCGATTATTTTTGCTCCTACTGCACCATCTCGTTTGCTCGCGGTCGCAGCCGCAACGGTTCGGTGGCGAGCCTAGTGGCGCAAGCTGAAGATGCCGTGAAGCAAGGTGGGCGCGAGATTGTCCTTACTGGTGTAAATACCGGCGATTTCGGTAAGACCACCGGCGAGAACTTTCTTGACTTGATAAAAGCTCTCGATCAGGTGGATGGGGTGGAACGCTATAGAATTTCCTCAATCGAACCTAATTTGCTCTCGCCTGACATCATAGATTTTTGTGCAGAATCAAGCCGGTTTATGCCTCATTTCCATATCCCGCTGCAAAGCGGCAGCAACGACGTGTTGCGCCTCATGCGCCGTCGCTATGATACAGACTTGTTTGCCTCGCGCGTGAAATATATAAGGAGTGTGATGCCCGATGCTTTTATTGGGGTGGATATCATCGTGGGAATGCGCGGAGAGACAGAGGACTTCTTTGCCGACTCTCTGAAATTTGCCTCCGACATTGACGTGTCGCAATATCACGTGTTCAGCTACTCCGAACGCCCCGGAACAGCGGCTCTGCGCATTCCGCTGGTCGTTGACGATAAGGACAAACACCGCCGTAGCAAAGAGATGATGGCACTGTCGGAGCGCAAGAGAGTAGGGTTCTATGAGAGATTCATCGGCTCGGTGCGACCTGTGTTGACTGAACACAGCCATGCTGGACTTGCGGCCAAGGGCTTCACCGATAATTACATAAGAGTGGAGGTTCCGTCAGGAGTGGGCGACACTATTACAGATAACAGCATTGTGAGATGCCGGCTTACGGGCTTTAACTCTGATAAGACGGCATTGATAGGCGAGCCTGTGATTGAGAATTAATTCCTATGGCGCCCGTGGCGCAAACAAAACCTGAAAAGTAGAGAAGAAATGAAAGATATATCGGTTATCATATTGAACTGGAACGGTGCAGAGATGCTCCGCCGATTTCTACCCTCAGTGGTGAAGTATTCAGCTGAGGCCGAGGTCGTGGTCGCCGACAACGGCAGTACGGACAACTCGCTCGAAGTGCTTGCCAGTGAGTTCCCCGAGGTGAAGACAGTCCGCTTTGACAAAAACTATGGTTTCGCTGAGGGATACAATAAGGCTATTGCGCAGACCAAGACCCCCTACACCTTGTTGCTCAACAGCGACGTAGAGGTAACTGAGGGGTGGCTTGTGCCGATGCTTGATTTCATGAAGAGTCATGGCGATGCTGCAGCCTGTCAGCCTAAGATACTGAACTGCAATCACCGTGAGTCCTTTGAATATGCAGGAGCATGTGGAGGATTTATTGACAGTCTGGGCTATCCCTATTGCCGTGGACGCATAATGGGAGTAGTGGAACGCGACGAGGGACAATATGATGGTGCCCCCGTGCCCGTGTTTTGGGCTACAGGGGCTGCGCTGCTGGTGCGCACAGACGTATATAATAAGGTTGGGGGACTGGATGAACGCTTCTTTGCTCACCAGGAGGAGATAGACCTCTGCTGGCGTCTCCGTAGCCGTGGTTATGGAGTGTGGTGTGTGACGGAAAGTGTGGTATATCACCTCGGCGGTGCTACGCTAGACAAGTCAAACCCACGTAAGACGTTCCTTAACTTTCGCAACAATCTGCTTATGCTTCACAAGAATCTGCCTGCCAGACGTCGCCCTATGGTGATGGCAGTCCGCTATTTTATGGATTATCTGGCGGCTTTCCAAAAGTTGCTGTCGGGAGATAAGAAGGATGCTCTTGCCATCGTTAGAGCAAGATTTGAGTATTCCCACTTGTGTCATGAGTTTGATGAAAAACGCAAGAAAAATCTTGAGGCTACGGTTGTAGACGCAATTTCGGAGATGCGTCCGCGCTCTATTCTGTGGGCATATTATGTCAAGGGTGTGCGCAAATATTCGCAGTTGAAGCAGTAAAAGCAACTGTGTCGTTAGCAGGAAGCTTCGTCTCAGTGCGGATTGACTGCTAGGCGAAATGCCTCTCTTTGTGATAAATAGGTGTCTATGCGCATGGAGGCCTGTGTGAGAGGGTGTTATAGTAGTATCAAACCTCTTCGGTAAAGTCTATATATTCACCTTCGCCTTTCTCTATTGGCTTCTGAGAATGACTGTGCGTTTTCTCTTTTGATTGTGTGCCTTCGTGATGATATTGTTCTTTCCTGTGCGTTTGGTTTGCTCTGCGTGTTTGGTCGGTGGTAGTGCCCTTAAATGTGTCGTGCCAAATGTTGCCTATCGCCTTGGCGCAGTAATATAACAGAACTAACAATATCAGTATGGTCAGTATACTCATAGAAAGTAATGTGCTGTTGTTGTATGGTTAATATACAAACGGTGTGCCAAGAGTCCGTGCTGGTGGGCTAAATAGTGTGCCTTGTAGTGTAGCCGCATCGCTATTTGGCCTTGCGTGCACTGACCAGCGAGAGGACTACGTACCACACGATGCATAGTCCAATCCCCGTTGTGATGTTCTCAAGTCCGGTCAAGGCTGATGCGATGATAAGCGCTGCTGACGAAACGAGGAAAATGAAGCGTACGTAATTGTCTCGCCAACTGAAGTTCTTGAATTTGAGTGCAAAGAGTGGGATTTCGCTCACTAACAAGGCTGAAGAAACAATAATTATTGCTATTAGCACAATGATGCCTACGATGGAATTTGTGGAACCTGCGGGGGTGGGCGACTCGAAATAATATCTGTCAAATGCTATGGCTATCGACGATAGCAACAAAGCGTTGGCAGGCGTTGGCAATCCCAAGAAGCTTGTGGTTTGCCGAGTGTCAATGTTGAACTTGGCAAGGCGCAGTGCTGAAAAAGCTACAATGAGGAATGCTACTACATTGATATGGGGCGCAATGGCTTGTGCGAGTAGACAAGACTGCTCATTGCAGTTGGAGGCAAGGCTCCCGATAAGCGAAAAGAACATTGCCGAGGGAGCAAAACCGAAAGTTATCAAGTCTGCCAAAGAGTCCAGCTCCACTCCTATGGGTGACGAAACGTGCAGTTTTCTTGCTGTAAATCCGTCGAAGAAATCAAATACAGCTCCGAGTATGATGAAAAGCAGTGCTTCGGTATAGCGTCCGCAGAAAGCTTGATGGACGGCTATGCTTCCGCACACTAGATTGCACAGCGTGATAGTGTTGGGGATATGCCGTTTCATTACTGGATGTCAGTGTGTTTTATTGTTGGGAGTCGGCATTTGCATCGGCGATGGGGTTCAAGGTGGCGATTATGGTGCCGTTACCAACGGTGGACTGTCCCATTGTTACCTTGATGTCGCTGTCGACGGGCAAGAAGAGGTCTACTCGGCTGCCAAACTTGATGAAGCCGAGGTGCTCGTCGATATAACACTCCTCGTCGCACCTTGCATAGGTGACGATGCGTCTTGCCATAGCACCTGCAATCTGGCGCACGAGAATTTCGCCGTATTTTGCGGTGTCGATAACTATGGTTGAACGTTCGTTTTCAATGCTTGCCTTGGGCAGCCATGCTTTGTGGAAGTTGCCGTTTTGGTGGGTCACCTGCTTGACAATACCGTCAACCGGGAACCAGTTGGCGTGGACGTTGGTCAGCGACATGAATATCGAGACCATCTTGCGCTTGGCGTGGAAATACTCTTGCTCGTCAACCTCCTCAATCACTACAATCTTGCCGTCAGCTGGGGCTACGACCACTCCCTCTGTTTCTCCCTTGAAATAGCGTATGGGGCAACGGAAGAAGTTGACCATTATGCCGTAGACTATGATTGAAATAGCCAGCAATGTGTAGAAAATACAAGGTATGTTGAGTGCCTCGACAAAAACCCAAAAGAATATGGCATTGGCTAACAAGAACCCCACAGCACTGACTGTCAGTGTGGAAGTTCCCTCATGGTGAAGACGTATCTTCTTGAGTTTTTTGATTCTTTTTAGCGTTTCCATATATGTTGCAATTGTGCACAAAACGAGATGTAAATGCAAATGTACATATTTTTATCGGAATGCGCATCGTTTTGCGACGCCTTTTTGATGGGGTGTCGTCTTTGCATGCGTTGGCAGCAGGTTGAGCGAGCCAACAATGCGTGTGTCTTTTGATGTACTGATGTCTTCAGCGTCCCGTTGCCTTGCTGCCGTGCATGCGTCGTACGGAGCGTCGGTGCTCCTCTGATTGGCGGTGGTGTTCGCGAGCGTTTTCTGCGGCTATCTGCAGCTCTTTGGTGTGGAGGTTTTGGAGCACAGTGTTGAGGCTGTGTTGTGAAATGGTGATGTCCATTTTCGACAGACCGCGCAGACTTTCCTTTAGTGTCCTTACGGCTATGGCTTGTGCCTTGACGACTATTGACGCTCCCTTGCGGGTAATGGTGATGTAGTTGTTGCGAAGATCTGTGCGTGCCTTGCGCCGTACAATAATCTTTTTTTCTTCCAATGCCGAGATGATGCGACTCATTGTCGGCTTGCTCATGTCGGTGGTGTCGCAGAGGTCTTGTTGCGTGCAGATGTCGAATTGGCTTGGGGCTACAAGTACGTCCCATTCGTCGTCGCTTATCTCAAGTCCGGCACTGCGAAAGTCCTCATTGAGTCTGCGGCGCAGCGCATTGCTGACCTTGCCGTTCATCAGTGCGAAGATAAGTCGATAGTCGATGGAGAGGGTGTCGCTCATGTGAGATATTCTTTATTGTGTGGGGGCGCTATAGCTGGATGTCGTCAAGCGTCGTGTTGGGGCCGAAACGATTGAGGTCTACATCGCCCGAAATACCGTCGACGTGTCCGTGCTCAGTAAATTGCCATATATTGTGATTCTTGCCGTCAAGCTTGGGCTGTGCGTGACTGTAGCGCGCCACAAAGAGAATCTTGTCGTCGAATTTTGGCGCAAGACAATTACTATAGAACTTGTGGCTGCAATAAAGTATAGGGCTGACCCCATAGTGTTCCTTGGCCAGTTGCATGAACTTGGCTATGCTGTCTTGCTTCTGCTTCGCACTCCATGCGGTGACCTTGTTCTCCTCTACGTCGACCACCGGCACCAAGTCTTGCTCATAGTCGCCTACTACGCTTATGAAAAAGTTGAACTGTGTGCGCATGCTGGTCTTGGTGGTGAGCAAATGGTAGGCTCCTACACGGAGTCCAAACTTGCGTGCCTGCTCTGTGTTGTAAGCAAACCGCTTGTCGCAGTGGCCATATCCCTCCGTGGCCTTGATGTAGACAAATTTCAAGTTGGGGTCTTTTGCTACGGTCTCCCAGTCTATCTTGCCATTGTGGTGAGATACGTCGATTCCGTCATACAATTCATATTTGTTCGGACGATAGCTGCCTGCTACCTTATAATAAAGGCTATAGAACACGTTGGGAAGCAGAAAGTAGACGACAAAGCCTAACATCAGTGCAACAAAAACGCTGATGCAGAGAGCACGGGCAATTCGGGTCATAACTCCCAATTGCTTGCTCAGTCGCTTGCCGGGTGAGCGCTTGGCGTTGCGCTTGGTGGGTCTGCTTTTCCTTTTCATAGCTGGTGTGGCGTGAGTTGGTTTGTGATGCAAATATACTTAAATATATGTAGCCGTGGTGGTTTGGTACGTAGATTTAAGTAGCCTTTTTCGAAAAAAAACGTTTTTTTTGCTTTGTTATTAGTGTAGAAAAAAGGTTATTCTTACTTTTGCGTTGTAATAAAGATACAATGCGTTAAGCAATGAATGAGTGCGTAGACATAATCAAAGTTGCAGGCGGCCGCCCCTTCGCCCAAGCTCTCGACGACATGAAACGGTCGCTTGAGTCTTGGCTCAACTCCAGGCGGATAAGTCCAGACAACTTGATGTGGTCGCGCGTCTTTCTTACGGATCCCGCCAACCAGTGGTGTGAACTCAAAGAGCATAGTCTCTATTGTGACATCCTGTCCAAAGCTGCGTTTTCGCATGTAGGGCAGCCCTTGCTTGACGGGTCTAAAATCGCTCTGCTTTTTGCAGTAGACCTAGATGCTGCCGTTGTTAATAAGGGTACGCCCGACAAAATGATAGTGGAACACGGAGACGCAGAGGTCTATCTGCAGTCAGTGAGACTAACCGACGCTGAAGCTGAGGGGCTCTCCGTCAAGGAGCAGACAGAGCTAATCTTTGGTCGCCATATTGACTGGCTTCGTGAAAACGGCATGACGCTCAAGAACAACTGCATGCGCACGTGGCTCTATGTGAGCGATATTGACCGCAACTATGCCGACGTGATGAAAGGTCGCAACGCTGTTTTTGAGCGCGAAGGTCTCACTGCTGACACCCACTATATAGCGTCGACCGGTATCGGAGGCACCACAGCATCTACCAAACCCGTGATTGCCATCGACTTCTACTCCGTGAAGGGGTCCGCACAGCAGGCTCCACGTTATCTTAATGCCCTGAACTATCTCAATCGTACCAATGAGTATGGCGTAGCGTTTGAGCGTGGGACGAAGATAAATGTAGGTGGCTACGACAAGGTGTTTATATCGGGTACGGCGAGTATTGACAAGTTCGGCAATTGCCTCTATGAAGGCGATGTCGTCAAACAGACCGATCGTCTGTTTCTGAATATCTCACAACTGCTAGCTGACGCTGATCGCACAATGGCTGATGTAACCTACTTGGTGGCATATCTGCGCGACGTAGCTGATGCTGCTTTAGTGGAGAACTATCTCAAGATTTACTTTCCCCGCGTGCCTCACTTGGTGCTTAGTGCACGTGTGTGCAGGCCAAAATGGCTTGTTGAAGTAGAGTGTGTAACTAAATGAAATTGTTTTAAGGTAAGTTAGTAAATAGTTAAGAAAGCAGGAAGCACTTGCGATGTGAATTGTAAGTTTTTTCAAATTTCTTAATATGCCCGTTCGGAAAAAGCGTTTTCCGTTCGGGCATGTTGTTTATTAATACCTTCAGTCGTGATAAATGAGCCAAAGCAAGCCCGCTCGCTAGGATGTTGCTCAGCTATTGCTACCGTAACGCCAATAGCTCTATCGAATGGGGTGATCGCTGTGTTGCCAAACACTGCTGTGCAGATGTCAGCAGTCTTTACGATAGTATTCAGCTTGAGTTGCCATTCGCATTTCCGCGGAAATATTTCTCAATTTCGGCGCAAACGGATATCAATTTCGGGCGAAACGCAATTAAATTTCGGCGGAAACGCATGAGTTGGCTCGTCGTGGCTTTAACAAGGTGTGACTCATAACACGAACTTCATGGACTTCTCGGCGGATTAGGATTTTTTAAGTTTTAGGCGAGTGATAATTCTATATATATATGTACGTGCGTACCTATATATATTATATACGTGAGCAATGGTGTGCAGTTAAAGAGATCGATATGTCGGCGATGTGCTCGTGGTGCAAGGAGTAGAGGACAGGAAGTGTTAATACGTTAAAAAAAAATTGAATTTTACCAAAAGAACCGAGAAAAACCTTTTTTGTTGTGTAATAGTGTAATTTTGTGGTATCAAAAGAGTATTGAATTGCTAAGATTCATTAACTTTGTGCCTTACATAGAGTGTCTGTGTTCAGACGAGAAAAATAGAAACAATATAAATTTAAAATCAATGTGTATGAAAAACCGTTTGTTGAGGTTTAGCAAGAAACTCTTCGGAGCTGTTGGCTTGCTTATGATCGGCGCGTTGATGTACTCCTGTTCAGATGATTATGATCTGCCTGACAAAACTCCGAGTTGGTTGGGTACGAGCATCTACAATTATCTGGAATCACAGAAGAACTACACCAACACAATTAAGCTGATTGATGATTTGGATTATGCAACAGTGCTTTCAAAGACTGGTAGCAAGACTTTGTTCGTTGCCGACGATGATGCTTTTGCAGAGTTCTTCAAGAAAAATGACTGGGGGGTCACCTGCTATGAAGACCTGACCTTGCAGCAGAAGAAGCTGTTGTTGCATACGGCGATGTTGGATAACCCTTATTTGCTCGAGATGTTGCCTAACCAGACCTCATCAACCACGAGCACGGATGGTAGCAATCTTGACCGCAACGTGTGTATGCGTCGTCCGACGTCGTTGGAAATCACCGACTCTATTTCATTCTTCAGCTGGAACAGTTCAGCAATCCCATCGACCTACAATGCAAGCGATAAAGACTATTGGGCTCGCTTCAAGACCGAAAGCAAGGGTGGTCTCTATATGGCTAGCGATGGAACGGTGCCTATGATGATTCACTGGATTAATGGCCAGATGGAGGAACAGAGCATTACTGACGAGGACTTCGAAATTGTAGCCGGACGTACGCGTGAGAAAAACGACGTGTTTATCTATGGTAGTAAAATCCTTGAACAAGACATCACTTGCCAAAACGGTTATGTCAACAAGCTTGACCGCGTGCTTCTTGCACCAACCAACATGGCTGAGATGATTCGCACCAATGGACGCACTACTTTGTACAGCCACTTGCTCGATCGCTTCAGTGCTCCTTACTATAACGCAACTCTCACTAACTCCCTTCGCCAGATTTCTGGATTCGAGGGCGTTGACTCTGTTTTTGAGAAGCGCTATCTTTCGGGACGCTCTAAGGGTGCAAACTCTCTCGAGACTGACCCTAGTGGCAAGAGCGTTTCATATTACCTCAACTATGACCCGGGATGGAATACATACTATAACGCCAGCCGTAGTGTACAGCAGGATATCGGCGCCATGTTTGCTCCTACTGACGAGGCTATGGAGAAGTACTTCTTGCCTGGTGGCGGTGGCGAATTCTTGATCAACGCTTATGCTTCCAAACCCAACACCAAGGAGAATCTTATGGAAAACCTTGACCAGATTCCTCTTGATGTTATCCAAGCTATGATCAACAACCTCATGAAGATTTCGTTTATAGAGTCTGTGCCGAGCAAGTATCTTACTATTATGAACGATGCTCGTGACCCTATGTTCTCCGATGTGTCTTCTGTTGCTGAATACAAGAGCAAGATTGATACTTGCCTTATCGCTAACAATGGTGTAGTCTATGTTATGAACGAAGTGCGCACCCCAGCCAAGTATGCTTCGGTGTCAGCTCCTGCACTCGTGGGCGATAGCCTTCATATCTTCAACTGGGCTATCACTGCCGATGACAAGTATATCACCAACCCGAACAGCGCTCCTCTGAACTCGTTTATCTCTACTTATCTGTTGGCGATGAGTTCTAACTTCAGTTTCTTCATACCTACCGACAATGCGTTGAAGAACTACTATGATCCCGTGTCTATGAGCTTGACGCAGCCCTACGTTCTTTCGTTTAGCTTTGATTCTAAGAACGCTTCTACACCTGTGTCAGCCTACGCTTACAAGTTTGACCCCAACACCTATGAGGTTGACAATGAGAGATATACTATTAAATCATCACAGGTCAACAACCGTCTGAAAGACATGCTCGATCAGCACATCATCGTACACGACTCTGCTGACGTTGACGGAATCTTGAACACCAAGAAGGAGTTCTTCACCACTAAGGGCGGTGCGCCTATAAAGGTTGAGACCAAGGGCGGTATCACTAAGGCTGGCATCGTGGGCACCAGAGTTCAGGGTGCATGGCAGATAGAGCGTAACGACTATGCAACTATCAATGAATATTTTGACCAGACTAAGAAGACCAACGGTTATGGTAATGGTATGACCTATATCATCGACAAACCGTTGCAGGCTACAGTCAACTCTGTATATAAGGTATTGAACGACGGAGGTGCAGAAGATTCTCCATATACACAGTTCTTCCAGCTTTGCCAGGTTGACCCCGACGTGCTCGAAGAGGCAGGTTTTGCTGACGAATACTCAACTCGTGCTGACAAGGATAAGACTTTGGCAAAATACCAGATTTTCTCTTCTTCTAATCCTTGCATGGACTACAACGTGCGTTTCTTCAGTACCTATCGCTACACGGTATATATTCCTACCAACGAAGCTGTTGAAGCTGAAATCAACAACGGATTGCCTACATGGGAGTCAATAGCTAGCTACATCGAAGAGGCTAAAGCTGAAATCTCACGCCACGAAAATGAATCTAGCTATAATGTTGAGGCTGCTACTGCCGCCTACAAGGCTAAAGCACAGGCCATGTGTACATGTCTGCTCAACTTCGTGAAATATCACTTCCAGGATGATGCTGTCTACAACGACAAAAACGCTATAAGCAGCACTGACTACGAAACAGCTTGCATCAACTCGGAGACTAACCGCTATATTACTGTCACTGTGCAGAATTCTGGCAACAATAAGCTTACCGTTACCGACAAGGCCGGCAAGACTTACTCTCTCGATGCTACACGCAACAATATCCTCACACGTGACCTCCAGTTTGACAAGGCTGGTTCAAGTGCTACAACGATTGAAACTTCTTCGTTCGCTGTGCTGCACCAGATTGTAGGC
>CAVCAW010000007.1:11538-30347 GCA_963600315.1 Bacteroidaceae bacterium | reverse complement strand
GTCTTGCCGGTGTTCTTGCTATCGGTTGTCGTCTGAGTATTGGCAATAGGCATAACGGAATAGCAGGATGACAAGACAAGTGTCATCATCAGCAAAACGGCAAGTGTTATATAGTTGCTTCTCATTTGTATTTCTCTTTCAGAGCCTTGGGTAACTTGCTCAGAACTAAATCGTATGACTCCTTTATCCAACTTTCAATAACATCGTCAGCAAAAGTATTCTCTATAACGATGTCGTTCCAATGCTTCTTGTTCATGTGCCAAGCCGGTGTAACGGCATCGTATTTGTCGCGCAACTCTTCACCCCGTTCTGGCAATAACTTGATGGCGATGAGTCTCCGCTCCAGGGATATATGCAGGAATATCTTCCCCTCAATGCGGAACACCACCCAGTCTGGGCCATACGGCATGTCTTCCGTTACGCCAGGCAATGTCAGACAATATGTTCTTACGTCTTCGATATTCATAAGCGTATCATTTATCAAATTTCTCCTTGTCTAGATACTTGATAACCTTGGCCGGATTGCCAACTGCCACGGCATAGTCGGGCACATCCTTGGTTACGACTGATGCCGCGCCAACGATGGCATGTTTGCCAACGGTAACGCCGGGCAGGACAGTGCTTCCTGCACCTACCCATGCCCCCTCACAGATGTGTACGGGCTTGCAGGTAATCACCTGGCGCTCGTATGGGTCGTGGTTATTGCTGATGAGCTGCACGTTGGCAGCAATCTGGACGTTGTCGTCGATGGTGATAGTTCCGGCAGACATCATGAGGCAACCATTCATCACCACCACGTTCTTGCCGATGGTCACTTGGTTCGGTCGCACAGCGGTCAAGGGTGACATCACGCGCGAACCTTCACCAATCTTGTCTTTGAATATCTCCTTTTGCAGACTCCACCACTGTTCAGAGAATGGCTCTGCTTGGTTGAACTGATGCACGAGTCGGGCGTAGTATGCCGCCAATGCCAGTTCTTCTGTTGTCTGCTTGGTTACGTCTATTCTAATTTCTTCCATTGTCATTCGTTAGCTATTGATGAACGGATCAAGCAACGCCAGCAGTTCATTTCTCGACATGGCTCCGCTCTGGCGGTAGAGCATTTCGCCGCTGCGGAACAGCATCAGTGTCGGCACAGACTGTATCTGATAACCGGCCGCTATTTGCTGGTGCTTGTCCACGTCCACCTTTATAATACGTATCTTGTCGCCAAGCCGGGCCTTCACTTCTTCGAGCACCGGGTGCATCATCTTGCATGGTTGGCACCATGTGGCGAAGAAGTCAACCAATACGGGCTTGTCGCTCATTATCACGTCGTTGAATGATTCCATTTGATTAAAAGTTTAGTTTAACGTCCTTGCCGAACGGGGCCAATGAAAGTCCTGCCATCTTGAAATGTTGCTTGGCAAAGGGAATGCCGATAATGGTGATGAAGAGCAGCACCCCGAAGAAGATGTGCATCAGCCATGCCCACAGACCTCCGAAGATTATCCAGATGATGTTGAGCGGCAAAGTGATGCAACCGCTTGGGCTGTCTCCGTCGGTTACTTCCGCACCAAAGGGCCACAAACAAAGCAGGCCTATCTTGAAGGTCTGCCAGGCAACGGGTATGCCGATGATGGTGCAAGCCATAGCCAGACTTCCTGCAAAATATCCTATGGCGGCTTCGAGCCCCCCGAAAAGCCACCATAGCAGGTTTCCTAACAATCTCATTTTTCGCCAGTTCTCTCAGGTTATTTATTTGTGTAGAGTGCAAAGGTTGAGCCATGTGAGCCTTCCCCCTGATAGTCGGCAACAAGTGGAAACTGGCAACAGAGTTCGCTCATTTGCTCATCGTCGAGGTGCTGACATAGTTCTACGAGCAGCATACCCGAAGACGTGCGTATATCCCAAACGGCATAGCCATTGGCTTCTGCAACAGTCATGATGGCATCCTTTTGTGCCCACAGTTCAGAATAATCCTGCCAATCCTGCATTATTGTCTGTCTATTGTTCAACCGTCTGCGAGGCGACATGGCGCAGCACGACCTTGTCGGAGAATTTGCGCCCTTCGCTGTCAGTGCCCTCCACCATGAATTCGTCACGCTCGTTCTCGAAGGCTACGGGGCGGAACTTCCAGATTACTCCCGAAGGTTCGCCAGTGGTGCTGAGTCGCTCTGCAAGGCGTCCGTTGTGGTAGAGCGTCAGGTCGTGCAGATTGCTGTAGGCCTTTATGCTGACGGTGTCCGACTGGCGGTCTACATAGCGTCGCGAGGTTATATAGACAGTTGGAGTCTTCTTGTTCCAACATGACTTGTAGAGATAGAATGCGTCTTTGAGCACTTTGCGGTCGCGGCTCACCAGTCCCTTGTCGTTGATAAACATATAGGTGCTGTCGGTGCGCACACCAAGTCCATCGACAGAGTCTACCTTGTAGCCCTCGTGGCGAGCCCCCACGGCAAAGTCAAACAATATCCAGCCCGTAGAGAACTGCAGGCGAGTGGTGCTGCAGAGAGCCTGCAGATGGTGCTCGTGGACAATATTGCCCCACTCTTCGTCGTGGCGCGCACCGCCCACCGATGGTCGGGTGGTGAGTGCCGGATTATCGGAGTGACAATAGGGATTGGCTCCCGACCCATATTCGGTTATCGCCACGTAGGGCGCACGAGTATAGAGTCGCTCCAGCATTTTGGTGAATCCCTTAGCGCCATCGGGCGACTTGGTGTTGGAGTACCAACCATTGTAAGTATTAAAGGCGAAGTAGTCGAAATGCTTGCCCAGCTTGAGGTCGGGCGTATAGAGTCCGAAGCCGGCGTCGGCAAACCCCACACTGCGTGTAGAGTCAAGTCGGTGAGCCAGCGCATAGAGGCTCGCCGTGGTGTTCAGCACGGCAGCTTTGTCGAGTTTGGGCCCCTGCGGTCGGGAACCGTCGATATTGCCAAGTTCGTTCCACAGCCCCCAAAACACCACGCTCGGGTGGTTATAGTGGTTCACTATCATCTCACGGAGCTGCTGGTGGAGATTGTCGGTATATACCTTTTGGTCATAGAGCGAAGTGTCGTTGCCACACTCGTTGACCCACGGTATTTCGGTCTGTACGATGAGCCCCAGACTGTCGCACTTGTCGAAGACACGACTGTTGTGGGGATAGTGAGCCAGGCGCACCACGTTGCACCCCAGTTCATTGACAATATCAAAGTCGCGGTCGGTCTGGGCGTCGGTCACCGCCGAAGCGCTGCCCTGCCAGTCCTGATGCATACTGAAGCCGCGCAGGGCATAGGGTCTGCCGTTGAGCATAAAACCGCGCAGGGAGTCGAGCGAATAGCTGCGTATGCCAAATTTCGCCTCGTTGCTCTCCATCATATTGCACCCCTGCCAGAGCTGCACCTCCGCAGTATAGAGGTAGGGGTCGTCAAGTCCGTTCCACAAGTGGGGACTTGCGACCACGCTGCGCCACTCAGCATTGGCTGTCGATTGGGGTGACACGCGCAATTTGCGTTTCTTGACAGCCACTGTGTTACCCTCCTTGTCCTTGAGTCTGAACACCAGAGTTAGGCGCTTGCTGCTGGCGGCCACGTTGCGCACCACGGTGTTGACCACCACGTCAGCCTGGTGCGAACTGACATTGAGCGGAGTGACGTGAAACGCATCGTAGCCCATAGCCTCGAAGTCGCAAAAGACGTCGCCCGTCTCCACCAGCCACACCTTGTTGTGAAGTCCATTGTTCTTGTTGAAGTCGCTACTAACGGGAGCCATGTTGCGGTCGAGCGCATTGTCGCACTCCACCGTGAGCGTATTGTTGCCGTCAGCAAGGTGAGGAGTGAGCCTCACGCAATAGGGCGTGTAGCCACCGCGGTGCTCGGCAATCTGCTTGCCGTTGACCGACACCACCGACCGCTGAGCTGCCCCCATGAGGTAGAGGAACTGCTCCTTTCCCGAGCGGCTCACAGTAGTGCGATAGCACGTCAGCCCACGATAGTATTTGGAGCTTTGTCCGTCAAGGGCATTGCACGAATGGGGCACCACGACCTCGGTCCAGCTCGCCTCGCCCGCCTTGCGGAATTCCCACCGCTTCAGCTCAGTCCATCTCGTCAGGCCATTCACTCCAACTAGCGGCAATGCCGCTGCCAACGCTATCACAAGAACTCGTACAATAGTATTCATATCTTTTCTGTCCAGTCTTTAAAATCAATTCAACAAGCAAATTTAAAAACAAAACAGCGATAATCCTCCAATCAGCACCCCACAAAAGTTATCAGGGCACGTCGCAACTTGAGCGTTTCGGCGGAAATGCTCAACAACTTCGGCGGAAACGCTGAATCATTTCGGGCGAAACGCAATAGAATTTCCGCGGAAATGCGACCGTCAGCTCAAGAATTTGCGGGGGGCAGCAGGGGTGCATCATTCGTCTACTGAAGTCTGATTATCAGCAAAGAGCGCATGGTCAGACGGACAGAGTCGTCGCATCGGCTGGTGTCGGGGTGGGCAGCTGCAGGAGGCTCCAAAGGGGGCATCATTGAGCTCCAGTGCGAGATGAGGGGAAAATGAGGGGGATTTTATTTGGGAGACGACAAAAAAACGTGTACATTTGCCTTTAGTTTTAAGGTGCTTTGGCAGCGCACCACACTAATCCCAGACTAAAGATGAGAACCACTATACTTGTAGACGCTGGCTATCTGGACAGCATGGCATTTGACATAACTGTGAATTTTGAGCGAATGCTCGAACGGCGCATCAACAAGCTTGACTTGAGCCGATGGGTGGACTATGTGGCTCTCGACGCAGGATTGAGGCCGGGCGACCCTGATGCTGCCGTGCAGGTGGTGATGGTATATTCGCCCAAGGCCAAGACTCTGAAGAACTGTCTGCCGGCCAATCTCGACACCGAGCTGAACGCTACTGCCATCAGGACCAACATCGCTGAGTTCAGTTTTGCTTCGTGTTGTGCCGAGGAGGACTTTGTCAGCGTGGGTGACCTCTACTGCCAATCGCTGTCAGCGCTGGCCAACGACGAGGACACGCAGCTGCTGGCTCTCGTGGGCGACACCAGGGCTTATGGCTCTGAGTTGCGCCAAGCGATTGGAGCTATTCCTCACGGCAAGGATGTTATTCTCTTTGCGCCAGAGGCTGTGGCAGGATTCAGGTGCAGGCAGGAGATTCTGACCTACTCCATAATGGCTGCCATGGACATCAAGAGTGAAGAAATCATATAGAAACAATAATAATAGGAGATTGACAAATGATAAGAGTACTTATTATCGGGGCTGGCGGCGTGGCTACCGTCGCAGCGCACAAGGTTGCCAAGAACACTGACGTGTTTGGCGACATCATGATAGCTAGCCGCACAAAGTCGAAGTGTGACGCTATAGTCAAGGCCATAGGACGCAAGGACATCCGCACTGCCAAGGTGGACGCTGACAACGTAGAGGAGCTCAAGGCACTGATGAGTGACTTCAAGCCCGACCTCGTGATGAACCTCGCCCTGCCCTATCAGGACCTCACCATCATGGAGGCTTGTCTGCAGACGGGTTGCAACTATCTCGACACTGCCAACTATGAGCCGCGCGACGAGGCTCACTTTGAATATTCATGGCAGTGGGCCTACCGCAAGCGCTTTGAGGACGCAGGGCTGTGCGCCATACTGGGGTGTGGCTTTGACCCGGGAGTGACGTCAATCTTCACCGCCTATGCGGCCAAGCACCACTTCAAGGAGATACACTACCTGGACATCGTGGACTGCAATGCTGGCAACCACCACAAAGCCTTTGCTACCAATTTTAATCCCGAAATCAATATTCGCGAAATAACCCAGAAGGGACTCTACTACGAAAACGGCAAATATGTGGAGACCGAACCTATGGAGATTCACAAGACTCTGAACTATCCTAACATCGGACCCAAAGAGTCCTACCTGCTGCATCACGAGGAGATTGAGAGTCTCGTCATCAACTATCCCACCATCAAGCGGGCTCGCTTCTGGATGACCTTCGGACAGCAGTATCTCACTTATCTCGACGTAATTCAAAATATCGGCATGAGCCGCATCGACGAGATTGACTACACTGCCCCCAAGTCTGACGGCACGGGAGTGGAGACAGTCAAGATTGTTCCGCTGCAGTTCCTCAAGGCTGTATTGCCCAACCCGCAGGAGCTGGGCGAGAACTATGACGGCGAGACGTCGATAGGCTGCCGCATCAAGGGCATTGGCAACGACGGCAAGGAACACACCTACTATGTCTACAACAACTGCTCGCACCAGGCAGCCTACCAAGAGACGGGCATGCAGGGAGTGAGCTACACCACGGGTGTGCCAGCGTGTCTCGGTGCACGTATGTTTGCCCTGGGGCTGTGGAACAAGCCGGGCGTGCACAACGTGGAGGAGTTTGACCCCGATCCATTCATGGAAGAGCTCAACAAGCAGGGCCTGCAGTGGCACGAGATTCACGACTGCGACCTTGAACTGTAGGCTAGCTGACATGCGGCACTGATGTTTACAGACTTCGCATTGTTGTGTCCGGGCATGCTGGTGAGCGCATGGGCGCTCGTCATGCTCACGAAGAAGAAGAGCACTCCACAGCTTCTCTTCACGGTCACCTTGGCGCTAAGTGCCGTCCACATGTTGACAGAGGGCATCTATCTGTCGCCCAACGCCAACTACGACCACATAGCCGTAGTCAACGTGGTGAGGCAGATTACAGGACCCATCGTGCTGCCGTTTATCACCATGTATGTGAGGGTGCTATGTGGGCGCAACATCATGAACTGGCTTGTGCCAGTATGGTTTGTGCTGATTATCTCGCAAGCCATGGCGGTCATACTCTTTGTGGTGCTCATAGGTGAGCCGCTGTCAAACGGGTTCGCCCAGGCTCTGCGCACTGGCTCGGGGCTGGACCATTTCACGGGCACCGTCTACACCTATTACAGGCGCATCTGCGTTGACGGCTACGACATTCTGCTGCTCATACAGATTACCTACACCACCATCGCCGCCATTGTGCTCTATCTGAAGAACCACTACACTCTCCACGACATCAAGGAGGTGTGGAACGGCCAGTCGGCACGCATCATGGCTCTGATGGCTCCTGCCATCGTGTTGCTGATGATTGGGTGTGGAGCCAAACGTCTGCTGGGCGACCGCTATCTCGTGGAGCACTGTCAGCTGACTGCCATCATCATGTTTGGCATAGCCGTGGTGGCCCAGGTGATATGCTACACCTGCAACATGAAGCGTACAGACCCAGGTGAAATAGCCAACGAGGAAGAAGAACACCAGCCGGTCGCCAACACTCTGCACGACACAAACCACATTGACCCCTGCAGCAATGTCTACGTCCAGATGAAACAACGCTTCGACAAACTCATGGAGCAAGACCGCATCTATCTCTATGCCACCATAACGCTGGAATATATGGCTCGGAAAATGAACACCAGCAAGACTGACCTATCGGCCTTCATCAAGCAGCGCTACAACATGAGGTTCAGGGAACTCATAAACCGGCGACGAGTGGAACACGCCAAGGCTCTGCTGCTGGAAAAACCCGATGCCATACTCGAATATATAGCCGTGCAGAGCGGCTATCTCAGTTCGTCGGCTTTCTGCAAAAACTTCGTGCAGTATGCAGGAATACCGCCACGACTATGGTCGATGAACCAGCAATACAAAATTAAAGGCGAAACGGATTCGCACGCCTGAAAACAGCGACCAGCACGACATTATTAATCTCAAACGTCACTTATGGACCAACTTCCTACAATAGTTCAAGACCTCGCCCTCATACTCGTCTTGGCGGGCATCGTCACACTTATCTTCAAGTGGCTCCGCCAACCGCTAATATTGGGCTACATAGTGGCGGGCTTCATCTGCGGTCCTCACTTGTCGGTGTTCCCCACCGTGGTCGACACCAACAGCGTGAGCACTTGGGCTGAGATAGGCGTAATCTTCTTGATGTTCACGCTGGGACTGGAGTTCAGCTTCAAGAAACTGATAAAGATGGGACCCAGCCCCGTCATTGCCGCCTGCACCATAATATTCTGCATGATTGGCTTGGGGTCGCTCGCTGGCCACTCGTTTGGGTGGAACCGCATGAACAGCCTGTTTCTCGGCGGAATGTTGGCAATGTCGTCAACCACTGTCATCTATAAAGCTCTTGACGACATGGGGCTGCGCCACCAGCGCTTTGCATCGTCTGTGCTCGGAGCACTGGTGGTGGAAGACATCTTGGGAATATTGCTCATGGTCATTCTGTCCACCATGGCAGTGAGCAGCAAGTTTGAGGGGTCAGAGTTGGTCTACAGCCTGCTCAAGCTCATGTTTGTGCTTGTGCTATGGTTCACCGTGGGCGTGTTCCTCATTCCCACCTTGCTGCGCAAGGCGAGGTCGCTCATGAGCAGCGAGACCCTGCTGGTGGTGTCGCTGGGGCTATGCTTCCTCATGGTGGTCATAGCCGTCAGCATGGGCTATAGCGCAGCTTTCGGCGCATTCATGATGGGCAGCATACTGGCTGAAACCATTGAGGCAGAACAGATAAACACCGTAGTGGCACCCGTCAAGGACTTGTTTGGTGCCATCTTCTTCGTGTCGGTTGGAATGATGGTCGACCCAAGCGTGATATGCCAATACTGGGTGTCTATCACCGTGCTCGTGCTACTCATAATAGTAGGACAAGCCATCTTCGGCACCACTGGATTCATTCTTGCCGGTCAACCACTTAAGACCTCCATACGGTGTGGATTTTCAATGGCACAGATAGGCGAATTCGCATTTATCATAGCTGCGCTCGGCGTAAGCCTCAAGGTGACGGAGCCATTTCTCTATCCTGTGGTGGTGGCAGTGTCGGTAATCACGACTTTCCTCACACCCTACATGATACGCCTCGCACCCCACGTGGGCAACACCCTGGAGGACCATATGCCCTCACGCATCAAGCAGACATTACGCACCGACAGCTACATACCCTCTGCCAACAACGAGAGCACTTGGCGCCGTCTCATCATGGCCATGGTCAAGCAAACGCTGATTTACTCAGTGCTGAGCATTGCCATGCTGACCCTCAGCCTGTCGTCGCTGTTGCCACTCTGTCGCAAACTGTTGGGGCACTGGTACGGCAACGCAGTATGCGGCATAGTGACATTATTGATATTGTCGCTCTTCGTCAGAGCCATCGTAATGCGCAAGAACCATAGCGACGACTTCCGTGCGCTGTGGAACGAAAATATCTACAACCGATTCCCACTTATCTTCACCATCATAGTAAGATTCTTGATAGGGTCGTCGTTCATCTTCTACCTTCTTGACTATCTTTCGCCCTACTACTCCTTGCTACATTGGATTGTCGCATTTGTGCTAATGGGCGCCACCATGATGTCTCACCGCATCCAGACGAGGAGCAAGGGACTTGAAGACCTCTTCCTACGCAACCTCAAGAGCCGCGACATTCAGGCGCAACGCTCTGGCGAAGCCACGCCGACCTACGCCAACCAACTGCTGACCCACGACGTACACCTCGCCATCGTGAAGATTCCCATGAACAGCACACTGGCGGGGACCAGCTTGCGCCAGCTCGACTTGCCCCACAAGTCAAAGGTCATGGTGGTGGCTATCGTGAGAAGCGGCCACCGCATCAATGTGCCAGGAGGAGATGCTGTAATCTTCCCCGGTGACAAGCTCCAGATTATCGGCTCTGACTCTGGCATCAACACGTTTTCTGAGACCGTCAACACCAGTACGTGGTCTGACGACACAGCTATAAGCGACGACGACATGGTGCTGCGCGGCATCGCCATAGGTCCCGACTCCACGCTGTGCGACAAGGCAGTCTGCCAAAGCCGGCTGCGCGAAGACTATGGGTGTATGCTCGTAGGCTTTGAGGAAGCCGACGGCCAAATCGGCCTGCCCGATGCGCAACGCATCATACGGAAGGACGACCGTCTCTGGCTGGTGGGCGAAAAGTCCTCTATCCACAGACTCCTGACCGAGAGCAACAACACACAGAAGAAAGAGGCTTAGGTGCAAAAGAAAGAATTCTACGTGCCAAAGAAAGTCCTCTAAACGCAAAAGACAGATTGGCAGACGCACAGAGAATCTTGCTCTTCGCACAAAAATATTTACAGACACACACCCATTCACATAGAATCACAACACTCACACAGAGTCCGTTTCATGAGAAGCATATTCTTTCTATTCAACAAGACGGCTGCCGACACACGCCAAACACTACACAGCATCGCCCTTCAGGGTGATGTGGACCGCATTGTGGTTTTCCAACCAAAGGAGTTGGACGACAGTCAGAAAATTGAGCCTACCGGCAATATTGATGTAGAGACAGTTGAAGCCACCGCCTTCGACACGTCTATTCTGAAGCGCATCAACGACCACGATGCCGACACCACTATAATATATACCAAAGCCACACCACTCAACATCGGCTATAGGGCATTGGACCGCATGATAACAACGTGCCGCACAACGGACAACTCCGTGGCGTATGCGGACTATTACGAAATAAAACAAGGGCAGAACCACAATCATCCGCTCATCGACAGCCGGCCTGGCAGCGTGAGGAATGATTTTGACTACGGCAGCCTGCTGGCATTCAACACCTCTGGCAGCAGGAAGCTATGCACCGATGGTAACTACCGCTACGCTGCACTCTACGCCGCAATGCTGACCCGCAAAAAGATTCACATACCTGAATTTCTCTACACTGAGCACGAAAGCGACTTGCGCCTGAGCGGCGAGAAGCAGTTTGACTATGTCAATCCAGCCATGAGCGAAGTGCAAGTGGAGATGGAACAAGCCTTCACCCACTTTCTGAGCAAACAAAACGCACTGCTCACTACTGACATGATTCGCCAGGCAAACCTCGATGTGGACTTTCAGTGCGAAGCCAGTGTCATCATTCCGGTGCGCAACAGGGAGAAGACCATTGCTGACGCTGTGAAGTCGGCGCTCGGGCAGCAGGCTGAATTCAGCTACAACGTGATTGTAATTGACAATCACTCTACCGACAACACCTCGGCCATCGTAGACCGCATGGCGCAAGAGGACAAGCGCGTGGTTCACCTCGTGCCGGCTCGCACCGACCTGGGCATTGGTGGTTGCTGGGATTATGCCATACGTTCTGAGCACTGCGGCAAGTTTGCCGTTCAGCTTGACTCTGACGACCTCTACAGCTCACCTCTGACCCTACAACGCATCGTTGACAAGTTCTACGAGACCAAAGCCGCCATGGTGATAGGCAGCTACAGCCTTGTGGACTTTGAACTCAACCCACTGCCGCCAGGGCTGATAGACCACAAAGAGTGGACCGACTCCAACGGGCGCAACAATGCGCTGCGCATCAACGGACTCGGTGCGCCACGAGCGTTTTTCGTCCCGGTGTTGCGCAACATCGGTTTCCCCAACACTAGTTATGGTGAGGACTACGCCGTAGGGCTTGCCATCTCTCGACAATACCGCATAGGGCGCATCTACGACAACCTGTATCTCTGCCGCCGCTGGAACGGCAATTCAGACGCAGCGCTGTCGATTGAGAAGCAAAATACCAACAACAATTATAAAGACTGGGTAAGAACTCGTGAACTTGCAGCCCGCCAAAGACTTCTGAACGAGAAGTTTGACAAGCAGAGCATTGCAGCTTTCTTCAGCAACCAGATGCACTCGTGGCCGGAGACTGCACAACGCTTTGAGGCACTCGACACAACGGTGCAGCGCACCTCGTTCACTATGGCGGCAGGCGCAACCCTTGAAGTGCAGTTCAATCCTGACCGCATACGCTCCACTGGAGCCAAGGTGGACAAGGCGAGCATTGCTGCCCGCAAGTGTTTCCTTTGCCAGGACAACCAGCCCGACCAGCAAGCGCACCTCAACTATAAGGGCAAATTCCAGTTGTGCGTAAACCCCTACCCCATCTTGCACAATCACTTCACTCTGCCGCTCATGGCTCACGAACCGCAGATTCTCAACCGCCACTACAGCGACCTTGGGAGCATTGTGAATGATTTGCCCGCCGACATGACGATATTCTACAACGGAGCGCAGTGTGGCGCTTCGGCTCCCGACCATTTCCACTTTCAGCTTGCTCGAGCCAACGAGATTCCGCTGCAGCGTGACCTCCACAACTATCACTCCGTAGACATTGTCGACGGTGTGAAGATGGTTGACGGGTTTGTCTATCCTTTCTTCGTAGCCCAGACTATTGAGGCTGCAGAGCTGGTCGTCGACGCTTTGCCCATCGTTGACAACGAGCCGGAGCCGCGGTTTAATCTCATTGCCCAGAGTCATCAATACATCATCATACCGCGCCGAAAGTTGCGCCCCGAATGTTACTATGCCGAGGGCGACGACAACATGTGCGTCAGCCCTGGAGCTGTAGACATGGGCGGACTCATCATTGCGCCTCGCGAGAAAGACTTCAACAGGCTCAATGCAGACCTCATCAGTTCCATTCTGCAGGAAGTAGCTCTGACGACCTGCGACCTGAAGCCGGTGGTTGAAAAAATCAAGAAAGCCCATGCAAACAATTAGTGCAGGAATCCTCTCTGCCCCGACGATAAGCGTCAGTTTCAACGGCTCGTGGATGGTCAACGGCCAACAGCTTGCTAGCAGAGACCTGGTCGTGAGCAAACCAATGGAGTTCACTCCGACATCTGACGATGCGACCTTTACGCTTCACGACGTGGTGATTGGCATCGGCTACCACTGGCAACGCAAGGAGCACCAGACATTCCGGGGCTCTCTCAGCATAATAAGAGAGGGTGACCGCCTGACAGCCGTAAACATCCTGCCTTTGGAAGACTATCTGGTGTCGGTCATAAGCAGCGAGATGAAGCCCACCGCCCATCTGGAATTTCTCAAGGCGGCAGCCGTGATAAGCCGTTCGTGGGCGACAAGGCAACAGCACAACCGGATTAAGACGCTTCCCGCAGAGCCTGGGGCGCACAGCAACGATGCCAACACCTACATCAAATGGTTCGACCGCCAAGACCACACTCTCTATGACGTCTGCGCCGACGACCATTGCCAGCGCTATCAGGGAATCACGCGCGTCACCAACCCCAATGCGGCTCTCGCCGTAAGGCTCACAGCCCATCAGGTGCTCACGTACCAGGGCGAGGTGTGCGACTGCCGTTTCTCGAAGTGCTGCGGCGGCATCACTGAGGACTTTGCCACCTGCTGGGAGGACACTCAAGTGTCCTATCTGCGACCTGTCGACGACACTGCCCCCACCGACGGCCACGTATTCTGCAACACCGACGACAAAACCATCTTGTCGCAAGTGCTCAACAGCTATGACCTCGAGACGACCGACTTTTACCGTTGGACTACCATCTTGACTCAGCAACAGCTGCAGCATTTGCTTGAGAAGAAACTGGAGCGCCACTTCGGACAGATCTTGGCTCTGCAACCAGTCAAGACGGGTCCGAGCGGACGCATAAGCCAGCTGCTCATCAAGGGCACGGAGGGCAGCCTCATCATAGGCAAGGAGCTGACCATACGTTCCGCCTTGAGCGAAAGCCACCTCTATAGCTCGGCATTCACCGTAGAAGTTGAAGATGTCGACCCAAGTGGCATCCCGCAACGCTTTGTGCTCCACGGCAAGGGCTGGGGTCACGGCGTGGGTTTGTGCCAAATCGGCGCAGCGGTGATGGCTAACGAGGGCTACACCTACGAGCAAATATTACAGCACTATTATCCAGGCACCACGCTGAGCATTCACAACAATTAGAAACACCGACTGAGCACATGCCACTTCAAACAAACTCTTGACAATGAAATTCAGAAATCCATCTCCTTGGGCTTGGGTGCCCTCACTCTATTTTGCAGAAGGCATTCCATATCTCATGGTAATGACCATATCCGTGATAATGTACAAGCGGCTAGGCTTGAGCAATGACGACATTGCGTTCTACACCAGCTGGCTCTATCTGCCGTGGGTTATCAAGCCGCTGTGGAGCCCCATCGTCGACATCTTCAAGACCAAGCGCTGGTGGATAGTGGTCATGGAATTTGTAGTGGGAGTGGCGCTGGCGGGCGTGGCGCTGACCATAAAGGCCCCTCATTTTGTGCAATACACGCTGGCACTGTTCTGGCTCATGGCATTCAGCAGCGCCACCCACGACATCGCCGCCGACGGATTCTACATGATAGGGCTTGACTCCAACCAGCAGTCGTTGTTTGTGGGCATACGCTCCACCGCCTACCGCATCTCCATGATAGCCGGCCAGGGGCTCACCCTGATTATGGCAGGCAAGCTCGAGACCTTCACGGGCAACATTCCACAGGCTTGGTCGTTCACCATGGCAGCCGTAGCAGTGTTGTTCATAGCATTGTTCATATACCACAGCGTGTCGTTGCCCAAGATAGAAGAAGCCCCCAGCGGTTCAGCCAAGCGCAATGTGCTTAGCAACTTCATGATTACATTTCGCGACTTCTTCATGCGCAAGGACATAGTGACGGCCATCGTGTTCATGCTGCTCTATCGTTTCCCCGAGGCCTTGCTGGCCAAGATATCACCGCTGTTTCTCGTTGACACTACCGAGGCTGGCGGTCTCGCTCTGTCTACCGAAGCCGTGGGAATTGCCCAAGGAACCGTAGGAGTCGCCGGACTCACGCTGGGCGGCATCTTGGGCGGCATCTGCGCCTCGTGTGGCGGACTGCGCAAGTGGTTGTGGCCCATGGTGTGCGCCATCTCGCTGCCCGACGTAGTCTACGTCGTGCTGAGCTACTGGCAAATCCAAGACATCTGGACGATTTCGGCAGCCATCTGCATCGAGCAGTTTGGCTATGGATTTGGCTTTACTGCCTACATGCTCTTCATGCTCTACTTCTGCCAGGGCAAAAACAAGACGTCGCACTACGCCATCTGTACAGGATTCATGGCGCTGAGCATGATGCTGCCGGGCATGTTTGCCGGCAAGTTGCAAGAGCACCTGGGCTATACGCCTTTCTTCATCTTGGTGATGCTGTGCACTCTAGTCACGTTTGCAGTCTCAGCCTTTGTCAAGATAGACCCCTCGTTTGGCATCAAAGCTTCCAAGAACAAGTAATAGAACAACAAAACAACAACATAAAAAGGTATTATTATCATGAGAATAAAACTTCACGCCCTCCTGCCACTCATAATGTTGGCTGCCCTGGTGCTGACTTCGTGTAGTGATGACACCAGCAACGACTCCCACGTCAAGCGCGAAGAGGGTACCACCTACCGCCGCTCCGTGCTAATCTACATGGCAGCACAAAACAGCTTGGGCAGCACCAGTGCGGCACGACTGGACTCGGCGGAAATCGTGAGCGGAGCCAGCCGGTTGACCAACGAGTCTGACAACGTGTTTCTCTTTATTGACGACAACAAGCTGCCACGCCTCTACTGCATCTACAAATATGGCAAGCGACTCATAACAGAAAAAGTACTCACCTGGGACGAAGACGTCTACTCCACCGACCCTGCCACACTCAACAGCGTACTCACCTTCATCGCTCAGAAATATCCGTCAAAGAGCTACGGACTCGTGCTGTGGAGCCACGGCAATGGGTGGATCAACTCGTCCAACGTGGTCAACACCATGCGGTCGTGCAGCTACACCATGCGCTCCTTCGGCATTGACGTGGGCACCGACGGCAACATGAGTTCCGACAAAGACGCCAACGGCAAAACGGGTGTGCAGATGAACATCAGCGACATGGCACAGGCCATAGCCAAGAGCGGTGTACACCTCGACTACATATTCTTTGACGCCTGCCTGATGCAGTGTATTGAGGTGGCCTATGAGCTCAAGGACGTCACCGACTATGTGGTGGGCAGCGCCTCCTCCACGTCTGCCTATGGTGCCTACTACACCGACTTCATTCCCAAAGCACTCTTTGCCTACCCTGCCAACGATGCCAACATAGCCCTGCTGGCCAATCAATACTACTACGACAGTGTAGAAAACGAAAGTCTGAAAAAATACTACGGCAGCACTGGCAACATCAACTCAGTCATCAAGACATCAGGACTGCGCGAACTGGCGCAAGCCACCGCTCCCCTCATTGCCAAGACTTTCGCTGACAGGAAATCATTGTCGCTCAGCGAAATCACATCATACTACTCCCCACTACTTGGCAACTCCCCCGACTACTTCGACATGGGCAGTGCCATGAAGCACCTCCTCTCAGACTCCGACTATGAGTCATGGCTAAAGGTCGCCAACAAGAGCATAATCGTCCACAACGCCTCGTCGTCGTTCATCATGGCATATATCGACCTAGTGCCCGAAATACGCGACATCAGCGACTTGGACTACGTGCTCGGAGTCTCCATGTTCATACCGCGCGATATATTCGACTACCCATTCTATTCCCCATTCAACCAATACTTCCAGTCCACCTCGTGGTATACCGACGCGGGCTGGAGCCAGACGGGATGGTAAGAGTGGGACCAAACACTTCTGCAATCAGCCTCACGCCCTCAAAGCTGTTGAGCTGACCGATGAATTTCAGCGGGAATTGACTTCAATTCCCGCCGAAATTGTTATCCGTTTCGCCCGAAACTCAACTCAATTTCCCCCGAAACGCTCACGCCGGCACAACAAAAAACGGCGCGACGCACAACAAAAAGTTTTGACCGGTGAGGAGCAATTACTTGCTCAAGAACTTCGATGCGATGTATTTGTTGAGGGTTTCACGATAGCTCTCACCAATAGGTATTTCTGCCCCAGAGTCGAGCACCACACGGTTTTTATTGATCTCGAAGATGTGGCGCAGATTGATGATGTAGGACTTGTGAATGCGCATGAAGCCACAGGAGCACAGACGTTCCTCCATCTTCTTCATGCTGAGGTAAGCCATAAACGGCTTTTCATGGCTGCTGAGCCTTATGCGCAGATACTCGCCGTAGCCCTCAACACATATTATCTCTTTAACCACGATGCGGACTATCTTATACTCAGCATGGAGGAAGATGGCATCGTCTTCGTCAACCGGCGACACGCTGTCGGAATGCAGCAATTCATATTGGCGCTTCACCTTCTCGGCAACGCCCAACACCTCTTTTTGCCCGAAAGGTTTGAGCAGATAGCCAATGGCATTGACCTCATAGCCGGCGAGGGCATACTCCTGGTCGGCTGTGGTAAACACTACCATGGGAGGATTGGGCACCGACTTGATGAAATCCAGTCCGTTGAGGTCGGGCATGTGGATGTCCGTGAAGATTACGTCAATGTCGTCCTCATTAATCACCTTGAAAGCCTCCACTGCACTATGGCAGCAAGCTACCACCGTGAAGAACGGCACATTCTTCAGATAATATTCCAATTGCTTCAGAGCCAACGGCTCGTCGTCAACAGCCAAGCATCTTATCATGTCAGTCGGGATTTTTTGGCACGACATCTTGTGGCAGACGGAGGCTCACGCAAAATGTAGTGTCGGTTTGAGATATGTCGAGATTGTAATTATCACCATAGGTTAGCCGCAACCGCTTGACGGCATTGTCAAGCCCTACGCCGCCGTGGCCATCGCTGCCGTGGACGGGCGCAAGGCTATTGGTACACTTGAACCACACGCTGCCGTTGTCGTCAGCAAACGAGATATCGACAAACGAGTCCTTCTCATAGCTCACGCCGTGGGTAAAGGCATTTTCTACGAACGTGACAAACAGCAGCGACGGCACGCTCACTTCGGGCAACTCGTCGGGGTGGGTCACGGTGATTCTCACTTTGTCAGTATACCTCACTCGCATGAGGCTCACGAAATTCTCCACAAACTCTACCTCCTTGCGCAACGGGGCGAGCGGACTCACAGCATCATAGAGCACATAGCGCATCAAGCTTGAGAGGGTTTCTATCATGCCGGTCGCCTGGTTGGGGTCTATCAAGACCATGGCGTGAATGTTGTTGAGCGTGTTCATGAAGAAATGAGGGTTGATTTGGTACTTCAGATACGCCAACTGCGTATTGAGATTGTCGCGGTCGATAGCATCGAAGCGTCTGCGGTCGTCAAGCGACTTGAAATAGTATTTCACTCCCGTATTGAGAGCCAGCAACAGACACACTATGATGAACGCCACCGACGCTCTGCCGCCAAAAACAAGGACAGGAGCATCGCCGCCATGTTCAGCGCCAGACTCTGCAAGGTGGCGGGGAGCGGCTTCCGACATAGCTCGATCGGGAGGGCGGCGGTCGTTGCGATGGGGCGGCACTCCATCGTGCTGCATCTGCAACACGGTGAATGCCACCACAAGCACCAGTGTTGAGACAACATACCGCCACTTGCGGTTGCGATAGACGAGTTGTGGCGCAATGAAAAAATTGTGGACGCAGAACACTATGAAAAATACCGCCAACAACTGCCAACCCTTGCAGATGCTGTTCCAACTAAACTTGTCGAGATGCATACTCGCCGTTTCCGCCCAGACTGAAAGTACTGGGGCAACAAACAGCACTACGAACAACACAAGATATATTATCAGCTCCGACTTCTTGTGTCCGGTGACTATAGGTGTATTCTTAAGCGTCATAGTATGACGATGTTACTCTTGGTCATTATTGATTGTTGCTGACTGTTTTCCCGTAAAACAAAAGAACACCAAACTCACCCTGCACGTATGAAGACAGGACGAGCCGGTGCTCTAATGCAACATTTACGAATAAAACATTATGTCATTAACCACTTTGTTTTCATCATTAACGTCGAGGGCATTAGGCATTGGCACCAAGCCACCCGACAAGGTTCAGAACCGACCACCGCCGCCACTACTACTGCCTTTGAGCTGCGCCGTAGACGAGGTTGACGATGAACCGCTCTTTATTGTGTAGCTACTACCCGACGACATGCCCGCACACGATATCAGCAC
>CAVCAW010000007.1:8513-11528 GCA_963600315.1 Bacteroidaceae bacterium | reverse complement strand
AACTGCTGCCGCCACGGCTGCCCCACGAGCTGCCGCCGCCTGGACCAAAGCCGCCGCCAGTATTGCCCCCCTGGCTCGAAGAGCCCGAAGAGTAATTGGAAGGCACCGTGAACGTGGCAAGCGTGGTAGTGCCGCTCAGCAGTGATATCTCAGAACCGGCACTTACGCTCATGGTACTGGTGACATAGGGCTGAGTGGACTCCGACGTGCTCGGCACCGAATTGCTACCGCCCACTGCGAGCAGCGTGCCGCCAGTAAATATCACCGTGTAGTTATCTTCTTCGTTAGCATCGATGCCACACTCCGGACTTGTGGTGCCGAAAGCCTTTATCACGCCACCGTTGATATACATATTGCCGTTGGAATCAAGTCCGTCGTTATTGGACGCCACCACCGTCACGTCGCCACCGTTGATATACATGTGGCTCGAGGAATTGATAGCGTCATCATAGGCATTGGCCACTATGGTACCGCCGTTGATTGTCAGAGTCGACTTGCTCTCGATGCCCTCCGCACCGTTGCCAGTCGTGGTGACATTGATTTCGCCGTCGTTGATCTCCACTGCGCCCTCAGCTCTGATTCCTTTGGGCGAGGACTTCTGGCTGCTCGACAAACGGTCTGATTCGCCAGTATAGTTAGTATACTCTCTATTGTTGACGTAGGCATAGAGACCGCCCGAAGTATTCACGGTGAGCTTGCCACCATTGACCACCAACGAGTCAGAACCACTGATGCCCTTGCCGCCCGCTCCGCTGGCTGTAAGCATCTGCGTTCCGCCCGACAAGAGAATTTTGCCGTCAGAACTCAAGCAGCTTGAAGCCTTCGTCTTAGACTCGTCAGAGTCCCATTTGCCGCCAGCAGTAGAGTTGACAGTCATGTCGCCACCCGAAATCGTCATGCCACCATCAGACTTCAAGCCCTTGGCGGCACTGGCAGTCACTGCCACATTGACCGTGCCACCAGCTATGGTCAGCCAACCCGTGTCGTCAGCCTTGCGGTCAGTGTCGTCCTTATATGACACCTGTATGCCGTCATCGCCCACACCCGACACGTTGAGTTCACCGCTCTCCATCAAGAAGTACTGGTTGCAGTTGATTCCGTCGCCCACGGCCGACAAGACGTTGACCGTGCAGTTCTTTATCTCCACATATTCCTTTGAGTGAATAGCATGAGCCGATTTGCCGTTGATATTGAGCACACCCTTGCCCTTGAGTTCCAGGTGGCCCTTGCAGACTATGCAACCCTTCTGGCTGCCCGACTCAGAGTCCGTCAAGGTATTCTCGGTGTCTTTCTTCACCGTCAGGACCACGCGTTTGCCGTTCTCGATGTCAAGGGGAGCACCCGCAGGATTAGTCAGCGTCAGTCCGTTGAGCTCCACCGATGCCTTGTAAGCACCACTCAGTACAAAGCCTCCGTCAGACGAACTGCCCGAAAGACTATAAGTTATCTCGCCGCAAGTCTCGTCGCCGACCTCATCACTCTGAGTTATCTCAACGTGACCGCTATTCACCACTGGAGCCACATACTTCGCCACATTGCCTGCTACCACTACGTCTGCCCCATCGGCAGTATAGCTCACAGTCACGGTATTGTCGCTCACGTCACTATAGTCCACATACATCTTGGCCACGTCGTTCAAGTCGAAGGTCTTGCCCATTATTGTCACCTGCGATGTGCCACTGAATCTCATTCCGCCAGTGCGCTGACTTGGAAACGAATAGGTCACGTCGCCCACCACCACATTAAGAGTCTGTGCAGCAACACTCAAGACCATTGCCATAAGCGCCAAGACTAATACTGCCCGTTTCATTTCACCACAATTTTGGAAGTCCGCCTACCCTGCTTTACTATGTACAACCCAGACGACAACCTGTCAGTCAAACTATCATTGCCATTCAAGACACCGACCTTCACGCCCGCCACAGTGTAGAGCGTTTTCTCAGCGTTGTCACCGTCCAGCGACATGTCATCAACCAAGGTCAGGTCGTCCGATGAAAAATACATGCTGTCCAAGCTCGCCACATCAAGCTCCTGACTGGAGCCACCGCCATTAATGACCAGCTTGCCGTTCGAAAAAGTCATAACCAGCGAACTCACGTCAACCGAAACAACCGAACCGTCCGAATTGTCAAACGTAAGAAAAGGAAACACGTCAGCACGACACACGCCAAAGACCAGTGTCGCCGACAACAAAACAAGCATTTTCTTTCTCATAGTCACCTCTTTTATTACGTCATTGCAAAGTTACAATATTAAGATATAGAACAACAGCATTCTTCAACAAACGCTTTTCATGTTTCAACAAATCAACCTTTTCTGCAAACCGCCCGCAACTTTAGACAAGCTGCCAACAATTCTAGACCAACCTCTCACAATTTAAGGCTAACGGCAAACAATTCTAGACTAACCGACAACAATTTTAGACTAAACATCGACAAGTTCAGACTAAGCATCGACAAGTTCAGACTAAACATCGACAAGTTCAGACTAACCGTCAACAAGTTCAGACTAAACATCGACAAGTTCAGACTAACCGTCAACAATTTTAGACCAACCGCCCGCAATCAGCACTTTAATGCTGATTGCGGGCGGTTTTTCGTATCTTTAGGTTATCCGCACTCCTCAGACGGCAATGGCCCCTAAGAGTGCAGTCAAACCGTTTTAGTCTGTTATCACACCTTCCTCAGCGTCGCCGCCATCAAGCGGCTCGTCAAATTCAAGACCCTGCTGGTCTTTGACAGCAGCCATCACCTTGCCCTCAATCTCATCCATGAGGTCAGGATTGTCCTTGAGCGTGCGCTTGAGCTGCTCGCGTCCTTGGGCTATCTTGTTGCCTTCATAGCTGAACCAACTGCCCGACTTCTGAATGATGTCGTTGGCCACAGCAAAGTCCATTAGTTCAGTAGCCCTGGAAATACCCTCGCCAAAGGTGATTTCAAACTCAGCCTTGCGGAATGGAGGTGCCACCTTGTTCTTCACCACTTTGACGCGCACCAAGTTGCCCAACACTTCGTC
>CAVCAW010000007.1:0-8503 GCA_963600315.1 Bacteroidaceae bacterium | reverse complement strand
TTCGTCACCATTCTTTATAGCCGTCACGCGGCGAATGTCGAGTCTCACGCTACTATAGAATTTCAGAGCGTTGCCGCCAGTGGTCGTTTCGGGATTGCCAAACATCACACCTATCTTCTCGCGCAACTGGTTGATGAAGATGCAGCAAGTCTTGGTCTTGCTTATGGTGGACGTCAGTTTTCTCAGAGCCTGGCTCATGAGTCGAGCCTGCAGACCCACCTTATTGTCGCCCATATCGCCCTCAATTTCAGCCTTGGGCGTCAGCGCTGCCACCGAGTCAATCACAATGATGTCTATGGCTGCCGAACTGATGAGTTGGTCGGCAATCTGTAGAGCCTGCTCGCCGTTGTCGGGCTGCGAGATGAGCAACTCGTCGGTGTTCACACCAAGTTTTTTGGCATAGTAAGGGTCAAAAGCGTGCTCGGCATCAATAAAGGCAGCAATGCCGCCCATCTTCTGCGCCTCAGCTATGGCGTGGGTCGCCAAGGTCGTCTTACCAGAAGACTCGGGGCCGTAGATTTCGATGATGCGTCCGCGCGGATAGCCGCCCACCCCCAAAGCCAGGTCAAGCCCAAGGCTGCCGGTGGGAATGACGTCGACCTTCTCCACAGGTTGGTCGCCCATTTTCATGATGGAGCCCTTGCCAAAGTCTTTCTCTATCTTGGCCATCGCTACCTGCAAGGCCTTTAGTTTCTCGTTGCCGCCAGTTTCGGCAACGGTCGTCTTTTTTGTCATATTTGTGTGTGTGTGTTTAGTTAGTCATTGTATTGCGCCGTGAGAGAGCAAATCTGCACTATGGTGTCCATCGCCTTATGTAGCGACGGTATCGGCAGATATTCATAGGGACCGTGGAAGTTCAGTCCGCCGGCGAATAGATTTGGGCAGGGCAAGCCCTTAAACGACAGTTGTGCCCCGTCGGTGCCGCCCCTGATGGCCTGTATCTTGACTGGCACGCCAGCATTTTCCATAGCTTTGATGGCGATGTCAATCACGTGCATCACGGGGTCTATCTGTTCGCGCATATTGTAGTATTGGTCGTTGATTTGGCAGTCAGCCACCGTGCGTCCATACTTCTCGTTGGTCTGTTGGCATATAGAGCTGAGCAGCTTCTTGCGCTCTTCGAACTTGCGTCGGTCGTGGTCGCGTATGATATAGTTGAGTTCCGCTGTTTCCACGTTGCCCGACATCGATGTGAGGTGGAAGAAGCCCTCATAGCCGTCGGTCTTTTCGGGCACTTCGTCGGCAGGCAGAGACATAGCCAGTTCGGTGGCCACGCGTGCAGCGTTGATCATCTTGTTTTTGGCATAGCCAGGGTGCACGCTCATGCCCGTGATGCGTATTTTGGCAGAGGCTGCATTGAAGTTCTCAAACTCCAGTTCGCCCACTTCGCCGCCGTCAACGGTATACGCCCATTGGCAGCCAAACTTCTCCACGTCGAACTTGTGGGCTCCCATGCCTATCTCTTCGTCGGGATTAAACGCCACGTGGATTTCGCCGTGGCGCACGTCGGGATGCTCCATGAGCCACACCATGGCCTGCACTATCTCGGCTATGCCCGCCTTGTCGTCGGCGCCGAGTAGCGTGTGGCCGTCGGTCACGATGATGTCTTCGCCCTGGTGGTTGAGCAGTTCGGGAAAGGTCTGTGGCGATATGCGTATGTCGTCGTCGGCATCGAGCACTATGTCGTTGCCGTCATAATTTGTCACTATGCGTGGTTTTATGTCGGCACCCGAGCAGTCGGGACTGGTGTCATAGTGCGAGATGAAGCCTATGACGGGAGCTTTCTTGTCCTTGTCGTTGTTGGCTGGCAACACGGCGTAGAGATAGCCGTTGTCATCGAGCTCCACGTCGTCGAGGCCCACTTTCTCAAGTTCTTTCTTCAGGTAGCGAGCAAATGCCCACTGTTTTTCTGTGCTTGGGGTGGTTTGGGAGTCTTCCGAAGATTGTGTGTCGAATTGCGTGTAGTTAAGAAACCTTTCTACAATGTCCATTTTCTATGTTGTTGTTTTGATTATTATAGCGTTTGTGAGCCAACTCAGTGTTTGTCGGTCTTTATTTTGTAGGCCTTGGGCTGCTCTGGGGTTTTGTATTCGCCGTTCACACCGTCCAGCAAGCTGGGGTCGAGGGCTGCGGCTTTCTTCAGGTCCTCAAAGGCAGCGTTTCTGTCGCGCAGGCCGAAGCGCAGCCGTCCTCTCAGCATGTAGGCATTTGCCAGGTTGTCGTCTAGCAAGATGGCCTCATCGAGGTCGTCGAGAGCCTTGGCAGGATTATTGAGAGCCACGTATACTTCTGCTCGCTTCAGCAGCAGGTCAGCCCGCTGCTTGGGGGTCATATTGTCGTCTTGCATCATGCTGGCGGTTATCGTAGCCAGCAGCGTGAATTTTTGTTGTTCGTCCATTTGTTTTGGCAATCATTTAGCACCATTGGGGCCGCTGTCTGTCCGTTGGCACGTAGTGCAGCCGGCTGTATTGTCAGCTGCGCGATATCTGTAGTCCTTTCTGCGACAGGTCCATGCCCACGAAGCGTGCCGTGGGCGAGAGTGGATTATCATTGAGCAGCGTACGCAGTCTGAGTGCTGCCTCGGGGTCTTTGGCTACCATATACATATAGCCACCGCCGCCCGCACCGGGGAACTTATAGCCCAGACACAGGTCGTCAATCTTGTCACACAGGGGTTTTACCATGTCGGGAGCCGTGCCCGGGTCGAGCTGGCAGTTGAGTTCCCACGACCGACGCACCAGCTGGCCGTAGCGGACAAAGTCGCTGCGCTGTATGGCCTGCTGCATGTCGAGGGCATGTTTCTTGAGCTCCTCAAGTATCGTGAGCCGCTCGGCATCGTTGAGGAACATACCCCTGACGATGTCTGCCAGTATGTGTTTGGCAGTGCGGGTCAGTCCAGTGTAGTAAAGCAGCTGGCACGCTCCCTCCTCGTTGCGGAAGAGCGTGTCGGGCAGCCACGCTGCGCTGATTTTCTGGTCAAAGCCGGGTTGGCTCTGCAGCAGTTTGACACCCGGCAGCACACCGCCATACTGGTCTTGCCAACCACCACCAGTGGTGAGCAGTTGTTCCAATACGAGAGTGCGCCCACACACCTCGTGTTTGCTCCAGCCCAGTCCGCAGAAGTCCGACAATGCGCCGAGCACGGCTGCAGCCAAAATGCTGCTGGTACCCAGGCCCGATCCTGCCGGAATGGCAGAGAGCAGGGTTATGTCGATGCCCGCCCCGAAGTCCTCGAGTTGCTTCTGTAGTGATGGGTAGGCGACGGAACTGTATTCGGGCAGGAATCCCGCCAGGGCGAGAGCCGCTTTGGGTATGGCAAAGGGCGAGCCTACCTTGTTGCAAGCCGCCAGTTCGTCGTAGGTCGTGATAGTCTCCGACACGCCGTGGTCTATGCTGTGGCACACTATGTTGTGGTTCTTGTTGGGCTTCACGTAGACCTGTATGGGCTGCTGCCCATTGAGGTTGACGGCAAAGTTGACCACGTTGCCTCCGCTGTAGAGCGAGAAGGGAGGAGTGTCAGACCACCCGCCTGCCACATCGATGCGCACCGAACTGCGTGCCCACACTATCTGGTCAGCACACACGTCGAGGTGCGGACGGCATTTCTGCCCCTTGGCGTTGTCGGCTATGCCCTCGCTCAGCAATCCAAACGCGCGGTCAGCCCACAGGGTGTCTTTGTCGCCTCTGAGCCGTTTCACCTCCGACCGCAGCATGGCGTCGTGTATGCGCATCATTATCGGCGCATCGTCTGCCAACTGCGCCGGCAGCTCCAGGTCGTAGGCCTTGAATTTTGCAGCCAGGTCCTTGAGGTCGAGCTGATAGAAGATGCTCTTGTAGCAGTTGCTCGCCAGGGCCATGATGTTGAGCGCCTGGAAGCTGCGCCGCTGCTCGCTGAGTCTGAGCAGGTTGGCTTGGTTGAGTATCTGGTCGGCAGAGAGTCGACGCGCGTTGCGCCAGCTCACGGTGACAGCCTTGTCGGGGTTGGCGGAGAGGAACCACTCCACCCAGCGCCCCATCGTCTCGATGTCGGCACTTATGGGGAAGAGTTCAGCCCGCTGTATGTCGGTTGTATCGGCAAAGTCTGCCAAGGTCACGTCGCGTGCTGCCATCCACTTGGCAAACGGCATGCCTATGAATAATGTAGTCGGGTCGTCCAGGGCACCACGAAACACGTCGTCAAAGCCATAGGGGCGCACCACGTATTCCATCTTGCCCACTGGCTCCACGTCAAGACATTGGCCTGGTCTGAATGCCAGCAGCCAGTTGTTGACTGGCACACCAGTGACGATGCTCTGCGCCGCCAGGGTCCACGTGCAGGGCACGTAGGAGTTCTCCACCCAGATGTCGGGCGCATTGAGGTCTACCGAAGCCCTCACCACCGAGTTTTGAGTGAAGATGCTGGGGTGGCGCTTTATAGTGTGGTGCATGATGAGGCGTTGGTTCTTGACACTGTTCATCTGCCTAGTGGTCGAACTGAGCAGTTCGCGGCTCGTGCCGTAGTGGCAGAATTCACCATTCTCCACGGGCACAACGCTCACCGTGAGGTCAGCCAGCAACTTGTCGGGAGCCGAAGGGTTGGTGCCCAGCGCAGTGCCAAAGTCGCCATAGAGGTCATAGTTGGCTATCTCGCCGCCAGTCGACAGCGTGAGTTGTCGTAGCCTTTCCACCGCCTTGTCGCTGAGCAGCCACACCCCAGTGTCCATGAGGAAGTAGTGGGTCTGCACCAGCTGTGCCAACGTCTGCACCGAGGGCTTCTGCAGCATGAAGTCGAGCCTGTCGGGGCAGTCGCGCCTTATGAAAAACACGCCGTGGTGGCTCGCCAGCGACGGCTCCTCCCATATTCCCAGACACACCACGTCGGCCTGTGGCATAGCCCCGAGGTCTTCAGCCTTCAGCATCACGTCGCCCGAGGCTATGAGGGTGTGCACGTTGTCGGGAGCCGACTGCAAAATACGTTCGTAGAGCGGCATCTGCAAGTCGAGCAGAGTCTGGTCAATCTTCTGGCCGCGCTCCGTGCGCAACACGGGCAGTGGCGTGAGCACCTTGCCACTCGAGGCATAGGCAGGTATGCGCCGCCCCTGTCCGCCAGCGTGGAGCAACACGCGCTTCTCCCGCCTCAGCCACGAGGCGAAGTCAGCGTCCATGCCCTCAGCGCGACAACACTCCTGGAGCAGCCAAGTCGTACCACCACCCGAACCAAGTCGGCAGTCGGCGGGGTCGGCAGTGCAGAACCACTGTCGCCGGTCGGCGTGGGTTATCTTGTGGAAACCGTCAACCAGATTAGACGGCAGCGAAAGCAGATGTTTCATTGATATGAATAAAGTTATGATAAGGTTGTCCTCACGGCAGAGACAGTCGTGAGGCGTGGCGGTCAGTCATCAAAGTGCTCTTTCCACCAGTCAGAGTTGCGCAGCTCGTCCATGAGCTCACGGGCGTCCTTTTCGCGTGGTTTGCCATCAACCCCGCCTATCACCAGCGAGTAGCCGAAGATAGAGGCACGGGTCATCATCTTGCGGTTGGCAACAGCCAAGCCGTGCTGCAATCGCCTCGAGTAGGGCGTCAACGAAGAATTGTAATCAGTGTTCATGGTTCATAATTCTTTTGTAACGCTCCATGTCGTAGACGGTAGTCTCGCCGTTGACGGTCTCGGCCACCACCACGGAGGTGGAATTGTTGTCTATCAGTATCCACCGGTCCACAATCTGACTGTAGATCTCCACCAGATTCTGGATGCCGGCACTATAGCGGCGGCGTATCACGTCGACGGGAATATTGTGGCCTCCCTCCGACACACGCTTTGCCACACGCTTGATGGCCACTTCGGGCGACGAGAGCCACAAGAATATCAGCTCCACCATGTAGCCCGACTTGTGCGCCCTGTTGATGAGGTTCACATAGGAGCGCGTCGAGAGCGTAGTCTCCACAGCAAAGGTCTCCCCCTGCTTCATCAAGTCATTGATGCGTGAAATCATCAGTTTGCCAGCCTCTATAGGCACACTCTCGGGGTGAAAAGGCGACAACCCCCGAGCAATCTCGTCAGCGTTGATATACTGCTCGCAGTGCATGAACTCGGGCAATATCGTGAACGAAGCCGTCGTCTTGCCTGCCCCGTTGCACCCCGCTATGATATAAATCTTCTTCTTTGCCACTGTAGCGACTCTTTTTTCAGCGACCCCACATCAGCCCGTAGCGTCAGCGAAGTCTTAGGTTAGTTATAGCAAATGTAGAACATTTGAAGCAAACTCCCCACATTTTGCCCTCACAATTATGCTCAGTGCACCTCTTTTTCACAAAAAAACAGCAAAACGCACCGCCCAACAGTCGTCAGACTCCACTTTGCAACTTCGCAAAATCAAAAGACTTGTCCTCTCCTCTGTCATTCTTCACATCTCGCCCATTCGCCCCGCCCCATTTAGCCACTGATTATCAATAGCTTGTTGCGCGCCGAACCGAGCCGCGAGTAGCCACACCACAGCAAGCAGCCATAGCCACACTCCCACTACAAGAGAACCCGGAATTTCACAACTTTTCATTGTTCAAAACATCCGATTGGCTTTAACAGCTTGACACACCGCCAATTAACCTTGACCAGATCATAGCGTTTCGGCGGAAACGCAACTCAGTTTCCGCCGAAACGGACATCAGTTTAGGAGAAAACAAACAACTATTTCCGCCGAAACGCCCGAGCCAGCTCAACACTTCATCTCGTACGGTTGCTGCAGGGCGAAAACTCTTCTGAGCAACGTTTCGTCAGCACAAAGCCTTCTACTCGGGCAACAGATATTCGAACCTCACGCCCGACTTCTTGCCGCAGACGTATGCCACAGGGAGCATGTCAGCCTGCACGAGATTGTCTATATACAGCGGTTCGTCCTCTATAATCAGGCTGCACTGGAAGGTGTCGCCTGGGCGCAGACGCGTGTTTTCAGACGCTACAACACAAAACTTCAGGTCACCCACATACTCTACGTTGCACACCCGGTCGGGCTGCCACGTCAGTCTCACACGGTCGCCTGGAGCAAGAGTGGATGCCACGCTCAGGCGGCGGTTCATGACGGGGCTGCTCTGCTGCTCCTTGGGCAGCAAGGAGTTTTGGCTATATTCTTCGCTGTCGCGATAGCCCAAGAAGCGGGCCAACACGTCGAGGGTGTTGGTGCGCGGCTTGACATTGTCGTCTATGTAGCCCCATATGCGCATCAGCGTAGTGCGGCTCATCAGTATGTGTTGGCGCGCATAGATGCGCTGGCGCAGGAATTCGAAATCGCGTGGTGTCTTTATCTTGTGGCAAAGGGCTGTCTCAATGTCCTTGCATAGTTGCTTTGTCATGTGCTTCCTTGAGTTTGGTATAGGTGTTCATAATGATTTCTGACTTGCTGGCGTTGTAAGACTCGAGGGCTTGGGTGATTTCGGCAAGTTCGCTGGCACTGAAGTTGCCGCCTATCCTACTTACAAACCGGTTGACGGCATCGTCGCCATCATGGATTCTGCTCAGAATGTCCATCCTGAGATTGCCGAAATCGTGCAGCGTGTCTAGATGCTGAACCACTCCCGCTCGCTTGAGGGCTTCGTCTACAGCTGCCTTGCCCTGAGCTATGGCGCGCTCCGCCATTTGCCGCCTCGCCTCGTGGCTCTGTTGGTTGTCGTGGAGTTCTTGCTGCGCAGAGTGGAGCCTCGAGAGGCTGTCGCCAAGCGTGGCCATGGAGTGGCGCATCGCAGTCTGTTCGTGCTGGTTGCTATTGGTTTGTCTGGATAGCTCGCCTACCCTGACAGATTGGCTTACTGCCACGATGGTCAACAAGACAATCAAGGTGGCTACTGCACACCATGCCATTCGGGTAGAACGGCGGTTGCGACGGGCTATGGCGCCGGCCAGCTGCGCTATGTTTTGATAGCGTTGTTCTGTCGGCCTGAGGCACTTGCTGACAATTGCGCCGTAGCCCAATTTCATTTGCCCAAAGATGACCCCAAGACTATAGATGTCGTTGCGCACGTCGGCCACAGCCGTCTGCAATTGTTCGGGCGACATATATTTGAGTGTGCCGGCGGGCTGCTTCAGTATGGTGTGGCTATCGGTGTCGGCAAGCCCGAAGTCTATGAGCTTAGCATTGTCGCCGTTGGAAGTGACGATGATGTTCTCGGGCTTGAGGTCGCGGTGTACTATCGACTTGGAGTGGACGTAGCCCACGGCAGCGGCTATCTCGAGAGCTATACGCCTGCGCTCACGGCGCATGTGCTTGGTCTGGAGCCACTCCTTCAGCGTGGGTCCCTCTACATACTCCATGACGATGCAGTCGCCCAACCCGTCGACCTGCTCAAGCCCTACGGCGGCAACCACCGACGGGTGCTGCAGTTGCATGAGCAATTCCAGCTCTTTGCGCTGTCGCTGCTGGCAAGCCGACTCACCCGCCACCTTTGGGTTGAGCCCCTTCAGCAGCCACCATCGCCCATAGCGCTTGGCGCGGGCCACCACGTTGAGCTCCGACGTGAGCAACACCTCCACGTC
>CAVCAW010000006.1:0-12451 GCA_963600315.1 Bacteroidaceae bacterium | reverse complement strand
CAGGCTCTGTGCTATGTAGAGTTGGAGTGGTACTACGATGCCGAAGATTTGCTCAACAAGGTGAGGCGCGACAGCATTCCCACGCCAGCCCGAAAGGAATACAACACGGCGATGACCGACTTCCATCTGAGACAGAAGCAATGGAAGGAAGCCGTGCCGCTACTGAAAAAAGAAATAGCAGGCTACAGAAGTTCTGCGGAGAAAGCCCGCGGTTACTATCTGCTGGGCCAGATATATAAGGCTTTGGACAATAAGGCAGAGGCCTACAAGGCTTTTCAGAAAAGCATGCACAAGACTACAGTCTATGAGATGAAGCTACATGCCATGGTGCAACAGACCGAGGTGATGGCTCGTAGCGACAATGCCCGCAAGATAAGAAAATTGACACGGCTCACCAAACAGACTGGCAACAAAAAATATCTAGACCAGATTTACTATGCCATAGGCAATATATATCTGTCGGCGGCCGACACCACGAAGGCACTTGAAGCCTATGAAATGGGAGCTGCCAAGGCCGAAACCAAAGGTCTTGCCTATGCCTCGCTCATGGTGCAGACGGGCGATATTCACTGGGCGCGCGAACGCTTCGCCAAGGCACGCACTTGTTACAACAGTGCCATAGGCATCGTAGACAGAGAGAACGAACGCTACCGCGACCTGACGTGGCGCATTGGAGTGCTCGACAAGCTGGCTACGCCCGCTGAAGAGATCTTCGTACAAGACAGCGTGAGAGCCTTGGCTGCCATGCCCGAAAACGAAAGACTGGCCGTGATAGACAAAGCCATAGAGAGGGAGAAAAAACGACAGAAGGAACTCCGAGCTCTTCAGGCCGACTCCATTGCCCGCAGTAGGCAATCTCGTGGTGATACAAGCAATGGTCAGGGACAACGACCCAACGAGGGAAAATCGTCATCGAGCAATGCTAACGCCAACGACGGCGCTGACTGGTATTTCTATAACCAGCAGACGGTTTCGGTGGGCAAAGACCAGTTCACACGCATCTGGGGCAACCGCAAAAACGAAGACAACTGGCGTCGCAGCAACAAGTCCGTACTTGCCGTAAGCGACAACCAAGAAATAGACTACGAAAAGGCTGACTCGCTAGACACAGCCCAAGAAATGCAGACCGACTCTTTGAAAAGCAGGGACGGTAAGAAATCGGACAAAGCCGAGAAAGACAAAACCGACGAGAAGTTGACACGCGAGTACTATCTCGACCAACTTCCGCTGACCCCCGAGAAGATGGCACAGTCCGACACATTGCTCAAGAAGGCCCTATTCGATGCAGGAGTGGTGGAGAAAGACTATTTGGAAAACTATCCGCTGGCTAAGCGCACCTTGCTGAGATGCCTCAATAGCTATCCCGAGTTCCAGCCGATGGACGAACTGCTATATCACCTCTATCTGCTTGAACTCCACTGGGGACAGAGCGAAGACTACACCAGCTATAAGCAGCAACTCACCAACCAGTTCCCCGCAAGCAAATATACGATACTCATTAACGACCCCTACTTTGAAGAGAACGCACGCTTTGGCAAGCATATAGAGGACTCATTATATACTGCCACTTATGATGCCTATAAGATGGGCGACTATAAGACCATAAGCCAGAATTGCGCCGTTTCTGCCAGCCGTTTTCCCAAGGGCGACAATAGACCTAAATTCATGTTCTTCGAGTCGATGAGCAAGTTGAGAAACCGTGACCTGCAAGGGTTCGTCGACGAAATGCGACAGCTCGTGAAAGAATATCCTTCTGACAAAATCTCAGAGATAGCCGGCATGATGGTGAAGGGCATCGAGTCGGGACGCCAGCCTGCCGGTGGTGGATTTGACATCGACGGTCTGTTGCTGCAGCGCAGCGACCAGACAGGCGATGACACCAAAGAAGCCTTGAAGAACGACACTCTGTCGGCAGAACGGCAGGCTGACTTCACCGTGATACTCTCCTATAGCCGCGATTCCGTAGACGAGGGCAAATTGCTATACGAACTTTCGCGTTTCAACTTCACCAACTTCCTTGTCAGAAACTTCGACATCAATCTGTATGAGGAACGCGGACTGTGCCAGATGCGCGTAAACGGCTTCTACAGCTTCGATGAGGCTCACAGCTATGAGCAACAACTATTTGCCGACAGCCTGTTCCGCTCTGTGGCCCAGGGTGTGGAACCTATATTGATATCCGATTTCAACCTGCAGCTCATAGGCTTGCGCTATACCTGGGCTCAGTATAAGGACTTCTACAGCAGACATTTCGCTCCGTCCAAGGTGAAGGACAACCTCAAACTCGACAAGCAACCCGACAACTTTATTTGGGATGAGTATGAGGAGGTGAAAGACAATGAGTACGACAACAGCGATGATGGCACTACCGACGATGACGACGGTGGAGAATGGTATTGACAATTACAAATTACGGCAGATGCTATGAACAACGGCAGACTATTGTGGGTTGACGACGAAATTGAGCTACTGCGCGCCCACATTATATTCCTCGAGAAGAAAGGCTATGATGTCGTCAAGGCCACCAATGGGGCAGATGCCATAGACCTCTGCACCCAGCAGACCTTCGACCTCATACTGCTTGATGAACACATGCCAGGACTCAGTGGTTTGGAGACCCTCACCCGCATAAAACAAGCAGAACCGTCCATTCCCGTAGTGATGGTTACCAAGAGTGAGGAGGAAGACATCATGGAGCAGGCGATAGGATCGCAGATAGCCGACTACCTCATCAAACCTGTCAATCCCAATCAGATACTCCTGTGCCTCAAGAAGAATATCCACAAGAAGGAGATAGTCAATGAAGTGACGCAGACGGGCTACCGCAAAGCTTTCATGGAACTGGGCGAGAACATTCAGGTTGCCAAGAGCCCCGAACAGTGGATGGAGGTCTATCGCCGCCTCGTCTACTGGGAACTTCAATTGCAGGAGGCCGAGAGCGACATGAGCGAGATGCTGCGCATGCAGAAGCAAGAGGCCAATGGCAGCTTCGCCAAATTCGTGCGCCAGAACTATGAAAAGTGGTTTGACTGCCCTCGGAGCGAAAGACCAATGCTAAGTCCCGACATATTCAAAGAGAGAGTCTTCCCGTTGCTCGACAAAGGTGAGAAGGTCTTTCTTGTAGTGTTCGACAATCTGCGCTATGACCAGTGGCGCACATTGTGGTCAGAGGTCTCCCACCTATTTAGCATAGAAGAAGATTTGTATTTCAGCATATTGCCAACCGTGACACAATATGCGCGCAACGCTATCTGCTCGGGTCTCATGCCCTCACGCATCAAGGAGATGTATCCCGACCTTTGGGTCGACGAAGATGAGGATGAGGGGAAAAATCTCAACGAACGCCAACTGATAGAGGCTCAACTCTACAGATGTAGGCGCACAGAGAAGTTCTCTTATCACAAAGTGAACGACTCGGTAGGTGTAGACCGACTGCTACAGCAGTTCTCGTCGCTCATGAACAACGAGCTCAACGTGCTGGTAATTAATTTTATTGATATCCTTTCGCATTCGCGCAACGAGCATCAGATGGTGCACGAACTCGTGGGTAACGAAGCCGCCTATCGCAGCATCACCCGCAGTTGGTTCCGCCATTCGTCTGTGCGCGACCTCTTCGAGCGACTTTCCGAGAGCGGCTACAAAGTGCTTGTGACCACCGACCACGGTTCCATTCTGGTAGAAAATCCCGTCAGGATAGTAGGCGACAAAGACGTCAACACCAACCTGCGCTTCAAGGTGGGCAAAAATCTTGCATACAAGGCTCGTGAGGTGTTTGAGATTAAGGTGCCGCAGCGCGTCATGCTGCCGTCGCCCAACTTGAGTTCGGTCTACGTGTTCTGCTATGGCAACCAGTTCTTTGCCTATCCCAACAACTTCAACTACTACGCCTCGCACTACCGCAACACATTTCAGCACGGAGGTATTTCGATGGAAGAGATGATAGTGCCGTTCATCACCCTCGACAAGAAATAATCAAACCCAGAGTGCGGCATCGTTGCGTCACACTGCACTATATATAAGGAGACTGCAATTTAATAGCAAGATACTGCAAGCCAATACGGCAGTTCAGTAACACATACACATATATTGTAAGCTTATGACTACAACCATAACCATTACCAACCTTGACAACATCGACGAAGCCGCACGGCAGTTCATTCCCTTGTTGTCCAAGTATAAGATTTTCGCTTTCTACGGCGGTTTGGGTGCCGGCAAAACAACGTTCATCAATGCCGTGTGCCGCCAGCTTGGTGTGACCGACCCAACCGGTTCGCCTACGTTTGCCATAGTCAACGAATATGCCCTGCCCCAGCAGGGAGGCCAGATGTTCCATTTCGATTTCTATCGTATAAAGTCACTGTCAGAGGCCTACGATATAGGTTGCGAAGAATATTTCTATTCAGGCTTCCCCTGCCTGATTGAGTGGCCCGAACTGGTAGAGCCACTGTTGCCCGACGACACCGTGGAGGTCAGGATTGCCGTCAATCAAGACGGTGCAAGGGTGCTCACCATCAATGCCAAGTGACAATCTTTTGACACCTCGTCAACAATAATTGCCGCCAAATTGCATAAGGTATGAACGTTTTTGTTTAATTTTGCATCAAGAGATGCATTCGAAGCAATAGCGTGAATCAGCGCAAATTCTTGTTGCGCAATGTGCTGGAATGATAAATCACAAAGACTATCTGCTGATGAAGAAGTTTGAAGAAATGAAGATTGCGGTGGCAGGAACTGGCTATGTCGGTCTGTCGATAGCTACTCTGCTGGCACAGCACCACCAAGTGACAGCTGTGGATGTTATTCCTGAGAAAGTGGAGAAAATCAACAACCGCATTTCGCCGATTCAGGATGAATATATTGAGAAATTCTTTGCCGAGAAAAAGCTCAACCTCACAGCCACGCTCGACAGCGAGGCTGCTTATGCTGAGGCCGACGTTGTGGTAATAGCCACACCGACAAACTACGATACGCAGAAAAACTTCTTCGACACCCACCATATTGAGGATGTCATCGACATAGTGTTGCGCGTCAACCCCGATGCTGTGATGGTGGTGAAGAGCACGATTCCCGTAGGCTACTGCCGAAGCCTCTACCTCAAATATGCACCGCTCTTCCAGAACGACCCCAAGATGAAGGGAAAGAAGTTTAATCTTCTCTTTGCCCCCGAATTCTTGCGTGAGTCAAAGGCTTTGTATGACAATCTCTATCCATCGCGCATAATAGTGGGCTTTCCCAAGACCATAGATTTGCCCGAAGTTGAGGAGGAGAATCGCATCATAGATGCTATAGCCAACCCCGATGCGCTGGAATATGCCCACTTGTTTGCCAGAATGCTGCAAGATGGCGCACTCAAACCCGACATAGAAACCTTGTACATGGGGCTGAAAGAAGCCGAGGCGGTGAAACTCTTCGCCAACACATATCTGGCATTGAGGGTGAGCTACTTCAACGAGCTCGACACCTATGCCGAGATGAAAGGTTTGGACTCTGCCTCCATCATCCGCGGCATTGGTCTGGATCCGCGTATAGGAATGTTCTACAATAATCCGTCGTTTGGCTACGGAGGCTACTGTCTGCCCAAGGACACCAAGCAACTCTTGGCCAACTACCAGCACGTGCCGCAAAACATGATGACCGCCATCGTGGAGAGCAACCGCACCCGCAAAGACTATATAGCCGATGCCGTGCTTCGCAAGGCCGGTTGGTATGACTATAGCGAAAATAGCCAGTATGACCAGACGATTCCTCACGGTACGGGCGAAGTGCCCACGGTTGGCGTATATCGCCTCACGATGAAGACCAATAGCGACAATTTCCGCCAGTCGTCAATACAAGGCGTGATGAAACGTATCAAGGCCAAAGGTGCTCAGATTGTAATCTACGAGCCTACGCTTGAAGACGGCACCACGTTCTTCGGCTCTGTCGTTGTTAATAACCTTGAAGAGTTCAAACGCCGTTCGGCTGTAATATTGGCCAACCGCTACGATGCGTGTCTTGACGACGTGAAAAACAAAGTCTACACCCGCGACATTTTTAAGAGAGACTGATAGCAAGTCGGTAAGGCCAATCGGCTTTTGGGACTGCAAAGATACTAAAAAATAATTAGACATAAAATTATGAACATTTTGCTTACAGGAGGTGCTGGCTTCATCGGTAGCCACACCATCATCGAACTGGACAAGGCCGGCCACTCCGTAGTAGTGGTTGACAATTTTGTGAACTCACAGCCCGAGGCACTGCGCCGCGTAGCCAAGATTATCGGCAAGGAAGTTCCGTTTGTCGAGGCTGACATCCGTGACCGTGAAGCTATGGACAAGGTTTTCTCCGACAACAAGATTGACGCTGTCATCAATTTCGCTGGCCTCAAGGCCGTGGGAGAGTCAGTGGAGAAACCTCTTGAATACTACGAAAACAATATGAACGGAGTGTTTGTACTCGTTGACGTGATGCGCAAGCACGGCTGCAAAAATATCATCTTCTCGTCTTCCGCTACAGTCTATGGCGACCCAGCCATCATTCCTATCACCGAAGAATGCCCCAAGGGTCAATGCACCAACCCCTATGGCTGGACCAAGTCTATGCTTGAGCAGGTGTTGATGGACATTCAGCATGCCGACCCAGAGTGGAACGTAGTGCTGCTGCGCTATTTCAACCCGATAGGCGCCCATGAGTCAGGCTTGATAGGTGAAAACCCCAATGGTATCCCCAACAACCTCATGCCTTATATCACTCAGACCGCTATTGGTATGCGCAAGGAACTAGGCGTGTTTGGCAACGACTATGACACCCATGACGGCACCGGAGTGCGCGACTATATCCACGTTGTTGACCTTGCCAATGGTCACGTGTGCGCCCTCAAGGCTATAGAGGAAAACAAAGGACTGGCCATCTACAATCTCGGCACTGGCCACGGCTATTCAGTACTCGATGTAGTCAAGGCGTTTGAAAAAGCCAACGGTCTGAAGGTTCCTTATGCCATCAAACCACGCCGAGCAGGCGACATCGCCACTTGCTACTGCAACCCTGCCAAGGCTAAGGCAGAACTCGGTTGGGAAGCCAAGTTTGGCATCGAGGAGATGTGTCGCGACTCATGGCGTTTCCAGAAGAACAACCCCAACGGCTACGAGGCGTAACCTTGCGTCTCTACGACCATACTTAGGGAAGCATGAAAACTAATTTTCTCTTCCTGTTGGCTGTTCTGGCAGTGCTGCCGCTTGCTAAAATTAGCGCCCACCACGATGCCAGCGGCAACAGCCCTGTTGTCCCCTTGCCCATCAGCACAAAGGTGGTGGGCGAGGGGACTTTTGTGTTTACTGACAAGACGGTGATTTCCTATGAAGCCCTCGTCGAGCCTCAAGCCAAGTATCTGGCAGAGACCCTATTCCCGTCCACCGGTCTTGACCTCAAACTACATGAGGGCAAGGACGGCGCAGTCCGCCTGTCGGTAGACTCGATGGCTGTTCCCCACACCGAGGGATACACCCTCAAGGTCAGCCGCAAACACGTTGACATAGTGGGCCATGATGCAGCCGGTGTGTTCTATGGTGTGCAGACATTGTTGCAGTATCTGCCCCCCGAAGTCTACAGTCGCAGCTTGCAGCGCAGACTGGATTTGTCGGTGCCGACTGTTGAAATTACCGATGCTCCCGACCACCCATGGCGTGGCATGCTGCTCGATGCAGCGCGCTACTACTACGACAAGTCATTTGTGCTGAAGTTCATCGACATGATGGCTATGTATAAGCTCAACAAGTTGCAGTTCCATTTCATCGATGACTCGGGCTGGCGCTTGGAGATTAAAAAATATCCCCGCCTCACTGAAGTGGGAGCATGGGCTGGCACTGGCGAAAACCGCATCGGCGGCTATTACACTCAGGACGACATACGCGAAATCGTAGCCTATGCCCAAGTGCGTGGTGTAGAGATAATCCCTGAGATAGAATTCCCCGCCCACATACTGTCGGCGGTGGTGGCATATCCCTGGCTCAGCTGCACTGGCGAGCAACACGAGGTGCCCAACCACCACTTCATCAGCCGCGACCTCCTTTGCGTCGGCAAGGCCAGCTCGTTGCAGTTCCTGCGCGACGTGCTCGACGAGACAGCTAGCCTCTTCCCCTCACGCTATATAAACATAGGTGGCGACGAAGCCGTCTACACCCGTTGGGAGCAATGCCCCGACTGCCAGTCGCTGATGAAGCGCGAAGGCTTGTCAGACGCGTCGGAGTTGCAAGGCTGGCTCACCAACCTCGTGGCACAGTGGATGAAGGAACGTGGCCGCACCGTGATAGGGTGGGAGGAAATCATCATGCGTGGCAAAGTCAGCACCCCTGTCGTGGCTCTCACTTGGCACAACGTGGCTGACACTGCCCGCGTACTGCCCGACGGCCATAAGACCATTCTCACTCCGTGCACACACCTCTATCTGGACTTCCCTGAAAGCAATACCCCAGGCGAGCCCAAACACGCCACCTGGATGCCACCCATTCCGCTTAGCAAGACCTACACCATGCCCCTCAACGACTATTCGCCCGAGTCAGCCACCATCGGTGTGCAGGGTTGCATCTGGAGCGACCAGTTTATCCACGGCGATATGTTGCGCGAGATACTGCCCATCGACGAGAATCGCTCAGAGAAATACGTAGAATATTTCTGCCTTCCGCGCATGCAGGCCCTCTCCGAGTTGGGGTGGTGCAGTGAGTCGAGGCGCAACTACGGCGATTTCAGCCGTCGCATGAGCCGGCAATACGCACGCTTCGATGCCAAGGAGTGTGGCTACCGTGTGCCCGAGCCCCAGGTAGTCAGCGAAACGGTTAGCACCGACGGTTCCTTGAAGATAAGCCTTTCGTGCCCTGTGGCTGGTGCCAGAGTCCGCTATACAACCGATGGCACTTGGCCCACAGTCCATTCGCCGATATACAATGGTGAACCAATAGAAGTGCAGACCCGCTCAGACCTCATGGCCATAACCGAAGTGTCGCCCACCCACTACTCGTTGCCCCTCTATACCGCTCCCGACTACAGCGCCTATAGACAATTCGGCACCTTTACCACCGCTTGGCGCCCGTTGCAATTTCAGTCGCAGACCGCTGTGTGGCGTTTTGAATGCACAGGCAAGATTAGCGGCAACGGCAAGTATGAGGTGTCTTTCTTGAAGACTCACGGCAAGGGCAACTTGCGTCTTGGCAAGTTGAAAGTGCTGAAGCGTGACGAAGTCTCAGCAGCGGTGGAGCAGCCGGCTGTTGCTTCCGATGTGGTGAAATACACCTTTGGTATCAACAATTTCGAAGCCGGCACACCGTTCTTTGTAGAGGTCGATGCCTCTGCAGGTGGCGACAACGACACTCGCGGACTTGTCTTTGTGCGCAAGGTGGAGTAGCTGTCATCAACAAAACTATTAAAAGTAGAAACCCACAGGCGCTGCTAACCATGTGGTGCCCTAATCAACAATAATGAAATGAAAAGAATAATCAGTTTTTTAGCCAGCTGTTGCCTGTGCGCAACAGTGTCATTGGCAGGTATCAGAGTGATGTGCTACAACATTCGCCATTGCTCAGGAATGGACAACTCACTTAACTTGAGCCGCACGGCTAATGTGATAAAGGCCCAGCAGCCCGATTTCGTAGGCTTGCAGGAGGTCGACAGCTGCGTCAGCCGCTCCAGCAACGTAGACCAGGCGGCCAGATTGGCCCAACTCAACGGTATGCACAGCACCTTTGCAGCAGCCATACCCCTGTCCAAAGGCAAATATGGCGTGGCTCTCTTGAGCAAGGAAGCTCCGTTGTCAGTCAGGCGCATACCCATGCCCAGTAGCAGCGAAGACCGCGTGCTGCTAGTCTGCGAATTCGCCGACTGTGTGGTAGCCTGCACCCATCTCACGCTGGTGGAGAAAGAACTCACCGCCTCCGCCGACACCATTCTCAAGGAGGCGGCCCGTTGGAACAAACCATTCATCATCATGGGCGACTGGAACAGCATTCCCACATCATCGTTTGTCAAGCTCATCAAGAAGTCCTTCACCATGTTGAGTGACAACACCAAGTACACCTTTCCAGCCGACACACCGACCAAAACCATCGACTACATAGCTGTTTATAAGAACAACACTGCCGAATCGGCGACAGGCTCGTCGTTTCAAGTCGTGGAGGAGCCCAAGGCGTCCGACCACCGCCCGCTGGTAGTTGACGTGACACTCTCGACCTCTCTCAAGCGCGAAGAGCTCTCTGAGGCTGATGGAGAGTTGGCTGCAGCCCCGATTGTGCCCCCAACTTTCTAAACTCACAAAGCAACAACAATGAAAAGATTTTTAACCATTTTGGTCTGCTCCAGCCTCTGTGTGGCAATGAGCCTGGCAGACAACGTGAGAGTGATGACCTATAATATTCGCCACGGCTCGGGTCTTGACAACGTGCTCAACCTTGAGCGTACCGCTGAAGTCATCGAACGCTGGCACCCCGACTTCGTGGCAGTGCAGGAGGTCGACAGCTGCGCTCGGCGCTCCAAAGGTATAGACGAGGCAGCCCAACTCGGCCAACTGACCCTCATGCGCAGTACCTACGCAGCCGCCATACCTCTGCAGGGCGGCAAATATGGTGTGGCCCTCTTGAGCAAGCAACGCCCCCTATCGGTCAGGCGCATACCCATGCCCAGCCGCAGCGAAGACCGCGTGTTGCTGGTCTGCGAGTTCACCAACTGCGTAGTGGCATGCACCCACCTGTCGCTGCTCGAAGACGAACATAATGCTTCTGCCGACACTATCCTCAACGAGGCTGCCCGTTGGCATAAGCCCTTCATTATCATGGGCGACTGGAACAGCCACCCCGATTCGCCATTCATCAAGCGCATCAAGCAGCATTTCACCATGTTGAGCGACAACTCCAAACCCACCTTCCCTGCCGATGACCCCAAGGAAACAATCGACTATATTGCCGTCTATAAGAACTGCGGTGCCGAGTCGGCAGTGCGCACATCCTTTAGGGTGGTAGATGAGAAAGTGGCGTCCGATCACCGTCCGCTGGTGGCCGACGTAGCTCTCAAGACCCCAGGCTCGAAGCTAATGACCACCCAGCCCTATCTGCTCAACCCTCGACCTGACCAGATGACAGTGATGTTTCAGACCAATACCGTCTGTCATGCTTGGGTGGACTACGGCACCGACAGCCTCAACACCCAGCGCGCCCGCACCCTCATAGCAGGCCAGGAGGCGTGCTACGACTTGGAGAACAAAATAGTACTGAGTGACCTCAAGCCCGGTCAGGACTACTACTATCGTGTGTGCCTCGTTGGTCTCACTCACAAGCGCGCCTACGAAACACACTATGGCGACACCTTGACCACCCGCTTCTACAAGTTCCGCACGCCGTCAAGCGATGCCACCGACTTCACCGCCCTCATATTCAATGACCTCCATCAGAACAAAGAAGCCTACGACTCGCTGCTCGGCAAACTCAACGGCATCGACTACGACTTCGTGGTGTTCAACGGTGACTGCATTCCCGAACCACGCGACAGGGCACAGGCAATCAAGATGATACACAATGTGGCAGACCCTATCAATGGGGCAGAGAAACCCCTCTTGTTCGTGCGAGGCAACCACGAGATACGCGATTTCTATTCTGCTGGCATGAACAGCCTCACTGGTGGCATCGACGGTATGACCTATGGTGCTTTCAACTGGGGCGACACCCGCTTCGTGGTGCTTGATCTCGGCGAAGACAAACCCGACGAGACCCCGGTCTATGCCGGCCTCAACGACTTTACAGGACTGCGCAATGACCAAGTGAACTTTCTCACCAATGAGCTTAAAAGCCGAGCTTTCCGCAAGGCAGCTCGCCGTGTGCTGATAGACCATATCCCCGTGTTTGGCAACGACGACAAATATCGTCCCTGCACCCAGCTATGGGGACCCATGCTCAAGAATCAGCCGTTCGACATCAACTTCTGTGCCCACGTCCACGAGATGTGCTTCTTCGACAAGGGCACAGAGGGAGCCACGTTCCCCATATTTCGTGGCGGCGGTCCTTCGGTCGACAGCTGCGCAGTGGCTGTGCTTACCAAGAAGGGCAATACCCTCAATCTGCGTGTGCTCACACCCAAAGGCGAGAGTCTCAACCACGACCTTTAGCACCCGTCGTATGCATACGGCATTCTCTTCTGCTTAACAGCTGTTATGTAGATAAAATCAATAAAAAAGGCACATATTTTTGACAATGTCAAAAATATGTGCCTTTTTTATTGTGTATGTTTGCAAAACAGAGTAATTTTGTATCCCATAAGAACGTAAACCTACTTATTTTTATATACTCTCTTATGGCTAAATACATTTTCGTTACAGGCGGCGTAGTTTCCTCTTTGGGCAAAGGCATCATATCTTCCTCAATAGGCAAGTTGCTTCAAGCGCGCGGCTACAAAATCACCATTCAGAAGTTCGACCCCTACATCAACATCGACCCCG
>CAVCAW010000005.1:27699-29454 GCA_963600315.1 Bacteroidaceae bacterium | reverse complement strand
CGGATGCTCAAGCCTTTTCCGAACTGTGACCAGAGGGTGTTGGTAACTGTTGTGAGCATCTGTCTTGCGGTCGCCAATGCGCTGTTTGGTTTCTGGTGATAAATAGAATATTTGAATTTTGTGTGAATAGCAAAAAAATAAAGGATTGTATGTCTCACGACAGACAATCCTTTCTAATCTTAAATCTAATACCATGAAAACGATGCAAAATTACTAGTGTTTTGTTGATAATCCAAGTTCTAATGGAAAAAAAATCAGGTGTTTTAGGTTTTTTTACATAACTATTGAATAGTTGCTTTTTTATTCAACATAAAGCACCAATCCTTTAAGATATTCGCCTTCTGGGTGGTAGATGTTGATGGGGTGGTCTGCAGGTTGATGTAGTTGGTGTAGAATCCTCACTGAACGGTGGCTTTGGGCTGCAGCGGTGAATACGGCTAGCCTGAATTGGTCCTTGTTGACTGCTTGCGAGCAGCTGAAGGTGAATAAAATTCCCCCAGGGGCTATCTTTTGCATGGCTTTGGCATTGATTCTGGTATAGCCCTTGATAGCATTGCGCAACGCATCTTTGTGCTTGGCGAATGCTGGTGGATCGAGCACAATGAGATCATAGGAGTTGTCCATGTCGTTGAGGTATCTAAAGGCATCGGCGGCAATGGCTTTATGGTTGGTAGCTTGGGGAAAGTTGGTCTTAATGTTGTGGTCTACCATTTCCACTGCTCGTTCGGAGCTGTCTACGGAGTGAACGATGGAGGCTCCACCTCTGAGGGCATAGACGGAGAATCCGCCCGTGTAGCAGAACATGTTGAGGACCCTCTTTCCGCATGCGTATTTTTCTATCAGGCTGCGGTTGTCGCGCTGGTCTATGAAGAAACCGGTCTTTTGTCCTTTGAGCCAGTCTATCTGGAAGTGGAGCCCGTTTTCGGTTGCCATGATGTCTGATGCTTTGCCGTGTAGGAAGCCTGCCTCGTCGCTCAGTCCTGCCTTGTAGGGTAGGGTTGTTTCACTCTTGTAGTAGATGCATGTGAGGTTATCATCATAGAGTCTGATCAGTTGTCGCGCTATTTGCTCCCTGTGCATGTGCATGCCTACACTATGAGCTTGTATGATGGCTGCGTTGGCATAGATGTCGATGACTAGTCCTGGCAGATTGTCGCCCTCGCCGTGTACTAGGCGGTAGGTGTCGTTGTTGGGTCGGATGATGTTACAAGTCTGTCGCACTAGGAGAGCTTTTTTTAGCCGGGTAAACCAGAAATCGTCGTTGATTTCCTCGTCGTTGAAGCTCAATACCCTTACGGCGATGGAACCTATCTGGAAATGGCCTGTGGCGAGATATTGGCCTTGGCTGTCCTCAACCCTTACGATGTCACCTTCCTTTATGTCGTTGCTCATCTTGGCAATGGCTCCCGAAAAAATCCAGGGGTGGAATCTCTTGAGACTTTGGTCTTTTCCTTTGTGTAGGGTTATGGTCTTATACATGTTTAGAGGGTTGTTTGATGTGTTGTGTGATATAGGTGATCCAGATGTCGAGCATGCGGCTGTTGTCCATTGGGGCGATGTATTCGTAGTCCAGTCCTAGTCTGAATTCTTCCAATTGCTTGTAAATTCGTAGGCAGGCCCAGGCATCGGTTGCGGCATAGAGTTTCTGCTCTTTGGTTAGTACGGGTGCCTCCCAGTTGGTCAGCCGCTTGTTTTTGGATATTTTCTTGTGAAAGAGGTTTGCATAAATTTTTTGCAGACTCATGTCGAGGATGC
>CAVCAW010000005.1:25120-27656 GCA_963600315.1 Bacteroidaceae bacterium | reverse complement strand
CTTTTTTCTGGAGCTCTACGTATTTGCCAAATGTGAAATCGCGGCGTTTGTGTAAGGCTCTGATATCGTCTTTGAGCGATAGTCCTACTTTGATTTGCTTGGTGCTGCCTAGTAGTTTGACGACGCTGTCGGGTATGTCAATGTTGTTGAGTCTGAACAAGAAACAGGTGTCTTCGGTGGAGACCTGTAGGAGTCCTACTTCATAGTGAGAGTCCTTAGTGAAATTTGGTCGTGTCTCCGTGTCGATGCCGACTACTGGGAATGTTTGGAGATACGCAACTGCCTTGTCTGCCTCGGCAACGGTGGATATTGTGAATATCCTGCCGTCGAAAAGCTCTAGGGGCATTGCGTTGATGTCTTTTTTGTCTATTTCAGCGTAGATTTTGTGCATGTTGGTGTGGGTGGGTCTGTAGTAATCAGAATTCGTCTTGTTGTTCCATCTGGTTATATAAGACGTCGTGGAGGGGACGCATCACATTGACGCATTTCTGCCCCCAATCTTGCCTGAAACTTTCCAAAACATCGCTGAGGGCGGCTTCGGAAACCCCTTCGATGCCTTCGCGATAGATAGCGAGGAAATTGCGGAGGTCTTGGTAAATGTCGGCGAGATCTTCGGATATGGTTCTCAGAATAGGGCGATCGCTGTATTTCATGTCTTCAACAAATACGTCAAGATATTCATCGTATTGTCCTAGAAGGTCATAGACTGACAAACGAACAAAATTGTAGTCTTCTTCGGTTACCTGCGCATCGGCATTGAGACCGTTGTCGAAAGACATGTCGAGTAGCGCCTCTGCCCTAATATATATATAAGGTAAGGTTGATAGCATTTTCTTGGCGAAATCGCGAGGTTGTGCCTCTCGACAGTTTTCTAGAGCTAGGCAATATTCAGCTGACACTTTGGCAAAGTCAACCACTTCTTTTGAGTAGATATTGTTCATAGTGGGGTTGGTTTTGTAGGTTTGTTCCACGAGTTGGTAGAGTGGTGGAAACAAGACTGCAAATTTAGTGTTTAATTGCTTATTCCTGTCCGTTTGTTGCCTGTTTTTCCGGTGCCGCTGCAAATTTTGGTGCGACTTTGGTTGCTGATGTAGGATAGAGCAATTATGTAACGTTTCAGAATTCACAGTATTGGCATGTTTCTTTATGTAATACAAAAATGATAATAGTTGAACGGGCTACCTCTGGCTATCTATTGCATTGCCGCCAAGGGTGGTCGTATATTCATATTCCTTTGGTGTAGCTTTGCCGAAACGGGTATTTTTAGTACCTTTGTACCGAAAAATGAACAACTTGGTTTACTGACAACACATAAGTATTTATTTCCAACACGATGAAGAACTCTGTAGAACTGATGGACAAGGCAGCCGATAACATAAGGATTTTGTCGGCGGCGATGGTAGAAAATGCCCACTCCGGTCATCCAGGAGGTGCAATGGGTGGAGCTGACTTTATCAATGTTCTCTTCTCTGAATACATGGTCTATGACCCCAGTAACCCTTATTGGGAAACTCGCGACCGTTTCTATCTGGATCCTGGTCATATGTCACCAATGCTCTATTCGCAGCTGGCTCTGACGGGCAAGTTCTCGATAGACGAGCTGAAGGCTTTTCGTAGCTGGGGCTCAGTGACGCCCGGACACCCTGAACTGTGCGTGGGGCGTGGCATTGAGAATTCTTCTGGTCCTCTGGGGCAGGGGCATTGCTATGCGGTGGGAGCCGCTATCGCTGCCAAATTTTTGGGAGCTCACTTGGGCAATGATTCTTTCAATAAGGAAAAAATATATACATATATCAGCGACGGAGGTATCCAGGAGGAAATCTCGCAGGGCGCTGGCCGCATAGCTGGCTTCTTGAAGCTCAATAACTTGATCATGTTCTACGACTCCAATGACATTCAACTCTCTACAGAATGCGGAGCTGTGTCTGACGAGAATACAGCGATGAAGTATCGCGCTTGGAATTGGAACGTAATAACCATCGATGGCAATGATGTCAATCAAATAAGGAAAGCTCTTGATAACGCTATTGCCGAAGAAGAGAGACCTACGCTGATAATTGGTAAGTGTGTAATGGGAAAAGGTTGCCGTGATGCTCAAGGCAATTGTTTGGAGCGTAGTACCAAGACCCATGGAGCTCCGCTTGGAACTGAAGCGTTTGTCAATACGGTGAAAAACCTTGGTGGCGATCCTGACAACGCATTTGTTATCTATGATGACGTGCAGCGTATGTATGACGACAGGGCTAAGGAGCTTGCATCCATAGTAGCCGTGCGTCAGCAAGCTGAAACGGAGTGGGCAACCAACAATCCAGAGGCAGCAAGCAAGCAGAAAGACTGGTTTGCCAATAAACTACCCGAAATAGATTGGAATAGTATCGAGGTGAAGGCTGATGCTCCGACGCGCAATGCTTCGTCGGCTGTGTTGGCTGAACTTTCAGGCAAAGTTGAAAACATGATTGTGTCGTCGGCAGATTTGTGTAATTCCGACAAGACAGATGGCTTCCTTAAGCATACTCATAATATCGTGCCTGGCGAC
>CAVCAW010000005.1:0-25110 GCA_963600315.1 Bacteroidaceae bacterium | reverse complement strand
TCTTCCAGGCTGGTGTCAGCGAGCTGACAATGGCATGCTGCTGCATGGGTATGATGCTCCACGGCGGTGTAGTTACGGCTATGGGTACTTTCTTCGTTTTCAGCGACTACATGAAACCCGCTGTCAGAATGGCGGCTTTGATGGAGTTGCCCGTAAAGTTCGTGTGGAGCCACGATTCGTTCCGTGTGGGTGAAGACGGACCTACTCACGAACCAGTTGAGCAAGAGGCACAGATTCGCTTGCTTGAAAAGATGAAGAACCACTCTGGACGCAATTCTCTTCTTGTGATGCGCCCTGCTGATGTCAATGAGACCGTGGTGTGTTGGAGAATGGCTATGGAAAATAAAAACACTCCATCTGCGCTGATTCTCAGTCGCCAAAACGTTGTGGATTTGCCTGCAGGTACGAATTACAATGGTGCACTCAAGGGTGGTTATACTGTTGTCAAGGAAGACAATCCTGATATAGTACTCGTGGCAACGGGTTCTGAGGTCTCAACTTTGGTTGATGCTGCCAAGCTTCTCGAAAGGGACGGAGTGAAATATAGAATTGTTAGCATTCCTTCAGAAGGACTATTCCGCGCACAATCGCTAGAATATCAGCATTCAGTATTGCCTGCTGGCATCAAGAAGTTTGGATTGACCGCTGGACTACCAGTGAACCTTCAGGGACTGGTAGGTAGCCACGGCAAGGTCTATGGTCTGGAGAGCTTCGGCTATTCCGCACACTACAAAGTGCTGGACGAAAAGTTTGGCTTCAATGCTGAGAACGTATATAATCAGATAAAGAAATACATTGCGGAATAATGGCAACCGAAAACAAAATAGGACTAGCGTCTGACCACGCTGGCTTTGAACTTAAGACATTCGTCAGAGAGTATCTTGACGAAAAAGCTGTCGCTTATGAAGACTTCGGCTGCTATGATGAGCAGAGTTGCGACTATCCTGACTTTGCCCACAAACTGGGTGAAGCTATCGACAATGGCAGCGTGAGTCGTGGCATAGCTATTTGTGGTAGCGGTGAAGGAATAAGCATGACGCTCAACAAACACAATGGCGTGAGGGCTGCATTGGTGTGGATACCTGAAATAGCTCGTATGACACGTCTTCACAATGATGCCAACGTTCTTGTTATGCCCGGTCGCTATATAGACAAGGAGGAGGCACGCAAGATAATGGACGTGTTCTTCTCAACCGACTTTGAGGGTGGACGACATCTTCGCCGAGTTGAGAAAATACCTATAAAAAAGTAGAAAGTGTGTAGAGTCTGTCAAGGCTCGTCTTACTCCTAAGACAGCATGGCACCCCGACAAAACTATAGGAGATGAAAAAGGCGGAGCTGTATGCCAAGGTGATGGGCTTCCTAGAGTCCAATCTGCCACCGATAGACACGGAATTGGAGTATAAGACTCCATTCCAACTGCTAGTGGCAGTAGTGCTATCCGCTCAATGCACGGACAAACGTGTCAACGTGGTTACAAAAGGTTTGTTTGAGACCTTTCCTGATGCGCAGAAAATGTCTCAGGCCAGCGAAGACGATATTTTCCATTATGTCAAGTCCGTATCATATCCTAATAGTAAGACAAAATATCTGAAGGGACTTTCCCAGCAACTCGTGGAGCAATTCGAGGGTGAAGTTCCCGCTACGATGGGACAATTGGTGAAATTGCCCGGTGTGGGCAGAAAAACCGCAAACGTAGTTCTTGCGACTGTATATAAGCAAGCGGCATTGGCAGTAGATACCCACGTGTTCAGAGTAAGCCATAGGCTAGGACTAGTTCCTGCAAGATGTACCACCCCCTTGGCCGTGGAAGAAGAACTGAAGAAGCACATTGACGAACAAAAAGTAGCGCAGGCACATTTTTGGTTGCTGTATTTCGGACGGTATACCTGCACTGCGCGTAATCCCAAATGCAGCAGTTGCGGCATGTCAGACATCTGCAAATATAAAGAAAAAACGAACTAAAGAAATAATATTGGACTTTTAATACGTATCACTATGACTATTAACGATTACAAATTTGCCGGCAAAAAGGCAATCGTGCGCGTTGACTTCAACGTGCCTCTTGATGAAAACGGCAATATCACGGACGATACCCGTATCCGTGGTGCAGTGCCTACACTGAAACTGATCCTTGACGGAGGTGGTGCTCTTATTGTGATGAGCCATATGGGAAAACCTAAGGGAAAGGTTAATCCTAAACTCTCTCTCGGACAGATTAAGGACGCTGTGGCTAAGGCTCTTGGTGTGCCTGAAGTGAAGTTCGCACCCGACTGCGCTAAAGCACAAGACGCTGTAGCCGACTTGAAGCCGGGCGAGGTATTACTGCTCGAAAACCTGCGCTTCTATCCTGAAGAGGAGGGTAAGCCAGTAGGCGTAGAGAAGGGTACACCTGAATACGACGAGGCTAAAAAGGCCATGAAAGCAAGCCAGAAAGAGTTTGCCAAGACTTTGGCTTCTTACGCTGACTGTTATGTTATGGATGCTTTTGGCACAGCTCACCGCAAGCACGCTTCTACTGCTGTCATCGCTGACTATTTTGATGCCGACAACAAGATGCTCGGTCTGCTGATGGAGAAAGAAGTGCAGGCTGTTGACAATGTGTTGAGCAATATCAAACGTCCGTTTGTTGCCATCATGGGCGGTTCTAAGGTATCTTCTAAGATTGGTATCATTGAGAATCTCCTCGGCAAGGTTGACAAACTTATCCTCTGCGGTGGTATGACATATACTTTTGCTAAGGCTCACGGCGGCAACATAGGAGAGTCAATCGTTGAACTCGACAAATTGGATGTTGCTCTTGGCGTGGAGGAACTGGCTAAGAAGAATGGCGTAGAACTCGTGCTTGGAGTTGATTCTGTGTGCGGTGATGCTTTCAGCAACGATGCAAACCAGAAGACTTGTCCTTCTAATGATATTCCTCAAGGATGGGAAGGTATGGATGCTGGTCCTGAAACTCGCAAATTGTTTGCCAATGCCATCAAGGGTGCAAAGACTATTCTGTGGAACGGTCCTGCTGGCGTATTTGAATTCGACAATTTCTGCGCAGGCTCACGTGCTGTCGGCGAGGCAGTTGCAGAAGCTACAGCTGAAGGCGCCTTCTCTTTGGTAGGTGGTGGCGACTCTGTTGCTTGCGTCAATAAGTTTGGCTTGGCTGACAAGGTTTCATATATTTCTACTGGTGGCGGTGCTCTGCTTGAAGCCATTGAGGGAAAAGTGCTGCCTGGTGTAGCTGCTATTAAGGGAGAGTAATCTCTTTCACATAGACGAGGTAAGAAAGTGGGCAGACAATCCCCTTTTTTACCTCTTTCTTTTTTCTATAGTGCAATGCGAAGATTATTTGTAACAAGGATGTTCTTGCTTCTGTCGGCGATGTTGCTGTCGATTTCGTGCAGCAATCAAGGGAGTAGTAGCAACAATGAAAGCAAGGCAGACGACAGTCTTGCAGTCAACGTGGCGGTCTTTCCTTCACTGGACGCACTGCCGCTGATGCTCGGAAACGATTGGGGAATTCTTGACTCACTCGGAGTGTCAGTAAGAATCCATGTCTACCGTTCGCAGATTGATGCGGAAAAGGCTCTGGCCGATAATCGTGTTGATGTTGCCATGTCAGACTTGTTTAGAGTAGCGTGGTGGCAGTGGCAAAAGAAACCTGTGAAATTCGCATTCGTTACAAGACGTAAGTTGAGCGTTGTGTCCAACATAGCTTTGCGCATTACCGATGTGCGTCAGCTGGACGATCGCATGATTGCAATCTCAAGGTTTTCGTTGGACGATTACTTTTGTGACAAGATTGAGAATATAATTCCCAATAAGAAAGGACAACTTTTGCGACCGCAGATAAACAGTGTGGAACTACGTGCTAAGATGCTAGAGTCTGGCCAGTTTGATGCTGCCGTCTTAGGTCGTCAGCAGGTATACAAGTTAGCTCTTCAGAATTATGAAGCACTAAAAGTGGATGTGGACATTCCAGACGGCTTTGCAGGCTTTGCGTTCAATGTCAATTCCTTAGTATCAAAGCAGAAGCGTAAGCAGATGAATAAACTTCGTGCAGCATATAACATTGCTGTCAGCAGAATAAGCAAGATGCAGAAGTTGCATAATGTTGACGAGAAAACAGCTGCGGTGTTGTTTGTTGAGCCCAAAATGGTGGAGAATATAAATCCGAAAATGGATTTTATGTCAGCCAAGGATGCAACGAAATCTTTTACGGTCAAAGCAACCGAATGGCTAAAGAACTGTAATGCTATAGGGGCTGGGTTTAGAGGTGATACGCTTGTTGTGGAGTAGGTAATGCTTGTTGTGAAATAGGCAATTGCTTGTGCAGAAATGAGTGATTGCTTGTAGTTGAATAGGTAATTGTTAGAAGTGCAATAGTAATATCTGGTGTATGATTAAATCAACATACGTTGACGACTATAATGAGGCTGTTAGTTGTATCTCGTCAGGCAGGCATCTTAGGAAAGTCTTGGAGGAACAAAAAAAACAGATTTCCTCGCTCAACGACTGGAACTTGATGGATGAATGTCTGGAGATAGAAGATGCCTATCTCTTGATGCTTAAATATTTTTCGGAAGGGATTGAAGATGATAAACGCAACGAAGTGTATGGTCAGTTGAGAAAGCGCATGTTGATGCTGGCGCAGAGGATAAAGCGGCAAAGGGGATTGAAGGAGTCGACTGACTTGTATTATTCCAAACTTAGATTTGTTGCTAGGCAGTCGCGCACCGTGCCGTACTACACTAAGAAACTGCGTGCAATTTATAGTCAAGATTTGTTTCTCGACATCACGGGAACTCAAGAGACTGACAACAATGAAGGAGGGGAAAAATATATAGAGGAATTGTTCGATTACATTTGGGTTGCATCAACCTTTTCCAAAGATGAATATGAAGAGCTAAAAAATATGTTCATTGTCGAGCAGTTCATCACCGATAATGAAAAACAGTGGTTGACGAGTGCATTGATGATGTCAGCCCTGTCTTTCTATGATGAAAAGAAGTTGGAATTGCTTGTTGCTCTCTCTGATTATAAAGACCATGCCGTGGCATGTCGGGCCATTGTAGGCTTGGCATTGGTCGCCACATTTCATCGTGATTTGGTCAAAGTTTCGTGTCCTCATTGGCTGTCAGAATTCGGAAAGAGTATGTCTGCAACGTGGACCTTACTACAAATATTCTGCTTGACAATAAGCAATACGAAGCGCATACGCAAGCAGATAGAGCAAGGTCTTATGCCACTTTTTAACAATATCCAGCAGAGTGTCAATCCCGATCAATTGCAAGACATTCTTGAAGACGATGATGCTGACTTGCCACCAGGTGTCGATGCTGACACGATCAAGAAAATACGTGAGAGCATGCAGTCGATGTCTGACAATGCCAACAAAGGGCTTGACGTATACTACTCCAGCTTCAGCAAGATGAAGAACAATATCTTCTTCCAAGAAGCTAGGAATTGGTTTAAGCCTTTTTCGCTTAATTCGTTTGGAGACAATCACATAGTCAATAGTATCTGCGAAATTTTGCAAAACGATGTTTTGTGTGACTCTGACAAGTATTCTCTTGCCTACATGATTTCGTCTGTTTCGCATACTATGAAAGGAATGTTTGAGGATATGTTCAATAATATGATGCCTGCTCATGAGGGAGTCAAATCTAAAGATGCGGCATTGTATAGAAGGTTTAACAATGTGGTTTCTTCGTTAGACTTCTCGGCGAGACCTAATGAGTGTATGGTTTACGCTCTGTCTTACCTTCAGGATTTATATCGCTTCTACACCATCAAGGTACGTAATACTTTGGATGCTAACCCCTTTTCGATATACAACGAAGAACGCAACGTGGCTGACCGTGGTTCTCTGATTGTTATTGATAACGAGGTGGTGTTTCCCCACTTGCATCAAAATGATATGACGTTGGTTGCTGTGGAGGCATACAACACGCGACTATATAGTGCTGCACAAGAACTTTTCGGATTGTTGAAGCGCAAGCGTGCTCTCAGAGATGTGGACATGCTAATTTTGGCATTAAGTCATGCGAAGCTGAGAGACTATGAGTCGGCTGTGGAATACTTCAAGACCTTAGAGAAGGCTGGTGCTTCTCTTTCTCCAGAACTGAAGATGTTGTATTGCTCGTGTCTTGTCAATTCGGCTGTCCATAATGCCGATACCAGCCTTGAACATGCGTTGAAAATCTACTCTGAGCTGTATGAAGATGACGTTCCATCGTTCCCCATATACGAATATTCCGTGTTGTTGCTGCGTCTAGGACATGTTGATAAGGCGCAGGACGTATTGTTTAAAGAAGATTTTCTGAAGCCTGGTCAAATACGTATAGAGAGACTACTTCTGAAATGTCTGTTGAAGCAGGGCAATCTAAAGCAAGCGTTGCCTTATTGCATGAAAATCACTGCGGACGCCAAGTCCGACAACTATGATTACTTGAATGCAGGACACTTGTATTTTGCATTGGGCGACATCGCTAAAGCTGTGGAATATTACAAGATGTCATGCAAGGGAAATTCAGGAGGAGCTTTCTATTTGTCGGAAGATGATCGTGAATTGTTGCTGTCGTTGGGAGTTACGGCTTTATCCATAGGTCTGATGATTGATGCGATATCCTGACTGTCGATGCGGAATTCCGACGACTGATGCGACATGCTGATTGCTGATGCATCGTGGTGAAATGCATTTTTACACTATCCACATTGCTCAACAATATAGCAGCTGTTCCATCTGTTTGTCGCCTTAATTCAAAACCATACTATCCGCATGGGCAATCGAAACTATCTGCCAACGCTTTTCACGCCCTTTATTTCCTTTAGTTTCCTAATGATTGAATTGAGTTGATTCGTGTCGTTAATCATCAATGTCAGAACTCCCTCAAACAATCCATCGTGACTGTCAATGCTGAATGACCGTATGTTTATCTTGGCGTCCTTGCTAACGACTGAAGAAATGTTGTTGACGACCCCAAGGTCATCATTGCCCACGATGTGCAATACGATGGGGTAGGTGCTATTGCCCTTTTCGCCCGCCCAGCGCGCTTTGACAATGCGATAGCCGCATTTCTGTCGTAGAGCTGCCGCATTAGGACAGTTTGTGCGATGTATACGTACTCCATTGTTTATGGTCACAAAGCCGAATATGTCGTCGCCGTAAACAGGCGAACAGCATTTTGCCAAAGTGTAGTCCAGTCCTTTCAGGTTATGGTCGATAACCAACTCGTCGTCGCTGGCATTGTGATTGTTGCCGTCAAGATCCAGCCTGAATTCATCTGCCTTGTGGAGTGGTGCGGTGTTTTCCGCCTCCCCGTTTTCGCGTTTCCATACCAGCTGGTATTGTTCCGCTATCTCGTTGAAGTCAATTTGGTCTTCCGAAACTCTTTTATAGAACTCGTTGACATCTTTATACCCCATTTTCTTGATTACGGTATTAAGATAATTCCCATTGAATTCTAACTTGCGATTCTTAAACCTCCTCTCAATCTTCTCCTTGGCTATATTGGCCTCTTTAGCTTCTATCTCGTTGAGCGATTGGCGTATTTTGCTCTTGGCTCGTCCTGTGGCGACATAGTCCAACCATGCCAACTTAGGTGTCTGACTGGCAGAAGTGAGTATGGTCACCTGGTCTCCGCTGTGGAGCTCTTGTCTCATTGAGGCATTGTGGTTGTTGATGATAGCTCCGATGCAATGGTCGCCAATGTTGGTGTGAATGTTGTATGCAAAGTCAAGCACCGTAGCACCCTTTATGAGCTTATGAAGATCGCCTTTGGGGGTAAAGATATAGACCTCATCGGCTTGTAGGTCGGTCTTGAATTGGTCCATCATCTTCATTGAGTCACCCTCTACCTCAAGGGCAGCCCGTATGTTGGCGAGCCATGTCTCAATGCCTTTTTCCTCTGTTTTTACACCTTTATATCTCCAGTGGGCGGCAAGGCCGTGTTCTGCCACGTCGTCCATGCGTTCGGTGCGTATTTGCACCTCAACCCATTTGTTTTCAGGCCCGAGCACTGTGATGTGCAGGCTTTCGTAGCCATTGCTTTTGGGTATTGACAACCAATCGCGCAACCGCTTGGGATTGGGCTGATACATGTCTGTGATGATGCTGTAGGTCTGCCAGCAGTGCAACTTCTCCTTCTGTGGCGGCGAGTCCAATATAATTCTTATGGCAAACAAGTCGTAGACTCCCTCAAACTCACAGTGTTGCTTCTTCATCTTCTGCCAGATGGAGTGTATGCTCTTGGTTCGTCCCTTTATGTGAAATTTCAGGTTTTGCTTCAGCAACAGCTCCTCAATAGGGCCGATGAAGTTCTTGATGTAGGCATCGCGCGCCTCCTTGGTGGCGTTGAGTTTTTCCTTTATGTGGTAGTAGGCATCGTGGTTGAGAATCTTTAGAGAGATGTCCTCTAATTCGCTCTTGATGTTGTAGAGTCCTAGTTTGTGGGCCAGCGGCGCATAGAGGAAAGACGCTTCACTTGCCCTACGAACCATAAATTGCTTAGAGTATCCAGCGTTGTCTTCCGTTTCTTCCGCATGATTGTTGTCAGAGCAGTACTTGCTCATCTTTCGCATGATGTTTGTGCAGTCGGCAATCATGATGAGAATCACCCTCATGTCTTTGGCAAACGACACAAGCAGATTGCGGAAATTTTCACTCTCAATACTGGCGTTCTTCTTGTAGAGTTGCTGAATGTTGATTATTCCCTCCAGTATAGTGCACACGTTTTCGCTCAGTGCATTCTTGATACTGTTGAGTTGCTCACTGTCGGTAATGACTGTAGACAGCAGGCAGGCTTGTATTCCCTCGTTGTTTATACCGATTTCCTTGCTTGCGATTATAGCGGTTTCAAGAGCCCTTTCTGTTTGGCTGACGATGGTGTCAGGGGCTTTTGAGTGGTTGCGTATTATCGTCCTGATGCTATGGTAGGCTTTGTCCTTGACGGCATTGGGCTGAAGTTGGCGTAATTCTTTGTAGAGGGGTATAATAGTGTTCTGCTTCATCAAGGTATTCGGTTTTTGGTTTGTGTGGTCCCTGGCGTTAAGTGTCTTTGGTTCTGGCGATGAGTGTTGTTCCGCCAATATTTATCACAGCTTCGTTTTCAATGATAATGCGATCTTGGTCTCGCAGTATGTTTCCTTGGTAGAAAGTGCCGGTTAGGCTAGGGGCATCCCTCAAGACAAACTGTAGTTCCTGACGCTTGTTGCGACTGACGGTGATAATGCAGTGGGTAGTGTCGATGCTCGGGTCGCTTGTGATGATAGGAGTGTTGGCAGAAGTTCCCTTTATGTATCTGCCGATAATGTTTTCTCCAAGATACAGCGGCAACTCCTGTCGTTCGTGAAAAGAGTTTTCGAGCACCGTGATTTTTCCCAACACGGGCTTTTGTGGTTTGTCTTTACTCCCTAGCTTTATTCTGAATTGCTTTTGGCATGAGGGGCATACAAACACGAGTACCCTGTCTGGCGGATAAGCTGTTTCGTCAAACGTAAGGTATCGACCGCATTTCGGACAAGTAACTCTCTTCATGCTATCAATAAAGTTTATATAGATAAAGTGTTTCCGGAATTGTTTGTGCACCAGTGTATTGTCGCCCCAGGTGCACAGGGCTTTGACTATCGCTTCATTACCCAAGCTGAAGCAAATCTGTCGCTTGACTGACGCAATTTGCTGAGTGCCTCGCAAGCCTCTTCTCTTGTCTTGTAAGAGTTGTAGGTAACTCTGTTCATTTTGCCGTCACGAACGAATTGGGCACGGCCAAGATGTTCTTTCTTGAGGTTTTCTATCAGTCTTTCGCCGCCTTGCTGACTAATGGCACTGGCTATAACAATTGTGTAGTTCTCAGTGTGGCCTGAAACTTTGGCTTGCTCCTTATGGCCGGCGATTGGCTTCTGTTGGGGTGACTGCATCTCCTGCTTGGGAGTTTCCGTGCATTTGGTTGTAGGTGCTTCTGGGCACCTAGTTGGAGATGTCTCCATGCGTTTTGGGGCTTCTGTGCGTTTTGCCGCTGGTCTTTGCTTGGTGGGCTTGTTGCTTCTAGGAGCGGGCTGTGACTTCCTGTCGGGAGTGCTTGTGCGAATAGAGCTTACCAAAGCTGCCTCTTGCACGTTCGTGAAGACGGGGTTAGCTGAAGGTGCGATGGTAAACACGAAATACAGGAGTGCTGCCGCTACCGTTGCAATAGCATAGCGTACAGAGCGTTTGCTTATGCGAATGACATAGTGGCTGTTGTCCTGTTCTGTTGTCAAAGTTTTCACAGGCTTTTCTTCAGGTCTCTCGTCAATGCCGACAGTGTCAAGTTTGTATATAGTGGCCTCGGCCTTGGGTGTCTCAGTTGGAGCTACTTGGATGGCTGTCATCTCCTCTATGGTGTAGGGTGCAAGACCATAATGATCTTTGGAGAATAGCCCTAGTCCGTCGATGGGGGTGAATACCAATGACTGGTTTTGAGTGAGTTGGAGCTTGCCGATGCGCCTGAATATGTACTCGCCACTTTCTTGCAGCGCATTGTTAATCTCCCTGATGTCTTCTTCTACCAGTAGTTGAGCTCGCGGATAGCTGGTGTCGTAGGCTGACATGTAGGACTGCACCAAGAGTCCGTCATTGTCCTTCAGCTGCGAGTTGAAACTAATTGAACGGTAGGGTGGATATATCTCGTTGTCTTCTACGAATGAGCTTTCATATCTGGTTATGAAGCCACCAATGCCAGCCAAGATTACGCAATCGTGGCTGAGCAGCAACTTTTCTATGTGAGACTCTATCCGTATCATGATTATTGTCTGCAAAGATAGTTGTTATTCGTGGATTCTCAAAGTGAATTAAACGTATTTTTTTGGACGAAAAGGACCTCTCGTGTTTAAGTCTTTCGTTGATAGCGAGATAGTGAATTAAAATATTTTCTGAGACGCAGAAAATGCGAATTGAGTTAGCTGTCCTTTGCCCTATTGTAACGGATAAAGTTGTGTAATGTGCTAAAAATCAATGCAAACGATTAGTTTTTGGAAATTTTATATTTAACAACTCCGTGCTTTGCGAAAAATGCAACGATAATGGTGCAACTGACTGAAGAATAATGCTTGATGCCTTCTGTCGATCTTGAATCGGGGGCTGCCGGCCACTGTCAAGAAATGCTGTAAGACTTGCTGAAAACTACGAAACTACAAAATCGCAAAAAATATTGAGCTAGCCATTGCGTTTTGACGAAAACGGAGATTGATTTCGGCGAAAATGCAACTCAATTTCCGCCGAAACTGATATCAATTTTGGTCGAAACGCAGTTGCTAGGTCAAAGCGAAATTTGCGGATGTGGCATGAATTTTGACGTGCGCTGTGCTGCATGGTGCCTTTTGGCACATTAGTCGTTCGTCTAATTGTTGCAAGTTTCGTAATTTTGTAGCCAAACAAAGACTGCACATGAAAATTATTGTCGTTGAAAGTGCTGGTGGGTACAATAAACCCGACTGCCGTACGTTTAATAATGTGTTGGACGGATGCCCGCGTTTGTGGCTGAAGGCTGATTCGGCATTGCTCAAGAACAACAAGCCCTTTTTTGTGCCTGACTTCACGCAGGAGTGTTCGGCTTCCACGTATGTGGTGCTGAGGATAAGCAGAATGGGCAAGAGCATTGCGGCTCGCTTCGCTCGCCGGTATTATGACGCACTGTCGGTGGCTGTGGATTTTACGGCTGAGGACGTGTTGCGCCAATTGCGCCAGAGTGGTGAGCCGTGGGACTTGGCGAAGAGTTTTGACTCGTCGATTGCGCTGGGCGATTTTGTGGAGCTGGATACGGCAGGCGGTGCGGCACGGGTGTCTGCAAAGCTTGAAATAAATGGTGAGGAACGGTCGTTGACTGTTTGTGATGACATATGCTCGATGGCTGATTGCGTGATTGAAGCTGTCAGTCGTGTGTTTACAATAAGGCAGGGCGATTTGCTGCTCGTCGGGTGTCCTGCGGAGAAACCTGTTGTGAAAATTAACGACCATCTTGATGCTTTCCTGAACGGGCAAAAGCTTTTGGATTTCAATATTAAATAGGAATAATGAATGTGATGAAACAGAGGATATGGAGACTTGTGCCGTGTGTGGCACTGGCATTATTGTTGGGTGTCACAGATTGTTTTGGCGAGGGTGATTTTGTGCATCTTGACTGGAACAAAATAGACTGCTCCAGCAGGCTTCCGGAATATTGCAGCACTGTGAATCTCGGCCGGAATTATGGCAACTATAATTACACGGCAAGTGTGCTCTATCCTGAGTTTGCAGAAATGTCCAAACGTGAGGCTGACGCTCTCGGTTCGCTGGTTGAGGAACTTGGTGACGAGGTGAAAGTAGAGACTCGCATCGGTGTCAGCCGCAAAGAAGGCTTTATGGATGTGGTCGTGGTGCCCGTAGTGAGGCGTGGTGGCAAAGTGCTCAAGTTGCTTAGCTTTAAGTTGCAGATTGACAGTGTGGCGAATCAGTCGGCTAAGTCTTCCGCCTTTGTCCTAAAGTCTGGTACTGCTTCTTCTCGCTATAAGGCTCACTCCGTGTTGAGCACAGGCAAATGGGTGAAGATAAGGGTGGACAAGGAGGGCATCTACCAACTCTCAAAGTCCTTCCTGTCTGGAATGGGGTTCAACGACCTAAGCCGCGTGAAGGTATATGGTTATGGTGGCAGGGTGCAGAACAATACTATCAGTTATGGCTCCTATGTAAACAGCGACTATGATGACCTCGAGGAGATTCCGCTGTATAGGCGCAAGGACAATCTTTTGTTTTTCGCAGAGGGGCTGGTGAGATGGTCAAATTGGACATTGGCTTCCAACAATAATCCCAACGGAGAGTGCTATGCTACCCACACCAACAATACGTATTCAAGTTACTCATACTATTTTGTGACTGAGGGCGACAGCCCATTGCAGATGGGCAATCTGGAGTCTCCGCAGGCTACATCGCAAGAGGTCACCACTTATCCGGAACATTTCCTTATAGACAACGATGCCTATAGTTGGTTTTCGGGCGGACGGACTTTCTTTGACAGCTATGACTATGCCAATGGCAATTCTAAGAACTATGCGATAGAGACTCCTGACGTGGCTCCTGAGTGCTCTGTGAAGGTGGACATATCGTTTTCGGCTAAGTCGACCAACGTTACGACTGCCCAAATCAAAATGGGCTCTGAGAGTCTTGGGACCATGACCATGGCGGCTCTGTCCACCGACTATGACAAGGCTACAGTTTCGACCCGTTCGTTTGTAACGCAGCTGTCGGCCAACACCAATACGCTCAACATCTCTACGACCAAAGGCAATCCTGCGCGCCTTGACTACATAAGGGTGTGCTACCGTCGCCAACTGAAGATGAACGGTGACTTCTTGGTGTTCAGTCATTATCTGACGTCGCCCTCGACGATGAAGCTCACTGGGGCTTCCGCCAACACTGAGGTGTGGCGAATCGGCTATCCTGGCAATCCGGTGGCTAAAGTGCCGGCAACGCTCAATGGCACGACTATGACGTTCAATGTTGAGAATCCTACGCTGCGCTATGTGGCTGTGGACTTGACCGCCACTTATCCTAGCCCGGAAAAGGTTGGCTCTATTGCCAACCAAGACCTTCACGCTGACTCGGTGGTCGACATGGTTATCATCATACCCGAAAGTGGTAAGCTGCAGGAGCAGGCACAGAGGCTCGCCTCGTTCCATGAGAGCCAAGACTCTCTAAAGGTGAAAGTGGTCAGCGCTGACTTGCTGTATAATGAGTTTTCTTCGGGTACTCCTGATGCGGGTGCCTACCGTCGCTATCTGAAGATGCTCTATGACCGTAATTCAGGTGAGACTCTGCCCAAGTATTTGCTGCTCTTTGGGGGTGGTGTGTGGGACAACCGAGGTGTGACATCGGCTTGTGCCAAACTGGACCTTAAAGACTATTTGCTGTGCTACGAAAGTGAACCGTCTGTAAGCGAGGTGAGCTGCTATGTCAACGAGGACTATTTTGGCATGCTTGATGATGATGAGGGTGCAAATCTAAGGTATGACAAGGTTGACCTCGGCATTGGTCGCATTCCTGTGACCGACGCGTCGAAAGCTAAAATAGTTGTTGACAAGATTATTGCCTATGCTGCTAACAAAAATCCCGGCAAGTGGAAAAACAGTGTGTGGTTCCTTGCCGACGATGGTGAGAAAAACAAACATATGACTGCAGCAGAGGGAGTGGCGAAGATGGTGGAGAGTAAATATCCTAACCTTAAAGTGGGACGCATCTACTGGGATGCCTACACAAGGGTGAGCACCGCCACTGGCTTCACCTATCCGCAGGTTACCACCGACATAAAGACTGCTATGCAGAAAGGTGCACTGATAATGAATTATATGGGTCATGGTGCTCCCTATTGCATCTCGAAGGAGAACGTGCTGAAACTGGCAGACTTCAAAGAGTTCGTGAGCAACAAGATACCACTGTGGGTAGTGGCTTCATGCGAGATATCGCCCTTTGATCGCGAGGAGGAAAACATCGGTGTGGAGAGCATGGTTAATCCCAACGGCAGCGCTATAGCTTTCTATAGTTCTACCAGAGCCGTTTATTCCACTCAGAACAGCTACATCAATAATTATTTTATGTACTACGTGCTAGGCAAGTCCAAGAGTGGGAAACGATATACGCTGGGCGATGCCAACCGTTTGGCTAAAGTCAACCTTGTGTCGTCGGTAGAGGGTGAAATCATGAACAACCGCGACTATGGCGACAACAAGTTGAAGTATGCTTTGCTGGGTGACCCAGCTCTGACGTTAGGAATGCCCACTCAGACTGTTGTACTTGACAGCATCAACGGCAAGGCGTTGGACGATGGCGAACTGCTCAATCTGTCGGCAGGTAGCATGGCGAGATTATCCGGCCACATAGAGGACTCTGAGGGGAATCGCCTTCCTGACTTCAACGGTCAGGTTGCTATTACGCTCTATGACAGCAAAGATACCATTACTTGTCGCAACAACACCAATGAAGAGGTCGATCCGCTGGTCTACACTTCCTACGATCGCATGCTGTTTGAGAGCAACGACTCTGTGCGCCTCGGTAAGTTTACGGTAGAGATGCCTGTTCCTCTTGATATAAAGTATAGCGGTGGTCGTGGCTTGGTCAATATGTATGCTGTCAATGCTGACTGCAATCTGGAGGCCAACGGCACCAACACGCACTTCACCATCAACGGAACAAGCGATAATATCAAGTCGGACTCCATAGGCCCTGAGCTGTTCATCTATCTCAACAGTCCAGACTTTAAGAATGGACAGACTGTCAATGATTCACCTTATTTCTACGCTTACCTCAAAGATGCCGACGGTATCAACATAACCGGCAATGGGGTGGGGCATGACCTTGAATTGATAATCGACGGTAAAGAGAGCACCTCGTATAATCTCAATACATATTACCAAAACGATTTCGGTAGCTATACTTCAGGCACGGTTGCCTACAAGATTCCGCAGCTCTCTGAAGGTAAGCATACTCTTATGTTCAAGGCTTGGGATATCAAGAACAACTCCTCGTCAGCATCGCTGGACTTTGTGGTGAAATCAGGTCTGCAGCCGCAAATCAATTCTGTCGTGCTCAGCCCAAATCCGGCATCATCGTCGACAACGTTCAAGATTCGCTATGACCGGCCCGAAGAAGAGACCCAGTTTACCATCAATGTCTACAACTGCTATGGTCAGAAATGCTGGAGTCATACAGAAACGGCCGTTTCTGACGGCTACTATACCATCAGCTGGGATTTGGCTGCCAACAACGGTGTGTCACTGGCTTCGGGAGTGTACATCTGTGAGGTGACAGTAAGCTGCAATGGCGGTTCCAAAGCAGAAAAAAGACAGAAAATGATTATCTCAAGACAATAAACAGAGAATTGCAGAGTTTATAAAGAGATAGCAGTTTATACAAAGAGACTAAGATAATAGTTTGAATTGATATGAAACAATTAAGCATACTGACAGCGATGCTGCTCACTGGAGCAGTTTGCGCCAGCGGAGAAGACATAAAAGAGAAATTTAATCCTGTGCAGACTGCGGTCGTGTCGCAGAGCATTGCCCCTGATGCCAGAGCCGGCGGTATGGGTGATGTGGGTGCGGCAACCGACCCCGATGCCAACTCTCAAGCATGGAACGCTGCCAAATATCCTTTTGCCATCTCAAAAGGTGGAATAGCGCTCAACTACACTCCGTGGCTGCGACAGATAGTTAATGATATAGACTTGGCTTATCTGGCTGGCTATTATCGCTTGGGTGACTATCAGGCAGTCAGCGGCTCGTTGAGATATTTCTCTCTTGGCGATGTGTCAACTAACTATGGTGGCGATGGTGCCGACATGACAATTCGCCCTTATGAATTTGCTATTGACGCTGCCTACAGCCGTATGTTGAGCGAAAAGTTCTCTGCCGCTGTCACGCTACGCTATATTTATTCTGACCTTACGGGCAACTACGACGATGGGTCGAAGCCTGGGTCAGCCTTTGCTGCCGACATCGCTGGTTACTATAATACCTACATTAATTCGGGAAGCCGCGAATGTCAACTGAGTTTGGGTTTCGGAGTGTTTAACTTGGGTAGTAAAATAAACTATGGTGACGACTATTCTTACTTCCTTCCGACTACTTTGCGATTGGGTTTCAATTATACCATACCTATTGACGAGTACAACAGAATCTCCATCTGTGGTGATGCCAACAAACTCTTGGTGCCGACATATCCCACCGATGCTCAGTGTGCCAAAAAATTAGGCTACACTACCGATGACGGTCTTGATCACACTGCTGAATATCAAGAATATAGAGAGAAAAACTATTATAATGTTTCAGCTATATCTGGTATCTTCAAGAGTTTTGGCGATGCGCCCAACGGCTTCTCTGAAGAACTCGAGGAAATACAGTGGTCTTTGGGTCTCGAATATACCTATAATGACAAGTTCAGTCTGCGCGCCGGTTATCACCACGAAGCCGAAACCAAAGGAAATCGCAAGTATTTCACTGTCGGTGCAGGCTTCAAGATGAACGTGTTCTCGCTAGACGCAGGTTATGTTATTTCAACAGCTTCAAGCAATCCGCTTGACCAAACCCTACGCGTGACCTTGGGCTTTGACCTTGACGGAATAAAGGACATCTTGAGCCGCGGACGTCGTCGCTAGAGACTCTGCTAGAAAATCTCTTAAATTGACTTGAGAATTTTGAGCAGTGGAAATAGTTCAAAATAGTCTTACTTTAATTGTTGATGCAGTCTTACTTTAATTGTTAATCGAGTGGTATGCGCATAGGCTTTGGATATGATGTTCACAAGATAGTAGCTGACCGCAAACTGTGGCTCGGTGGTGTGCAGATAGAGTCCGATTTCGGTCTGTTGGGCCATAGTGATGCCGATGTGCTCATACATTCCATATGCGATGCCTTGCTCGGTGCTGCTTGTCTGCGTGACATTGGCTACCATTTCCCGGACACAGATTCTGCCTACAAAGGCATTGACAGCAAGGTACTCTTAGCCAAAGTTGTGGAACTCCTGCACAACGAAGGCTATCGCGTTGGCAATATCGATGCCACGGTCTGCTGCGAACGTCCCAAAATAAATCCTCATGTGCCGGAGATGCAACATTGCATGGCAGAACTGATGGGAGTGCCAGACAATTGCGTGTCGGTGAAAGCCACAACTACCGAAAAACTCGGATTTACCGGTCGCCAAGAGGGGATTTCCGCATATGCTGTAGCCCTGATTGAAAATATTTGATTTTAACTTGCCGTTTAGGGTTAAAAAAACATAAAAACCAATAATCAGTCCATTTGCTACTGACGTTTATTGTGTGGAAATACTTATTTTCGCACGAAATATCAACAGATACTCAATAGTTATAAACGGATATAGAACAGAGTGCCTGATTTAAATTCGCCTAATTAGGACTCCCCTAAACTATAATGCTATGAAATGGATTACTTTATTCTGTATTGTGGCTTTTGCAACCGTAGGTTCGGTAAAAGCGCAGGATGATGTCTACTTTATTCCCTCAAAGGATGTGAGGGAAGTAAAAGCTACCAATAGCCAGACGTGGTATGATAATAGCGCAGTTGTGAGCAGCAGCGTGACTGCCAAAGCCCTCGACTACAAGGAAAATCGTGACGTTGACGAATACAATCGTCGTTCAGTCTTGTCTAGTACTTCAGATAGTACATATACAAAGGATGTAGAATCAAGTTTTGACGATAGCAATGACGGAGTTTCCTATCCCTATACAAAGTTGGTGATGCGCTTCTACAGCCCGCATCCCGGAGTGATTGTAAGCAGTCCCTACTATTGGACTATTTGCTATGATGATGTGTGGGATGCCTACTATGATGGTTGGGCATTGTCGTGCCCGAGCTATACATGGTGGTCTTGTGCCTTTGATCCCTGGTATTACAGCAGTTGGCACTACCGCACTTGCTGGGATTTTACATGGGGGTGGCATGACCCATGGTGGAGCTATTCCTATTGGGGCTGGGGACGTCCGGCTTATTGGGCTTGGAGTCGTCCGGCATTTAATCCTCACCACATGGGACGTCCCATGATGGCACATCGCGACTATGGTCATGATGGCTTCGCTTTCGGTCACAATGGCGGACGCCGCGGGTTTATTCCTCGTGATTTCGGTCGTGGCAATGGTGCTCACAACATAGGGTTTGCTGGTGGCAGACGGGATAATGGCACTGTCTTTGGCAGACGTGACAACGGTGGCTCGCGCATTGTTCGCGCTCCTGGAAGAGGTGGTGACAGCCGTGCAGACTATAGTCGCAACGGTCGCACTGACAACAACAGGTCATATGTGGACAAGAATAACACTTATCGTTCCGACAATAATAGGGCTTATGGTCGTGGTGAAAGTCAAAGATACAGTAGTCCTTCCATTCAATCACAACGCTCTGGTTCTTCATCGCGCAGTGGTTCGGCTCCTTCGTTCGGCTCAAGCCCACGTCAGTCCTCTCCGTCAATGGGCGGTGGCGGATTCAGCCGAGGTGGCGGTGGTGTTAGTCGTGGTGGTGGCGGCGGTGGTCGCAGATAACGATGGTAAATAGCAGTTTTGTAGATGCAAGCAACAGCCGCAATCTCTGAGTTTCCGCAGATAATAATTCAGACTCAAAACCGCAACCGTAGATAAGGGTCACCAGTGTAGATTTGTTGATGCAGACTAAGTTCGCAAATGCAGATGACGCTGCAAATAAGAGCATACTCCACGTCGTTGACTCTAAGTCTTTTGACAAGGCTGTTTATTGACTACTATATGTGATAGTCTGTTTCTTTAAAAAGATTTGTGTCTTCAAATTGCTGAAAGTGTTTTCTCTTTGCTTAAATTTGTTTCCATAATGCTTGGACTGTTTTCATGTCTAACTAGGTTTACATTACTTAATTTGGTTTGGAGATTGCTTAGCTTTGGTCTTTGCGAGTTTTTTAAGGAGAGTTGACAGGATTCTTGACTCAAAGACTTTTTGAAAATTGCTTGACTAGTTCCCGACAATGAATATTCTTAATTTATAACGAAAGCTGTAATCATTGCTTTTGATTAAACTTTCTTGCGCTTTTGAGTAACGAAATATATTTCATATCGAAACATCTAAGATGTCTTAAATCAAAACATAACGAATAAAACAGAGATGAAAAAAATCTTTGTAGCAGCGGCACTTGTATTAGTGTCTTCAAGCGTTTTTTCGCAAGATATTTATCAGATTGCGGAACTTAGTGCTGCCGACCTTAACGGAACTTCTCGCTATGTCGGCATGGGTGGTGCCATGGGTGCACTCGGCGGTGATTTGTCTACGATGTCATCGTCGCCAGCGGCTACGGCACTATATCGTCGTAGCGATGCAGCGGTAACAGCCAGTTTGGTCTCGCAGCCAGGAGGCTATGAGTTTGATGGTAATCATAACAAGTACGTGTCATTTGATCAGGCTGGATTTGTTTATTGTTTCCCTATTATGGACAAGAACTTGAAGTTCATAAACTTTGGAATCAACTATCACAAGCAGCATGATTTCAATCAACTTACAGCGTCGTCCGCATTGAATCTCAGTAGCGCTGGAAACGCATCGCAGACATGGCAGCTGTCAGACTTGTCGAGATATTGGGAAAGTGCAGAATCTGCAACACCATTGGCAGATATGGCTTACAATGCCTACCTTCTTGGTGATGCTGCGAGCAACTATAGTCCGTACAACGCTTCTTCACATTTCTACAACAAAGCACGTTGGGGGAGTAATCAGGCTTTTGATTTCAACTTGTCGTTTAATGTGAACGATAATTGGTATTTTGGTATTACGGCCTCTGTGTACAATGTGAGCCAGAAGAGTTCTCTTGCTTATACGGAAGACCTCCTCTACCAAAATTCGACGGGCGAAAATTCCTCCGACGGATTCTATACGCTGACAAACTCCAATAGTCTTAAGGGCACAGGTTGTGATGCTAAGTTTGGCGTGATTGTAAGGCCTTTTAGCAATAGTAACTTTAAGGTCGGCCTGACTTTGGCAACCCCCGTATATTATGAACTGACATATCGAAACATGTCTGAGATTAATACCTATGAAAATCAGTGGGGTAACAATAGGGTTAAGTTTAGGACGGATTATGATTACAAAGTGCGCTCTCCGTGGAAACTGGGTGTTTCTGTAGGCAACACATTCTTTGGCAAACTTGCTGTAGGGGCAGAGTATGAGTTTGCCGACTATTCTTGCGTATCAGTGTCGTATGGTGATGATTTTGACAACTGGAAAGATTCCGAAGACCGTGAACTGAATCACCAAGCTAGCAAGTACCTTAAGGGGACTCACACTCTCAAGGTCGGTGCAGAACTTACTCCAGTGCGCAATTTGTATCTGCGTGCTGGCTACAATTATGTTACTTCTGCCATTGATGACAAGGCGTTCTTAAACCAGTATATCAACAGTGCTTCAATTGATGGCTCAACTTCCACTGACTACCTCAACCTTTCGTCAACTAAGCGCTACACTTTAGGTGTCGGAGTGAAACTAGGCTCTTTTTATGCCGATGCCAGTTGGCTTTATCAATGCCAGAACGGCAAGTTGTATGCTTTCTCAGCATCCGAAGATGGCTCATACTACGCTGTGCCCAACAGTCTGAACGTTTGTCCGTCGCGTCATGTAAAACTTAACAAATCACAGATTGCCCTGACTTTGGGCTATCGCTTCTAATCTCGTAAAACTATGAAAAGAACTACTTTTTTTCTTGTATTGCTGTTAGCGCTGTGTGCCAATGTCAAAGCGCAAAAGATTGAGACATCTTATTGGAATTGTGTGATAGGTGATGCATACGAGAGCGTTGTCACTAAGTTGCAGGAGCAACAATTCGAACCAATAGTTACCAACGATGGTGTGTTTTTGCAAAATCGCAGCATCTTTGATGTTGACTTTGCAACAATAGGCATGAAGTTCACCGCAGATGGATTGTTTTATAACGTATTCGGATATAACAAGTATACGTCGAAGAAAGAAGCCATCAATGGTTTTGATATGGCTTTGTCGAAAATCAGGAACCGCTATCCCGATGTTCAGTCGATGAGCAAGTCGGAGAATTGTCTGCGCCTCTATGCCTACACCGACGATGGTCACGAAAATGTTTTCTCGCTCGGTCTCTACAGAGGCAATGGTGATGCTTATTTTGTGAGACTTAACATTTACAGCGACTATCTTGTCAGGAAGGATAAGGATGCAGAATAGTAGAATGTCGCAAGAAAGAAGGGGTAAACCAAATTTTGGTTTGCCCCTTTTTTCTTTTGTAGGGTTCTTGCAACTTTATTGTGTGTAAACCTTAATTCATAGTTTTATGGTTGTTCTTGTGTGAAAATTGAGTCTCTTGTGCTTTGTGGCTTAGAACTCTACAGAGGATTCGTTAGAACTGTTGTCCTCCGTAAGCCCTCCAGCAAATCTCGATGATTCGGCCACAGTAGGACCTTCAAATTCGTTTGAGTTGCCATATTGGAGGCTGGAGGGTGCTTGGCTAGCTGCGATGACACTGGTAGGGGCTATTTTGACGATGCTTGCGCAGGGAGTTATATATTGCTTTTTCATGTGGATGCTAATAAGTAGTTCATTTATTGCATAGCTCTCAGAAAAATAATGAGTTATTTCACGATTATTTTTCTTGTCGCACCATTGCTGTACTTCACGATGTTGATGCCTGGCTTAATGTCGTCCTGTCGCTGACCGCTGATATTGTAGATAGCCACAATACCGTCAAAGAAGTCTTGAGTGTCAGTGGCTGACTCTATGCCGGTGATTTCGTTGTCCGAAATGACGATGTTGAACGAGGGCGATGGAGTCCACGTGTTTGAGTTGGGATTGAATTTGTTCAGCGTGAAATACGAGCGGTAGGGTGGAACGGTAGTGTCCTTGCCTGCCTGGTAGAACATATTGTTGGCTATGAAGTAGTAGTTCAGGGCATCGGTGTTCTTTATGGTCGTGCCCTTAAACGTGCCGTACATGTTGGCGTCTGAAGTAGTGGGTTCTATGGCTGCCGTGCACACAGTGCTGCTCGCCACTCCTACGATGCTTATCTGGCTCGACGACTCGTCTTTCTTCTTTATCACGACGGGCGTGCCAGCATTAATGTTTGCTGCGTGCTGCGACAAGGTCAGTTCGTTGCCGCTCACTCCAGTGATGCTGTAGCATTCCACGTTGCTGCTTTCTATGTCGATGGCAAATGGAACGCAGAGTGTGCCCCAGGTGTTAGTCATGTCTCTCGTGTAGGACGATGCTATTGCGGTAAATGTCCTGGGGGTAAGAAACTGGCGACTGCCAGAGAGCGTAAGCTTAGGGCATGTGGGAGAACCAGAAATGTTGTATACCACGTTTTCTTGAGAACCAACACTCGTCGTTTTGCTAAATATTATGTAGCGCGGTGGGATGGATGTAAAGTATTGCGGACCATTGTTGGTACATATAAGTCCGTTTATCTCAACGCCATCGCTAATATCTACAGTCGCTTTACTGCTATTAGCAGTGGCATTGTAAATTGCAGCTTCGTTCGAAGTGATTGTTCCCCCAGTTATTGTGGTTTTGTTTGTGTCCGCTTTCCTATACAGAATATGTATGGCTGTACAATTTTGTTCGAAATAATCTGTACTACTGGTACCTATACGAGTGTTCTCTATACAGCCTCCTGTCATGTTGAAAATACCATATAAAACATAGACAGTTGCGGTTTGTGCCACACTAGTACGCAAGGTTCCGCTCTCCAGATTAAGAGTCCCCTGAACCTGTACAATATTGCAGGCAGTTGTGCCTTCATTGACTATTGAACCATTTCCTTTGATTGTTAGGGTTCCTGCGGTGCCTACTGATATTAAGGTAGTTTCCGAACTGTTGTTGCTAATGGTATACTCCTGCAAATCCAGAGTGATGTTTTTGGTAACTGATATTTTGCTGCTGATGCTTGCGTTGCTCATCAGCGTGATTGTCTCTCCGTCGGCTGCTTTGCTGAAGGCATCTTCAATGGTAGAATATTCCGTGATGCCGATTTTGGCGACTTGTGAGAGCGCCGTTTGCGGAAGGAGCACCATTGCCAGCGACAGTGCTGCAAAGAGTAGTTTTTTCATGGCTATAGTTATTTATAGGTTGGTTCTGTGGTGTGCATTATGATGTCGACCTTGTCCTCGGTAGGCAGAGTGCCGTCAATCCAGTTAATCTTGATGCCCCGGCGCTCCATTCCACGGAACCAGGTCATCTGCCGCTTGGCAAACTGGTGGATGGCGATTTCAAGGTCGTGAACCATTTTGTCGTAGGTCATCTGCCCCGTGACATAGAGCGTGATGTATTTGTATTCCAGTCCATAGTAGATGAGGTTCTCAGGAGCGATGCCGTTGTCGAGCAGCCCTCTCACTTCGTCAATCATGCCCTCCTCAAGGCGGGTGTGAAGTCGCTGGGTGATGCGCTGGCGGCGCAGGTCGCGCGGAATGTCAATGCCGAAGTTTACAGAGTCGATTTTGGGGAATGAGCGTTGCTCGGCAGGAATGTCTTGATAGAACGTCTCTATCTCGATGGCACGAATGGCTCGTTGTGCCGTGTCGACATCGGTGGTGTTGTGTAGTGTCTTGAATGAAGAAAGTAAAGATGTAAGTTCTTCCAGACTCTTGTCTTTCAGCGAATCTCTCAGTGTTGGATTTTCGGGAACTTCAAAAAGGCGGTAGCTCCTCAACACCGACTCTACGTAGAGTCCCGAACCGCCACAGAATACGGGAATCTTGCCTCGCTTGGTCATGTCGTTGTAGGCATCAAAGAAATCCCGCTGAAAATTATATACGGTGTATTTGCTGCCCGCTGGCACAATGTCAATAAGGTGGTGGGCTATGGGTTTGCCGTTAACGGCATATTCACCCAGGTCTTTGCCAGTGCCTATGTCCATACCACAATATACCTGTCGGCTGTCGCCGCTGATAATCTCTGTGTTGAGAGCGTCTGCCAAGGCCACGGCGAGAGTCGTCTTGCCGCAGGCAGTAGGGCCGATGATGGTAATCATTAGTTGGCGAGGTATTAACTGTGGATATTGATTTGGTGTGTAGAGAAAAGACAAGAGGCAAGCACCTGTAGTCACAGGGTGCTTGCCTCCCGATATGTAGGACTATTTCATCCGAAAGGATTAAATCTCAGAGAAATACTTGATGGTGCGTACCATCTGAGAGGTGTAGGAGTTCTCGTTGTCATACCAAGAAACAACCTGTACCTGATAGGTATCGTCGTCTACCTTAGAAACCATGGTCTGGGTAGCGTCGAAGAGAGAACCGAACTTCATGCCGATGATGTCAGAAGAAACGATAGGATCCTCGTTGTAGCCGTAAGACTCGGTAGCAGCAGCCTTCATTGCAGCGTTGATACCTTCTACAGTTACATCCTTGCCCTTAACAACAGCGATAAGGATAGTGGTAGAACCTGTAGGAGTCGGAACGCGCTGTGCAGAACCGATGAGCTTGCCGTTGAGTTCAGGGATTACGAGACCGATAGCCTTAGCGGCACCTGTAGAGTTAGGCACGATGTTCTGTGCACCTGCACGTGAACGACGGAGGTCGCCCTTGCGCTGAGGACCGTCGAGAATCATCTGGTCGCCAGTGTAAGCGTGGATAG
>CAVCAW010000004.1:0-7383 GCA_963600315.1 Bacteroidaceae bacterium | reverse complement strand
ATTATAATGAGGCAATCCTCGATGCAGAGAACTACTTCAACTAACTCTCTCTTCTCCAACCCGTGCTTGATGCCTATGGCGACCCTGTTATGAGTATCGGCAGCTTTGCAGTGGTGTTTAGAATGACGAACGGCAATAAGAATTATGCCATCAATGCTTCACCAGCGAACAGGGAGTACGCTACGATATACACGCAGATATGCTAGAAACAGAGCTGATAATATTCGATTAAGACATGAGCAAAGAAAACAATATAACGTCATTACAAATAAATGACCCCGAATATGTGGGACTTGTCACACATATTTCGGATTTATGGAAAGTAGCGAAAGAAAAAGCTGCGATTACAGTTAACACTGAATTGTTGGATGCCAACTGGCAGACGGGTAAGTATATTGTAGAGTATGAACAAGGAGGCAAAGCACGAGCCGAATATGGCAAGCAGTTGCTGCAGAATCTTTCCAGAGACTTAACCGTCAAAAATGGAAAAGGATTCAACCGTTCCAACTTGACATATATGAGGAAATTATACTTGGCATTTCCAAAATGTGGGACGCTGTCCCACAAATTGACATGGAGTCATTATTATGAGATTTTGAAGTGCGAAGATTCCCTAGAAATGCAGTTCTACATAAAGGAATGTGTTAAGGAAAGATGGAACGTAAGGGAACTGAAACGCCAGATGAAGAGTTGTCTATTTCAACGCATTGCTTTAAGTTCTGACAAAGAGGGAGTTTTGACCCTTGCAAATAAAGGACATCAGATTATGACTCCTATTGACATTATCAGAGATCCCTATATACTTGAATTTACCGGCTTGCCTCTGCGTAAGCAATACAAAGAGTCAGACCTGGAAAAGGCTCTAAAAGCCAATATGGAACAATTCCTGTTGGAATTAGGAAGAGGATTTGCATTTATAGGACGCCAATATGAGATACCGATTGGTGGCAGGCGATTTAAAGTAGACCTCGTGTTCTATCATGCCATCTTGAAATGTTATGTTCTGATAGACTTAAAACGGGCAGAGATAAAGCATGGCGACATCGGGCAGATGAATCTGTACTTGAATTATTTCAAAACAGAAATTTGCCAGCCTGACGACAATCCGCCAGTTGGCATTGTGTTGGGAGCAAGAAAAGACGAATTGCTAATGGAATATGCCTTGCAAGGTATAACCAACCAACTGTTTACTGCCCGTTACCAACTGTACCTGCCCAAACGAGAAGAGCTGCAGGCTCAACTAAATCTGTTATTGGATAACAAATAAGACATCATGGAACCGAAAAACAATTATTGCAACCCGGCAAAAACCAAAAGAGCATAAAGCTTCAGCCCGAAGCCCGTCATAACGGTGCTTCGGGCTTTTTTTGTAGCTGCGTCAAACACCAACAATTTGTTCATAAAATCTCTTTCGCTCAAGAACACTTTTGGGGACATGATTATAATGAGGCAATCCTCGATGCAGAGAACAACTTCAACTAACTCTCTCATCTCCAACCCGTGCTTGATGCCTATGGCGACCCTGTTATGAGTATCGGCCGCTTTGCCAAACCCTGAAATTCTATTTCATTTGGTATTTTGTTATGAACTTGGTATCGGTACAAAAAAAGATTTTCAACTTACATCTAATTATTGCTTAAAATCTATCCAATCAAGAGAAGAAAACAATTTGGCAGAAAAACTTGCGCAAGGTTCATGACATTAATTAAATGACAGCAAATTGCGAGTTCTCATGTCGTTGCAGCAGCCGAGTCACGGGCTAGTCGGAATAGGTTCATGCGACCAAGGCGAAGACGGGTGATAACGCCTTGGCCAACCAAGGTGGCGAGTTGGTTGGTGACGTAGCTCTCGGAGCAGCCAGCCTCGTGGGCGAAGTCACGGGCGTAGAAGATTTCCTGGCGGTTGGCCAGAGCGATGGCGGTGGCGGTGGTTTCGCTGGGTGTGAGCGTGGTGTTGCTAGGCACCCAGCTGGTGACGGGTTGATAGACTATGCCTTCAAACCTCGACATTAGTTTGCGGCGAGGTTTGAACTTCAACTGACATTTGGGGTCGGCAACAATGGGTTTGCCGCTCTTGCTCTTGGTGACTTTGCCCTTGACTTGGGGCGCAAGGAAGCCCAGCCCGGGCACCTCCACCGAGTGACCAAGCTCAAGCATGTCGCCTACTTTGTCAGCCAAGGCGCTCAGGACTGCTACGACCTGACTGCGCGACACGTTGCAACACTCCACCATCATGTCTACCAGACTGTCGGCGCTAATACGACCAGCATCTATGGTCTTGGCGTAGACAATGCCTGCATTGCGCAGCGCACCGCCAGCTTCTTTTAGTCTACATTTTATTACTCTCATCGTATTTTTTGTTTGATTATGCTTTAAAGGTCTTAGGGGTTGTGCAAAATTACGTGCATCGGCGGGAACGGACTTAGGGTTGGGGCGAAAGGGACATTGATTTCGGCGGAAAGGGTCGACAATTTCCGCCGAAACTTGAGGGTCAGTTCAAGTGATTAGACGAACGTAAGAAGATGAAAGAAAGACAGTTGCGACGAATTTGTACTAACGTATTGTTGTGGGACGGCAAGGGGGGGAGAGTATGGGGAGCTGTTGGACAGATTTTGGAGCGGACTTTGAGCGGACATGAGTTGATGACATGAGGGAGTGAGTCCCGATGGTTACATCGGGCTAAAGTTGTTAGATATTTACTCGGCAAATACGCATAAATGATAAAGGAGTGGTGCAATCGGGTGTTTTGGTTATTAGTTGTGCGGCAAAATCACCACAGATGAGTTTTTTTTCTTAACTTTGCTCTTCAGCATATTTTTAACTAAAAAAGTTCTCGCCAAACAACAACTAACTCACGTTCAGCCTATGAGAAGCACGAAAGCAATAGTACTGATTGTAGCCCTTGTTTGCGCCGTGTGCGCACATGCGGACCGCTTTTCGTTTAATCCGACCATCAAGTTCAGGATTGCGCCCAAGATGACTACTTACGGTTCCATTGCCACTGGCAGCAACCACAATATCAACACTCCAGTGTGTCTGGCAACGAGCAACACGACGAGCGATGACTGCTACTGGTATTTTCTGGAATACAGAACGGGGCAGTATGCCATTCGCAATGCCCAGACGAGCGAATATCTCGTGTGGGACGAGGTGAGGAGCGAGAGTCCTATTCGCCGCTATATGCGCTTGGACAGTTCGGTGGAGAGCGACTCTGCCCTGTGGACTATAGGGCAGGCAAGCGACGGGTCGTACTACTTCAGGAGTGTGGCAGAGAGTTCTTACTGCTTTGACGTGAGGACGACCAGCTATGTGCTTGGTACCTATAACAATAGCGACGTGCCGACTGGCAGCAACGAGTTGTTCTATATCTACAAGGAGGACGGTACGAAGTATGATGAGGCTACTGACAGCAACACGGTGTGTGGCGTGGACGCCGACGGCTACTATTGGTCTACCGCCGAGATGACGCAGCCCGTGGTCTACACCACTGACGACTCTGACCCTGTGCTCTACACTATCACCAACGTGAGGTCGGGGCTTTACGTGATTGACGGAAGCGCCCTCACTCAGTCTGAAGAGGTTCCCGACAGGTTGTTCTACTTCAAGGAGGCTCAGGGCGGCGCTCAAATCATGATTCAGGGCGGCGGATATGTGTCGGGCAAGTTGCCAACGACTATGAATACCACTGCGACTGACGTAGCGGTGGCAAACGGCAGTCCGAGCACCAACGACCACGTGTGGAGCATAGCCTATAGCGACCAGAGCGACTATCCGGGCTACTCGATTGGTGTGGCTACGTGCAGTCTTAACAGTTCGACCAACTGGCACTTGACATCGTCATATATCTACTGGAATGACTATTCGGAAGTGGGAATATGCTACTACTCTATAGACGGAGGTTCCACCTTTGCCTTTAAGTCGAAGGACGCACGCCACCGCAACTTGCTGACCCAGCAGGGATTGGTCATTCCGAGCGACACGGTATTCCCAGATGCGCCCGACCCAGTGGACCCTGTAGACCCCACAGAGCCAACGGAGCCCGAGAGCACAGTGGAGCTGGCGGCATACACTGGACCAGTAGTCCACGTCTATAGGGCTGACGGCAAGATTGACGCAATTCCCAACGAGTATATCGAAAGCAAGGAGCTGACTGACGAGAGCGTGACCATCACCACCAAGGACGGCGGGCCAACCTATAGCTATGCAGCCTATGAGGTAGACTCTGTTTCGACCGTGAAGCCGGGCAATCTGCCGATGTTCAACTCGTTTAAGTTCAATACCAAGTTCAACGCCCACCTCATCGACGACGCTATGGGTGTATTCAGCGGCGACTCGCTGGTAACGATTAACGCCTTGTGCATAGGCAAGCGACTGCGGCCTTCGTTCAAGATTGATGCCGACGCAGAGGTCTACATAGGCACCGTGTTGCAGAAGAGCAAGGTGACCCGCACGCGCTATGACAAGGACGTGGTCTACACCATAGCACGCAGGGGCCACACCATTCTGCGCCGCACCAGTGAGGGCAAATACGCCACTGCCCCCTACGGCACTCAGACCACGGTGAGAGCTACGTTTGCCACCGACCAGTCTACTGCGCAATACAAAGTGCCCACAATCTATATCACTACTGACGACGGACTTTCCATCACCTCAAAGACGACCTACAAGGACGCCAAGATAACCATTGACGGCGGTGGTGTATTCCCCGACATGGCAGAGACTGCCATTCAGATAAAGGGACGCGGCAACACTTCGTGGAACTACAGCAAGAAGCCATATCACATGAAATTCACTGAGGGTGTCAAGCCGCTGGGACTGACCAAAGGCAAGCACTGGAACCTCATAGCCAACGCGCAGAGCAAGTCGATGACGACCAACGCCATCGCCATGAAGATAGCGCAGTTGGTGGAGACGGCAGGCTACAACCATGAGATTCCGGTGGAGCTGTATCTCAACGGAGAATACCGCGGTTCGTATAACCTGACCGAGAAGATTGGCTTCGCCAACAACAGCATTGACATTGATGACGAGACCTCTGCTGTGATGCTGGAGCTCGACTCTTACTATGACGACACCTACAAATTCAGGACAACCAGATACACGCTGCCGGTCAACATCAAGGAGCCTGACCTGAGCGAAGGCACGTCGGCACTGACACAATCACAGATAAGCCAACACTTCAACAAGGCCATCACGGCGCAATACAACAAAGAAGAGATGGGCAACTACTTCGACCTTGACTATCTGGCCCGCTACCTCTTTGTCTATGACCTGGCATTCAACACGGAGTTCATGCATCCCAAGAGCACGTTCTGCTACAACGAGGACATCACCAACAGCGACTCGAAATATGTATTCGGTCCCGTGTGGGACTTCGACTGGAGCTACGGCTATGAGTTCACCAACAACTACTTCACCTACACAGCCGCCACCGACTTCTGGAACAGCGTGAGCATGGAGGCCGACGACTGGGTGAGAGACCTTAGATACAGCGGTGAGAGCGTCAACAAGGCATACTATAATCTGTGGAACAACTTCATGAGCGACGGCAGACTTGACGAGCTTGTAGAGTTCTGTCAGGACTACTATGACTTCGCATCGGCATCCTACACCCACGACAACGCCAAGTGGAGCGGCGGCGACGCCACCACCTATGCCACCGTGACCTCACGGGCAAAGACATGGCTCAAGGAGCGTGCCAACTACATCTATGACTACATGAAGACTACGCTGGGCTATGACAGCAAGAACTATCTAGAGACGGTGAACAACACCGTTGTGGGCGACGTGAACGGCGATGGCGCTGTCACCACCGCCGACATAGTGTGTGTACTCAACTATATGCTTAGTCTGCCCAACGAGGACTTTGACTATACGCAAGCGGACCAAGACGCCAACAACATGATAACCGTCAACGACGCTCTGGCCGTGCGCAATCTCACCACACAGAGTTCAGCCAGCGGGCGCTTCTATGGCCTGCCCGTAGCTGAAGCGACCCTCACTCCGGGCAAGGCTGTCCACAGAGATGGGGGCGTGGACATATCGCTCGACATCAATGCCGACGAGGATGCTGTCTACAGTGGTCTGCAGTTTGACCTCGCCGTGCCTAAAGGCATGGAGGTGACTGACCTCGACATCAGCAGCAGCCTCCCTGACTTCAAGCTCTATGTGGCAGCACTCAGCAGCACGAGCAGCGAGCGCGACCTCTACAGAGTGTCAATCTATTCGGCTGCCAACCACACGTTGCCACAGGGACACACAACGGTGACCTTGTCGCTCGATTGGGGAGAAAGCCAGAGCACTGCTGACCAATTGACTGTGTCGGTGTCTAACGTGATGTTCGTAAGCAAACTCGGTGAAGACGAACGCTCAGCCTCACACTCCACGCAGTTCAGCAACACTGTGCTGACGGGCATAAGCAATGCCGCATGGGTGATGAACCAAGACGGCAACAAGTTGACCTTTGGCGCAACAAAAGAAACGACTGTACCAGTCTACAGCGCCGACGGCAAGCTCTATGGCACCTTCAACATAGGCAAGGGCGGACGCACCATAACGCTGCCCGAGGGCATCTATATCATCAACAAGAGAAAGATTGCCGTGAAATAACAAGAATGTAACAATACCTTATATAATACACCTACACTTTAACACAAGATGAAAAAGATTCTGATCTTGATTCTCACGCTGATGAGCATACCGGCTATCTCGAATGCGGAAGAAAATATTGAGCTCAACATCACTCGCGACTCGGAAACACAGTGGACATTGTCAGTAGCCCTCAACAACGAGCAGACCTATGCAGGATTCCAGATGGACTTCGTGCTGCCACAGCAATTCACAGTCGCCACCGACAGCATAAAGAAAGCCACACGCTTGAAGAACATCACGATGGAGGCCAGCGTGCTCGCAAGCGGCAACTTGAGAATAGTGGGCTATGGCTCGACCGCCAAAAAGAACATAACAGGAACCAGCGGCGAGTTACTCACCGTGCAACTGACCAGCGCCAGCGCCATCACTCCTGGGGACTACAAGATAACGGCTAAGAATATAAGGTTCTCTAACACCACTGAAGAAAACGTGCTGCCCGGCGTAAGCCTCACTTTCAACGTGGCAGAGCTTGCCAAGCACACAGTGAACTACTGGAACGGCGAGACCCTGCTGAAGAGTTTGACCTTAACCGAAGGAGCTACGGTTCCGACCATTGACGCTCCCGAGGCTAAAGACGGTTATGCCTTCGACGGCTGGAGCGACAGCACTACTGTGATGCCAGACCACGACCTCAATATATACGCCAAGTGGAAACAGCTAACTTTCACCATCAAATACTGGAACGGCGAGACCCTATTCAAAACCATCACCTTAGGTGCAGGTGACACAATTC
>CAVCAW010000003.1:0-11257 GCA_963600315.1 Bacteroidaceae bacterium | reverse complement strand
CTGCCTACTATTCCGCACAAAGTTGAAGGAAGTATAATCTTGGTTTCATTTCCTGTTATGTATCTATACAATGTCTGATTATCGATAACACATTCTCCTTCAGGAATTTCAACGCAGACTTCTTCCTTTTCCTCTTCTGCTACGGAAGACTCTTGTTCTGCCCGCTCTTTTTCGGAAGCAGCAGGAGTTGTTGGTTTAGGGGCTTTCTGCTGCGTTTTGTCTGCGTCAGGTTTCTCCAGTTCTTCAGCAACATTTTTCAACGCCTCCGCTACGTTTTTCTTTACTTCGTCCATAGCGGAAGCGGCCAGTTTCTTGAAAAATCCCATATAAATATCTTTTTGTTATTAGTTGATATTTGATTACATCCCCGGCATAGTAGGCGGCATGCCTGGCATTTGCGGAGCGGCATTCATGAACAGTGGCTGCAACTCGGCTACGTTGCCGGCGAGTTCCCACTGGGCCATGCCCTGCTTCCACACGTACGACTGCTGGGTGAGTTGGCCTTGGGCTACGAGTTGCTGCAGACGCTGCCAGTCGAACGGACCTGCCTGCTGGCCGTTTACACCGATGTGATATTGCACCTGTGGCACGGCGCCCGGCATCTGCGGAGCGGCACCCATTCCCTTCTGCATACCCGGCATCTGCGGAGCACCGCCCATCTGCCCCATTCCGCCGCCCATTGTGGGCTGCTGACGGAAGGCATTGATGCCGTTGTCAGTGGCGTTGTTCAGTACGCCAGCGTTGAGGTTGGCCTGATGCGCACCGAGGAAGGTCTGCTCTGTCTGCAGACGTGAGGCACGCTGCATCTCTTCGCGCTGAATGCGCATGGTCTCGCGCTGGTTCTCCAGTTGCATGCGCTGCAACTCCTCCTGACCGCCGAGGTTCATCTCCTGCTGACGCTTCATGGCATCGAGGTTGAGGTTCGACTGCATCTTGAGCTGGTTCTGCTGCAGGTCGTTGTTGAGATTGAAGTTGGATATCTGCGCATTGTGCTGTGCCATTGTGCGTTCCTTCTCAAGGTCGGCAGTGAGGGCCTTGAGCTCACGATAGCCGCGACTGTTCTTGTCGATGTTGATGCCCGTGATGTCGAGACTGCGGATGGTGATGCCGAAGAGTTTTTCCACCTGCGGCACTACACGCGCCTGAATGAGGTCGCTGATTTCCACAATCTTACGCTCCAGCTGCACGGCAGGTATCTGGGCATCGTTGGGGGCATTGCTTACCACCGACTTGATGTACTTGGTGAGCTGGCCCTTCAACTTGTTCTTGAAAGTCTCGTCGCTGTACGCCTCGTTGCGGTTGACGCTATGGAAAAGGTCCATGTCCTCGATGGCATACACTACGGCACCATGTACGGATACCGGTACACCATAGTCCTGCAGACGAGGGTCGAACACGTCGAAATAAGGTATGGCGAAGTTCACCTGACTACCCTTGCTCAGATTGCTCAGGTTGGTCAGATTGTTCTGCTCTACACGTGCAGCGGCTTCCGCTGCAGCTTTCTTTTTCTCTTCTTCCACTTCGCGGGAAGACTTAAAACCGAAAAATCCCATAGTGTTTTTGTTTTTATTTATTGTTTTTATTTCTTACTTTGTAGTATAGACCCGCTTTATGCGTCCCTTGCCGTCGGTTTCCACGATGGTATCGGCAGCGAGGCAGGTCTCGGGGTTGTGGTAGTGAAAGGCATAGCCGACGGCAGTGTTTCCGTCAATGGCTGGCCGGCTGTATTCGTCGACGCTCTCCAACCAACGGACAGGAAGGCGAAGCTGGTCGTAGACCAACTGCTCCACCATGCGATGGATTGTGCGCAAGTTGCTGTCGGTGTGGTTTTGTATCTGCTCAATAAGCGACATTCCTTCAGGACTGCTCTTCAGCACCTGGCGCACAGCAGCCTTGCGCAGACCGCCCTTCTCTGCCACCACCGGCGCTGGCGGCATGGCTTCGTTTTGGAGGGCAGACTCCACTACATTGTCACGTTGGCGCACATGCAGCATCGGGTTGCCGTAGAGACAGAACATCAAGGCGGTGCTGAGCGAGAAACTGTCGCTCTCGATGTGACGGCACATGTTGAAGTAGTCAAGTTTGGCACGGAGCAGTGCCTCTCCAGCCGTCATGCCCTTGAAGAGATAAAGCGGGTAGAGGCGCATAAGCACCTCGCTACCAGTGCCGGGGTTGAGTAGCAGTTGGCGAGCCTCGTCTGCCTGGTCGGAGAACATCGGGACGGGGACGAGCGAACCTGTGTAAAGCAGAATGCCGCCGCCATAGAGGGCACGCAGCAACATGGAGTCTTTGCGGCTGTATCCAGCGTAGCGAGCGCCGAAGCAAGCTACAGTGTTGAACACCCGAGCCTTGCTGTCATTGAGCAAAGAGGCGTTGAACGCCTCGTCGGTGCTGTAGAATCCAGACATGCCCTGGGCATCTGCACCATGGAGGTTGAACATGAGCATGTCGGCCTGCCGCAAAGACTGGCGGTAGACGGCCATAGAGACCTCGTCGGCAGTGAACAACTGCGGACTGATATACATACCACTACGTACCAGCGACGGGTCGTCGCTATTGTAGAGCAGCGGCAAGTGTTGCGTCATTGTACTGCTGGCTGGTATCCATTCGCTGTTGCTTATCATCACCACGTTGCCCACGGGGATGCCGCCACCGTAGAGGCTGCTCACATTGAAGTAGGCACCGATGTCGCTGCTGATGTTAGTGGAGAGCTGACCGTCTTCCAGCGGCAGACGCGCCACATTGTTGCGCACTGTGTCAGCGGAGAGTTCCTGTTCCTGTTCGCCATCTATCATGTCCATGAGTTGCGAGCCGGGCAAGCAATAGAACATGTCTGTAGGGAGTTCTTCGTTGCCATACTCCCAGGGGTCGGAGAGTTTGGGAATAGGCACCACGTCATCTCCGCCAACTATCAGCAGATGGAGCTGGATGCCCGTCTGGATGCCCGATTCTTGTATGTACTGGTCTAACAGACTGTTTACTTCTACACAGTCGGTCGTGTCTATGCCTGCATCACATGTGTCAACAAAGTCCCAATACATTTGCTGGTCGTAGGCTGACTGTATGAACGTGTTAAACACGTCTAACACATCCTGCTGCGAACATCCATACTTGTCGGCCAGAGCCATTGAGTTGGTAAGGATAAGTCCATAGTGGTCTTCCAGCGGGTCGGGTTCGTCGAGTGACTCGTCGACTTCCGGCACTACCACTTTTCCTGGGGGTATAGCGGGCGGCACGGGAGCCGCAGGCATAGGAACAGGTGGCGGCATCGTTGCCCCAGTGCTGTGCACAGCCTTGTTTCTCATACTGAGGAGGTCGGCCTGAGACTTCTGCATGCTCGTCATACTACCTCCTATGTTCATCTTCTTGGCAGCCTGCAGAGGGTTGAAACCCTGCATCTGGTCGAGCTGCACATTCTGCGCATTAAACTTAGGCATTGGCGGAGGTGCGGGCATCTGGGGCGGCACTGCCATTTTTGACTTGGGCTTGGGGAGCAGCTCAGCAAAAGTTGTCTCAATATAGAAGCGATACCATTCTTCGGGTTGTGGCTTCGCCTGCAACAGTTCTTTTACGCCATACCACAAAGCCCCGAGCTGCTCGTTCATGCCTCGTTCTGCGGCTTGGTTCAGATAGGATTCGGTTTGCTGGTGGTAGTAGTCGTTGCGGTTGTTGTGAAGATAGTCAGCAAGATTGTCTAGGGCCATAAGCAAAGCGATGTTGCCCTGTTCCGCTCCGAATCCGCCAAGGCGGGGCAGAAGTACGGTAGCGTTGTCGGGATTACCTATTTTTATATAGGCCACGTGTGCCCAGAAAAGTTGCCAATAGTTGTCGGTATGGGAATTGATGAAACTCACCACGCACTTGTCGGGATAGAGCGATGCCAACAGTAGATGGTAGAAGAACTGCACATTGCCGTCGGTCATCACACGAGCCAACTGCTCCAGAGCAGGAAATTTGCGCTTGAGTATTTCTGTCTGGTTTGCCTGAATGGCATTGAAGATCTCGCCCAACAGTTGTTCGGCAAGAAACTCGTTGCCCTTGCCTCCCTGCATCATGCTGCTACTCCTTCGCACCTGTTCTATAATCATATTGGCGCGTGCAGGAGCCACATGCCACTGAATGCTGAGCTGGTTGAGCTCGGCAAGGGTCTGCTGGTCGAGCAGTCCGCCGGCCAGTCTCTCCTGCACAGCCTGCAGAAAGAGATTCTCGTTCTGCTGATAAATCTCTGTCTGCGTCTTCTGGGCTTCGTAGACCGTACTATTGTTTACGGTGCTATTGTTGGTTGTAGTGTTGTAGTAGTTCTCCGTGTTGTGGGAGTCGGAATGTATTCCACCCACAACGGCCGCATCACCGTCAAGTTTTATGTCGCTCATCGTAATAGTCGTTTAGAAGGTTGGTACTCTCGTCTTACCACTGGAAAGGAGCACCACATTCGGGGCACTGCGGTGTGCCGGGCAGAATGCGGATGGTCTTGTTGCAGTTGTAGCACTGGCACTCTATCGGCTGGAGCTGTTCGGATTGCGGCTGGCTCTGGGGTGCCGCACTGCCGCTGCCGATACCGCCGTTGAAGGCATTGAGATTGTTGGCGGCTGCGGTGCTCACTTGGGCAAGATTGTCCATCGCCTTGTCCTGCGTGTGGTCAAGACGTTGCTGCTGGCGAGCATTCTCGGCCTGCAATTGGTCGATGCGCTGCTGCTGACTGGCCTGTTGGGCACCGCTCACACTGGCGGCCGTGTCCTTCATCATGCCCGCCATACGCATCATCGCTTCCATCTGCGCATTGCTATTCTGCTGTTGCATTTGTAGCATCTGCTGCATCATGTCCTCATTCTGTTTGCTGGTCTCTCGCAGCAACTGAGCTTCTTTTTCACCGCTGTAGGCATTTGCCATTGCCACCTGGGCATCGCCGGTGAGGTGGGAGAGTTGGGCGGCACGAATCTGCTCGGCAGTCATGTTGGCAAACTGGTTGTCGCGGTTCATCTGCTCATTGCTCTGAATCGTGGCTACATTCTCCTCATGCTGGTACTTCTGCTGGTCTAACTGGGCCTGCATCTGTGCCATGGCCTGCAACTTATCAATCTGGCGTTGGTGGCGGTTGGCATCAAGTTGGTCGTCGTCCATTTTCTGCTGACGACTGCGTTCGTAGGCAAGCCGTTCATCTTCGAGGCGTTCGTTGCGTGCAAGCAGATGGTCTTCCTTATCCAGTTCGCGCTGTCGCATCATCTGCTGGAAGTCGTAGTCGTCCTGCTGTTTGGTGCGTTCGAAGTCACGGTTGTATTCCTTCTCGTCGCGCATCCACTGACGTTCCTGCTCCTCGTCCTCGATGCCCCAGTTGCGTCGGCGCTCCAGGTCTTCGCGTTGCCAGTCGTGGTCGGTGCGAGTGTCGTCGAGAGCCCACTCCGCCTTTGTGCGTGCGGAGTCTATGTTCTGTGCGCTCTGTATGCGCATTATCTCGGTTATCTCATCGCGTGGAATCTTCTTGTGGGCGAGGGTGTCCTCGAGCACCTCCATGTCTTCCTGCTTAAGCAAGCGACTCTTGCGCAAGTCTTCCAGAGCCTCGTGTTCTTCTTCCTCGGTCTTGGCGGTGCGAATGCGCTTCTGACTTTCCAAGAGCAGAACAAAGTCCTCCAACTCGTCATCGTGAAGAAGTTGGTCTTTGTTTACCCCTTGCAAGGCATAGCGCAGCTGCTCGGTTGTCTGGGCTGAGGCTATCTGCTGAGCGTTGGCTTCCTCCTCCATCCGGTTGCGGAATTCGCCCGTGCGGTGCATAAAGTCGAGTTCGCGCTCCGTATTATATAGTTCGCGCTCCACTTGGCGGAAACGCTCAAAATCCGCATTGTTGTCGGTGATGTTGAGCACAGTTACGCACTCCAAACCGAACGCCTGCGTATTGACAGTCTGTAGTATCTGTGCCTTCAGTGCATCGACAACAGACGCGTCGAGACCGATCTGAGAGTATTCGGTGTTGCGGAGTTGCTGGCGCAGCAAGGTCTCAATGGTGCCACTGAGCAACTGTTGCAGATGGGTGGTGGTAAGACTGCTTCGGTCGGCGAGATAGTTGGTGGCCAGGACGTGTATGTCGCTCACGCGCATCTGCAGCGAAACGCCCACTTCCACATTCTGTATACCCATGGCAATCGTATAGGGCTGAAAAGTAATGTTGCCAACCTCGTCAACACGACTACCGAAAGTAAGAGTGATAATGCGGTTGCTCACAATGTATACCGAGAGAACTGGAGTCCGCATGATACGTGCTAGAATACGTGCGTAGTCGAGTTGACGTTTCTTTACTTTATCCTTTTGCTCATTCTTCTTCTCTCCGAATATGATGCGACCTAGCCAAGAAAAGCCTCTGCCTATTTCACCAACGATACCCAGTTCGCGGAAGGTGGGGTCTGTCTGGCGCTTACGGTCACGCTCTCGTTTCTCAGCTTCAGCCATTTCCTTTTCTGCTTTTTCAACCGCAGTCTTGATTGCAGCCTGCTCCTCTTCCACAGATTTGTAGAAGAGATAGGCACCAGCAGAAAGTGTTGTAACCAATTCTCCGTCGACAAAAATTATGGCGGTGCAGCCTTCTGGTACGATGATACCCTTCAGCTTCTCCACATCTTCCAGTTCACGCTCACTGATACGTCGGGCTATCTCACCGGGTTGGATGTTCCAAATGGCTCTGCCGCGCACTACGTCAACACCGTCGACAGCCTCCATACTCCTGCGGTCGCGTTGGCGTTCGGCTTCACGCTCAGCAGCCATCTGTGCATCCTCGGCGCACTGGCGTTCTGTCTGTGCCTGACGGATGTCGGCCTGGTCGATGCGTGCCTGCTGATTGACAGCCTGCTGCTGTTCCTGAGCTATCTGTCGGTTGAGGGCGCCGCCCGTTACAGCGTTGGCCACAGATCGTACGGCATCAGTGAAAAGTCCCTTGCTATCAGGTGCTGTGGGCGCCTTTGGAGCGGTTGGGGCTACAGGAGACTTTGGCGCCATTGGACGCAAGGGCTGTGCGACAGTAGCCTTCAAGGGCTGAAGGCGTTGCGGACGTTGGGGAGTCTGTGGGCTAGAAGACTTTGTGGGAACAGACGAGATGGGTTCTCCACACTTAGTGCAAAAGCTCATATTTGGTTGGAGCAAGGCTCCACATTTTTTGCAGTTTGTCATATAGTTATCTCTATTGATTGTTCGTGTTTTCCTCTAATGTCATTGCCGATGCTTTTTGCGTGTTATAATGCGCAATGGACATCTATGCTTGCAATGAAAAACTTTCATTATTAAATTACACATAGGACAAATAGGTATTTTACTGTTCTTTGCTTTAGTGCTTTCCAAGAGTTGTTGAATTGTTCCATCGTAGCAATCGATAAATTTGCAACACAGAAAGACATATTTTAGGAATCTCTTACGAAACTTAGATTTGAGCCAACAACAGGTAGAACAGATAGCTATTAGAAAAGCGATGCAACAAAGCAGTCCGAAAACGCTTATATTTGAGCTATGGTATTTGTACACATTTAATGAAACTTTGAGAATGCTTGTCAGCACAACGATGAGTTTCAAGGCCTCTGCTATGCGAATAAATTCACCGTAAAGCCCTTGTACAAAAGAGTTCAAATCCTTGTTAAAAGGATGATATCCCTCAGGAAACATCCTGGGGTTTTGTGAAGACAAAAAATTTGACCCAAAATATTTGCAGCGAATAGCATATATTATGAATTGTTCATATCTCTGTTGCGAACCTTGATACAAGCAAATATATTGAATAATTGTCAGCACGCAGATGACTCCTGCAGCAAGAAAGATTAAACAGTCGAGAGTATACATGCCTTCATCGCACATATTGTCTAAGGCAGGATCAGAGAAATGCAAATTTGTATGAGCAAAAGTATACGCATAGAAACCCACTACAGTGATAATGGATATCATAAACGTTATAACGCTGCCAAGATTGGCATTGTTATTTATGGCATACTGCTCATGCAACTGCAACTCTATCTTTTGTTGCATTTTCTCGTCGCTGTCCTTCGTTCCTGCCAATACGTTTGATTTGTTACTGCACATCGCTTACAACCTATACGTACCGTTGGCTCCGGTTCGGCATCTACTATTTCTCGGGATACATAAATAAAAAAGCGTGGAGCCAGTCTTTCGCTCGTTTCACGCATCTAGGCTCTCGCATAGCCCTGTAAGTCGAAACGAGCAATGCTGAAAGCCCCACGCTGTAGTGTATAGGCGGTCTTCCTCCACTGAGTTCCGGCAGCATGCGCCGCCAGGAACCAGTGCAGAGACGTGTAATACAATACACCCTCGTGAGGCGTCCCCATTGCTTTGTTTTTGACTTACAAATTGAATTTGCGAGATTCAGATGCGTCAAAACAAAAGCGTCAGTTACGCCTTTTGTCAATATGTATGTCGCTCCCCCACCTCAAGCCCTGGGGGCTTTCAGCCTAGGATTGACCTCGCAAATGTAGACATAAAATCTAGAAGCGTCCACTTTTTTGGTCGTTTTTTTATGTTTCACTCTATTTTTTTCGTTAATGGAATAATTTGAAACAACAAAAATGGGAAAAGCAAAGCTCTCTTGTCATCCGAGCATCAACCCGCAAAAAGCTTTTAACCAGAACAAGAGGACTGCCGCCAACAATGATGGTATTCTACGAACCAAAAGCAAATATCCTACGTAGGAAACTCTCGCTTTAAGAAAATGCGCCACATCTTGTCCTTTATTCATCTGATAGATGAGGCTGAGTCGTTCCCAAATCCCTCCACGACAAACTTCCTTAGGCTATATGCATGACACCATTACAGTTGCTGGCATGCACTAAAAAAGCTTCCACAAAAACCCTGCATTTCTCTTCATTTATAAGTGTTAAGAAGAAGAAAATGCACGTTTATCATTTACAAAAAAAGGGAGATGGGAATTCTCTACCGTTAGGCCTGTCTGCTCAATATGGCCTCGCGACATTGCTCCATGAGCCACTTGGGGGTGGAGGTGGCGCCGCAGATACCTAGGGTGGAGAACTTGCTTAGGGCGGCATAGTCAATATCGGCGGGGCTTTCGACGAAATACGAGTTGGGGTTGACGGAGCGACAGGCATTGAAGAGCACTTTGCCATTGCTACTCTTGCGTCCGCACACGAAGAGGATGGCATCGTGGCGGGCTGCAAACTCAAGCATTCTTGGTATGCGATTGCTCACCTGGCGGCAAATCGTGTCGTAGGACTTAAAGGTGGCTGGCGCAATGATGCGGCTGCGTATGATATCCTCGATTTTCTGGAACTCCGACAGGGGTTGTGTTGTCTGAGAGAAGAGCCGTATGTCGCGCTTGAAGTCAAGCGTGTCAACGTCGTCGCTGCTTGAGAGGACGACGGCGTTGCCGTTGGTCTGACCTACGAGTCCAAGTACTTCAGCGTGGCCTGTCTTGCCAAAGATAACGATTTGAGCCTGAGGATTTTCGGCATATTCGTTGCGTATGCGCTTCTGCAGTTGAAGCACTACGGGGCAAGTCGCATCAATGAGGTTAATATTGTTGGCCAAGGCTGTTTGATAGGTTGAGGGTGGTTCACCATGGGCGCGCAGCAGCACTTTGGTGTCGTGCAGCGTGTCATACTGCTGGTGGTCAATCGCCTGCAGACCGAGCGAGCGCAAGCGTTCACACTCTTCGCTGTTGTGGACGATGTCGCCCAGACAATAGAGGGTGTCGCTCTGGCACAGTTCTTCCTCTGCCTTGCGAATGGCGGTGGTCACTCCAAAGCAGAATCCTGAATTCTCGTCAATCTCAATCAGCATGTTTCACTCTATACTAACCAGTCAAAAGTGGCGATGTCAGGCGAATTTCTCTACCCGTTCGCGATAGAGGGCAAGCAGCATGGCAAGCTGTTCCGACGGACTCAGGTTGGTATTGTCGATGACTACGGCATCTTCCGCTTGACGCAGTGGACTCACCTCGCGGTGGGAGTCTGTGTAGTCACGCTCCTCGAGGTTTTTAAGCACTTCGTCGATAGTCACCTGCTGACCCTTAGCCTGCAATTCCGCATGGCGGCGCAAGGCTCTCACTTGCGGTGAGGCTGTCACAAAAATCTTCAGTTCGGCATTGGGAAATACCGTGGTGCCAATGTCGCGACCGTCCATCACTATGCCGCCCTCTTTGCCCATGGCCTGCTGTTGGCGCACCAGTTCGGCGCGCACAAATGGAATGGTGGCAATGGCACTCACGTGGGAAGAGACCTCCATGCCGCGTATCTCACCCTCAACGTTCTCACCGTTGAGAAAAGTCTCAGCCTTGCCAAGGCTGGCGTTATGGCGTTGGGTGATGGTGACGTTGCCCAGCAGTTTGCACAACGTTTCAGTATCAGCCTGACCGTTAGTGTCAAACAAGTTGTTTCTGATAGCATAGAGAGTCACGGCTCGATACATCGCTCCGGTGTCCACAAACGTGTAGCCTATCTGTGAGGCGAGTCCTTTGGCCATCGTGCTCTTGCCACACGAAGAATAGCCGTCGATAGCTATAGTGATTTTTTTCATTTTTCTAGAAGCTATAAGAAAGATTAAACAGCAGAGAATTCACGTCAACATGATATTTGGCATAGGACACTCCAGCCTTGAGCTTATTGGTTTGGAGTCCTGCGCCAAACGACAATCCCGCACCATGTGCTGAGCCAGCAGCCTTGAGTTCGTTGGCGCGGCGGAAATTGTAGCCTGCTGCTATGTATATATTCTCGGTCGGCAGGAAGTCCACGCCAACCACGATATGGTTAGTCAGTTTGCGCCCCAAACTGCTCTTGCCTTTGGGGTTGTAGTAATAGTCGTTGCTCCAGCGGGTTAAGTCCTTGAAGGTGAGCGAGAATCTAAAGGGAGCATGACTCATCTTCTGACTGAAGCCAATCTGCATGTCGAAAGGCAGGTGCTCCTTTTGCCCTTCATAGAAAGAAGACAGTTGCGCACCGATATTCTTCAGCACGATACCGGCGGAGAAACCATTGTCTTCGTTGTCATAGTGCAGCCCGAGGTCTACGCTGACTGCCGACGAGGAGTAGTCAGCATATTTGGAGGAAATGAAGCGCCCCGTTGCTCCGCCCACCCAGTTCTCACCCAGAGTGTAGCTATAGAGAGCCGACACCGCCACATCCTTAGCGGAAAAAGAGCCCAACACGTTGCCCTCTGAATCGGTCTCGTCCATAGAGCCGTAGTCGAAGAGTTGACCGGTGAGAGCCACAGTGTGTCTCACGCTAAACACCTTGACGAAAGCCGCACTCATCACCTTGCT
>CAVCAW010000002.1:49921-51524 GCA_963600315.1 Bacteroidaceae bacterium | reverse complement strand
CTTATGTGTTGTGATTTGGTATTTTGTCGATTCTTTGAAAAATATTATATTTGCCGAATAAAGCTGATGCCTTGTTTTATATATAGCGTGTAAATTAATATGAGCGGCGAAAAATTTACAAACACATCATTAACCATCAAGGGACTCCTTGGTTTGATAGAGGCAAAGGATATTGCTATACCAGAAATACAGCGTCCTTTTGTTTGGAAAAACAGCCAGGTAAGAGATTTGATAGATTCACTATATAAAGGTTATCCAACTGGATATATAATACTTTGGAAGAATCCCAATGTAAAGTTGAAGGATGGAACTATGTCATCTGGCAAGAAAGTCATTATTGACGGCCAGCAACGCATTACTGCGCTGATGACATCTATTGCTGCACAAAAGGTGTTTAACAATGAATTCCGAGAGACGCGAATTAAGATTGCTTTTAATCCATTTGCTGCCTTAGATTATCTTAATGGTGACAGTGAAGCTGAAATATTTGCAGTATCAACACCAGCCCATAGCAAAAGCAGTCGTTGGATTCCAGATATTTCAGAACTCTTTAGCACAGATTTCTGCTCTTGGGTTTTCATTCCTCAATATATAGAGAAGAATCCAGATATGAAGGGCAATACTCTTCAAAAAATCTTAAATCAACTCAAGGGGATTGAAAGTACTTCTATAGGAGTGATAGAGTTGTCAGACAAACTTGATATGGATATAGTAACTGATATCTTTATCCGTATTAACTCAAAGGGAACTCCTCTGAGCCAAGGCGATTTTGTAATGTCAAAGATGGCCGCTGACGATGTTCATGGTGGAAATACACTGCGAAAGATTATAGACTATTTCAGCCATTTGGCTGTTGTCCCGTCTTATTTCGATTATATAAAAAACAATGATAAGGATTTCTCAAAGACTCCTTATTTGCAGAAACTGGCATGGTTGGCAGACGACAAGGAAAGTGTTTATGATCCAGGATGTGATGATGTAATCCGCGTAGCTTTCATGCATAGGCTTAAGCGAGCCAAGCTAGCCAATCTTGTTCAACTCCTTACTGGTCGTGACTTCGAAACAAGGGAGTACCGGGAAGAAATTGCTGAAGATACATTCAAAAAGATGTATGAGGGTGTGCAGAATGTTATCAGTCAGCACAACTTTACGCAGTTCATGATAGCCATCAAGTCTGCAGGCTTCATATCAAACAAGTTGGTGACGTCTAATATGGCTCTAGATTTCGCTTATACTATCTATCTCTTGCTACAAGAGTCAGACGTCCCTGTTGCAGACAGAAAAAGAATCGTACAAAAATGGTATGTGTTGTCGGTTCTCACAGGACGCTATAGTGGTTCTCCTGAATCTGCGTTTGCCCGTGATATTCGCCAGATTACCGAGCAAGGTGTAACGGCAATGCTAAAATCTATTGAAGATGCTACATTGTCCGAGAATTTCTGGAAAGTGGCGATTCCTCAGAACCTGATGATGACATCTACTAACAACCCGACTTATTTGGTGTATTTAGCAGCTCAGGTGTTTTTCAACGATATATCCCTTTTGTCTTCAAACATTACCGTCCGTGAGTTGATAAGCCTAGGAGGTGATGTGCACCATGTGT
>CAVCAW010000002.1:27607-49911 GCA_963600315.1 Bacteroidaceae bacterium | reverse complement strand
AAACAATACTTGATAAACAATCACTACGCAAGGAATCAATACAATCAAGATGCCAATTATGCTTATCTAGACAGACCTGTTAACGAGTCTATAGGCAAAAAAGCGCCCAAAGAATACTTTAATGTTGCTTTGGAACAATGCCAGACAAAGGTGGCTGCATGTGGGTCTATTGTCGACAAAGAACGGTTGATGGGCAATCTGTCCGCTAACTGTATTCCTACTACAATCTTTAGTATGGACGTCAATGATTATTCGGAGTTCTTAGAGAAACGTCGTTTGCTTATGGCTCAGAAGATACGGAAATTCTACGAGAGTTTATAGCGGACGGATGATTGGCGAGATGTTTGTATACTCTTTCTCGCTATGAGGCATTTTGCTGGGCTGTAGCGGCATTTAATAGTCTGCGGGTAGTACTTGCCTTTGTGTTGGCAAGAACTACCCGCAGGTTTGGTTTTTTTTGGGGGGGGATGTGTTACTTGGTGAGGACGAGTCGGAAGCCTGTGCCGGTGCATTCGTAGCCGCTCATGGTTTGGGCGGGTTCGCTGCCGTTACGAGTGGTGATGCGACAGCCGTTGGGGGTGCCGCCGCCGCTACGTACAACGCGATATTCGCCTGTGGCAGGGCCTTTGGGGTCGGTCTGGGGTGAGCTGGTGTAGTCGCCGTACCAATCCTGGCACCACTCGGCGACGTTGCCGCTCATGTCGTAGAGGCCGAGCTCGTTGGGCTTTTTCATACTCACGTTCTCAAACATGCGGAAGGTACCGTCGTAGTTGTCTTCGCCCCAGTCGTACCACGCTACTTCGTCAACATTATTGCTGCCACTATAGATGTAGTGTTTGGACTTGTTGCCGCCGCGTGCTGCGAATTCCCACTCTGCCTCGGTAGGCAGGCGGAAGTTCTTGCCTGTTGCGGCATTGAGTTTTTTGATGAATTTCTGGACGGCTTCCCATGCCACTCGCTCTACAGGCCTGTCTTCATCGTAATCGTGCTCAGGGAACTCAGACGGGTTGTAGCCCATCACTGCCAGCCACATTTTTTGGGTTACCTCGGTGGTGCCAATGTAGAAGTTCTTCGTGAGCGTCACCTTGTGGGCGGGTTGTTCCTCGCTGGCGTTTTTCTCCTCGGGTGCTGCGCCCATGGTGAACGTGCCGGCCTCGACTTCGGCCATGTAGTAGGCCATCTCTACTCCGAAGGTGTCGTTGATGAACAAGGCGGGAATCTCTGTTTCTACAAATCCCGCATCGAGTTTCTCGTCTTTATTGGCGGTCTTGTTTTCAGTCAGGGTATCTACCTTTGTACTGTCTGTTGCTGTCTGTTTGGTCGTCTTGGTGTTGCCGCACGCTGTGATGAGGCATGCAAGCGAAAGTACAATCACTGTGTTTTTCATATCTGCTGTTTTTTAGTTGAAATAGATATCGATATAATCACAGACCTTGTCGCAGGGATTTTCCATCTCCTGCAAACGCCAGTAACGGCGTCCTTGAGTTGACATGAAATTGAATGTTCCCTCGCGCACACACGGTTTGCCGTCGTTATTGTGATAGATTTTTAGGATAATCTTGCCTTCAAAAACGAGATGCGTTTTGCTCTTTGGGGTAATCGTGCCTTCTATCATCAGGTAGTCGGCGTTGTCGCGTCCTTCCTCTTCGTCAGAACAAGTGACACCGTCCTGCATGCCAGAGATGCTATAAACTTGTGGTGCGTCGGTCTTAGAGATGGTTACTTTTCCGAATTTCTTCCAGGATATCCACTGCGATGAAAACATGTGGTTGCCGACGAGCAACTTGTCGTAGTCTACAGCCGTTGATGTAGTTGCAGTCTTATTAACAATTGTATTCTTGGTTGTAGCCGTCCTTTTGGCAGTGTTGCTTTGGGCATTGGCTGTCATGTAGCAAAATGCCAACATGGTAATGAGGAGTAACTGTTTCATGATTTTTCCTATTTAAAAGTTTATTCGGAGAGTGCGAGTCGGAATCCTTGGTTGGCATATCTGCCGTCACGGTAGTCGCGACGATAAGAACAACGACTTTCCCAAGAACCGTAACGAAAGCTTCCGCCGCGACTCACTCGGTTGGTGCCGCTGGCGGGGCCTGTTGGGTCCTGCTGATGTTCTGAGGTGTAAGGGCCATACCAATCGGCACACCATTCATATACGTTGCCGCTCATGTCGTGAATGCCTAATTCGTTAGCTTTTCTTGTTGCCACGTCTTGAGTTTTGCCTCCGCAATTGTCATCATTCCATGAAACTTCATTTGAGAAGTTGCTGCCACTATACTGGTAGTGCTGTGATTTGTTGCCTCCGCGTGCGGCAAACTCCCATTCTGCCTCTGTGGGTAGCCGGAAGTTCTTGCCTGTGGCAGCGTTGATTTTTGCGATGAATTCCTGACAATCTCCCCAAGACACACCTTCCACCGGTTTGTTGTCTCCTTCGTCCCATGAGGGGTTCTTTCCCGTCACGGCTTTCCACAGAGCTTGGGTTACCTCGGTTTTGCCAATATAGAAATCTTTGGTAAGTGTCACCTTGTGAGCGGGTTTCTCTCTCTCAACGGGATTTTTCATTTCGGGAGTCGCTCCCATGGTGAATGTGCCTGCATCTACTTTCACCATCTCATAGCTGACATTGCCTATTGTAAGCATACCGTTGGAATATGACGCATGATTGTTTGACGGTTTCTTTGCAACTGGTGAGCTGTTGTCGGTGATGGCGAGACGGAAACCAAGGATGAAACTCTTGCCGTCGGGGTGATAGCTGTAGTTGCGGTTAGAAGAGCGGCAGAACCTGGCTGAACAATTCCAGCTGCCGCCACGGCTCACGCGCTCATCGCCTGTTGCGGGTCCAGTAGGATCTGTCTGATTATTATTGCTGTAAGAACCATGCCAATCTGAGCAAAGCTCCATAACGTTGCCGCTCATGTCATAGATGCCCAATTCGTTGGGCTCCTTGGAGCCAACGTCGTGTGTAGAATTGTTGCTGTTGAGTGAGTTCCAAACGAAATGATCAAAAGTGTTGTTGCCGCTATACTGATAATGTCTGGACTTGTTGCCTCCGCGTGCGGCAAACTCCCATTCTGCCTCTGTCGGAAGACGAAAGTTCTTGCCTGTGGCAGCATTAAGCTTCTTGATGAATATTTGGCAGTCGTTCCATGAAACTTGTTCCACTGGTTTCCGGTCGCCATTGAAATGTGATGGGTTGCTGCCCATTATGGCTTTCCAAAGAGCTTGCGTCACTTCGGTCTTGCACATATAGTAGTTGTGGGTCAGCGTCACTTTGTGGGCTGGAAGTTCGTCGTCGTTGGGGTCTTCCATTTCTGATGTGGCACCCATGGTGAATGTACCGGCTTCTACTAATGCAAAATTGTAGTGAGCACCGTTGACTATCAGTGTGCCGTCTGAAAAAGATGCTTTGACTTGGGCAATGCTAGTAAGGCAACCAAGTGCCAACAAGGTGGTGAGGAGTAATTGCTTCATAAAAGTGTAGTCAAAATTAAAGTTTTAATACCTACTCGGAGATGCAAAGACGGAAGCCAAGTATGTAGTCCTTGTTGTTAGGGTATGCTATGTTGCGATTCCAACAGCGACAGCCATTTGCATCGAAGAGCCAGGCCCCGCCACGTTCCACGTGGCCAAACTCGCACTGAGGAATTATAGGATCCACCTGCGCCTCGCTGCTATAGTCATCGTACCAGTCTAAGCACAATTCCTCAACATTGCCGCTCATGTCATAGATGCCCAATTCGTTGGGCTTCTTGGTCGCCACATTGTGTGTGGTGCCGCCGCTGTTGTTCACATACCAGCCCACTTCGTCCAGGTTGTTGCTGCCGCTATATTTGTAGTGTTTGGACTTGTTGCCACCGCGCGCTGCGAACTCCCATTCCGCCTCTGTGGGCAGACGGAAATTCTTACCGGTCATAAGGTTGAGCTTCGTTATGAATGTTTGGCAGTAGTTCCACGACACCTGTTCAACAGGCTTGTTGTCGCCCTTAAACGACGAAGGGTTGTTGGCCATTACGGCTTTCCACAAAGCTTGTGTCACTTCGGTCTTGCCCAAATAGTAGTTCTTGGTGAATGTTACTTGATGGACAGGCGTTTCGTTGTCATCGCATTCCGAATAAGGGAATTCACCAGACGTTCTACCCATGGTGAAAGTGCCGGCCTCGACCAGCGCAAATTCGTAACGCACACCGTTGACTGTCAATACGCCATCTGAAAAGGAGTTTTTGACTTGGGCATTGGCAGTAAGGCAACCAAGTGTCAATAAGGTGGTGAGGAGTAACTGTTTCATAAAAGTGTAGCCAAAATTAAAGTTTCAATACCTACTCGGAGATGCAAAGACGGAATCCAAGTTTGCCTACCTCGATGAGGTCACTATTGGTAGGCATGGAGGCGTAACGAGCCACAGAGTGACACTCCCAATCGTCGTCCCAAGAACCGCCACGGAGTGTGCGAAAAGACCCACTCTCAGGACCTGTAGGATTAGACTGCGCATCGCCGCTGTACCAGCCATGCCAATCATTGCACCATTCCCAAACGTTGCCACTCATGTCGTAGATTCCAAGTTCGTTGGGCTTTTTGGTCGCTACGTCGTGCGTGGTATTGCCGCTGTTGCGTGTGTACCATCCCACCTCGTTCAAGTCGTTACTTCCGCTAGACTCATAGTTTCGAGACTTGTTGCCACCGCGCGCTGCGAACTCCCATTCTGCCTCTGTAGGCAGTCGAAAATTCATGCCAGTCATAAGGTTGAGCCTTGCTATGAACGTCTGGCAGTAGTTCCACGATACATGTTCGACGGGCTTGTTGTCGCCCTTGAAATGCGAGGGGTTGTTGCCCATTACGGCTTTCCACAAAGCCTGTGTCACTTCTGTCTTGCCCAGATAGTAACTAGTCAGAGTCACTTGATGCCCCGCATATTCGTTTTCGTCCGCTTTCACCTCCGGTCTGCCCATGGTGAATGTGCCAGACTCGACCAATGCAAATTCGTAGCGCACACCATTGACTGTCAAGGTGCCGTCTGTGTAGGAGGCTTTGGATTGCGCATTGACTGAGAGGCAACCAAGTGCCAACAAGGTAGTGAGGAGTAACTGTTTCATGACGGTATATCCTTAAAGTTAGTGCTTCGGTTCTTGTTCGGAAAGAGCAAGTCGTAGACCGGTGTCGTAGCTGCTAATGTTGGGCTCGGTGCGGAAGCGGTAGGAAGAAACACATCCATAAGCTTCGGAGCTCTTGTCTCCACCCCGTTGCACGCGTGTATTCCCAGTCTTAGCTCCAGTGGGGTTCGTCTGAGCCTCGGCACTGTACGCACCGAACCAGTCCTGACACCACTCCTTGACATTTCCGCTCATGTCGTAGAGCCCCAACTCGTTAGGTTTCTTCTTTGCTACGTCGTGGATGTCGTAGTCGCTGTTGGTTGAGCACCATGCCACTTCTTCCATATTATTGCTGCCGCTGAAGCGATAATGCTGCGACTTGTTTCCGCCTCTGGCTGCAAACTCCCATTCGGCTTCTGTGGGCAGTCGGAAGTTCTTGCCTGTTGCGGCATTGAGTTTCTTGATGAAGGCTTGGCAATCGTCCCACGATACGTTTTCGACGGGTTTGTTGTCTCCCTCGTCCCCCGACGGGTTGCTGCCCATCACAGCCGTCCACAATTTTTGCGTCACCTCGGTCTTGCCCAAATAGTAGTTGTTGGTTATTGTTACTTTATGAACAGGCTTTTCATCGTCATAAGGGTCTTGCATTTCGGGTGTTCCGCCCATAGAGAATGTTCCTGCCTCTACTTTTATCATGTCAAACGTCACGTTCTTCACTGTTATGGTAATTCCGTTTGGACCTACAGCAGTAGAGCATTGCTCCTTCTTTGGCTCGTTGCCCGTGACTTTGGTTTGAGTTTGAGTTTGAGGCTGAGCTTGAGGTTGGGTTGTCGATTTGGTTGCTTCCCCAGACTCGTTTGCTTTCTTGTCTATCTGTTGTTTTACTACAGTCTTTACGATAGACTTGCCTTTCTTTACTAGTGAGCCCCAACCCTGTGCTACACATGGAGTACACAGTAGAATGCTGAAAAATATTAATGATACGTATTTTTTCATTTCTTTATAGTTTATACATTATGTTTATGCCCAGGGGTTGTTCTCCTTTGGCTTGCGCACGTCGGTGAGCAACGACATCTGCCACACGAACCACTGCCCAGTGCTGGGCTTATGGCGCAGCGTGATGGGGCGCGGACTGTCGGCTCCCGATGAGCGTACAAATAGTTTCACGTAGCCCTGCTGTGTGCGCGAGTTGCTGTTTTCGCTGACCTCCACACTATAGGGCGTGGCGGGCGTGTAGTTATTGTCGGGCGTTGCCCCCTTGAGATAGGAGCGGATGATGTAGCTGTGTCCCTGGAGCCGGTCGCGTATGAACTGCTGTTCGACGCCGTTGAGGGGCTGTGGGCCGCGTAGGAAGTCCATCATGCGTAAGGTCTCGGTGGGATCGCTCTCGTAGTGGCACAATACAGCTACGGCTAGTGCCGCCACGGCATACTCGTCGGTGAGGCTGGCGGCAGCTGTCGCCTGCAGTTCGGTTAGCGAGGTGGGGAGTGACGTAATCGCTACGTTCCTGACGTTGCCGCCCGCAGTGGCAGAGTCGAGTAGCCCTGCTGCGCTCTTAAGGAAATCAAGTAGTCCCATGGCAGAATCTGTTATGAATTAGTTTTGAACCTAATGTTAGATGCCGTCGTCCAGCGCTTCCTGCCAATTCTCGTTGATGCAGAGGCGGAATCCTATCATGGCAGGGTATCTGTCCTTGAAGGCGTCGTCGCTGGGAGCCTTCTCGTAATAGGAAACGCGACAGTAGCCTTCATAGCAGTTGATATTGCCGCCACGCAGCACATCCTCTTCACCCATGTTGCACCACTCCCACACGTTGCCGCTCATATCGTAGATTCCCAGTTCATTGGGTTTCTTGGTTGCCACGTCATAGGCATGACCAACGATATTGCCTTCTTCGTTCCATGCTACGTCAGTCAGCGTGTTGCTACCGCTATATATATAGTGTTTGGACTTGTTGCCGCCGCGGGCCGCATATTCCCACTCTTCGTTGCTGGGAAGGGTGAAGATAGGACCGAAGTTGAACTGCAAGTATTCAAAGAAGTCCAGCAAGTCGTCCTGTGATACGTTGTCTACCGGTTTGTTGGCGTCCTTTTTGCCAAAGCCTTCTGGATATTTGCCTGTCACAGCCTTCCAAAAAGCCACGGTTACCTCGGTCTTGCCTATGTAGTAATTGTAGTCGATTGTAACTTTGTGCGCAGGTTTCTCACATTCTTCAGCATCTTTCACCTCAGGCGATGCTCCCATGGTGAATGTGCCGCCTTTGACAAGCACGAATTCGTAGCTAACACCGTTGACCGTGAGCACTCCGTTCTCAAATGAGACCTTATCATTGTTGTTATCTAGTGCTTTTTGCTTAGTTTGCACTTCGGTTGCTGACGTCCTTGCGTCAACAGTCTTGCTGTCTGCAGTCACGCTGTTGGCCTTTGTGATATTTGTAAGAGCTATGAGACCGCATGCTGCCAGCAGCATTGTCGTTGTTTTCATTATTTTCATTGAGCGTTGTTGTTTATTAAGTTATAGCAGTTTCGCCACTTCTTAGAGTTGACAAGCAATTGTCATTATTCTTCATCGTCGCATTGTCTATAGTGCTTGAAGACAATGCGGAATCCGCATAAAGCATTCCACTCCTCATTGCAATAATTAGAGAGACGTCTTGTTACACGACATTCGTTAGGATCGCTAAGGTAATTGCCACCACGGAGTACGCGGAAATCACCCATGTCGTCATATCGCGGGTTGTCCTGTGACTTGCTGGTATATTCAGCATACTGGTCATAGCACCACTCCGCTACATTGCCGCTCATGTCGTAGATGCCCAGTTCGTTGGGCTTCTTGGTTGCAACCTTGGGCTGTTCGCCGTCAGACTCTCCTTTATAAAAATTGGTCGTATACCAAGCCACGTCGTCCAAGTTGTTGCTGCCACTATATTTGTAGTGTTTGGACTTGTTTCCGCCTCTGGCTGCAAACTCCCATTCGGCTTCGGTGGGAAGACAGAAATCGCAAAGTTCGCCGAGACCGAGATATTCATACAAAGCAATAAAGAACTTTTGGCATTGGTCCCATGACACGTTCTGCACGGGGCAGTTGTCAGGAAGTGTTTCCTTGCCCGGAGGATTGCTTCCCATAACGGCTCTCCATAAACCCCAGGTTACCTCAGTCTTACCTATATAGTAATTGTCGAGCGTAACCTTATGGGCGGGTTTCTCATCGTCATCAGCCTCTTTGTCGTTTGCAGCGGCACCCATAGTGAAAGTGCCACCCTTGACAAATGCAAAGTCGTAGTGTACACCGTTACAGGTAAATTTACCCGTGGCAAGGTCAAACATGCCTTTGTCACCAAATTCTATCACTCCAGTCTCATCTGGAACGTCGGGCACAATCTTTTCTTCAGCCACGACTCCTGTGCTGTCGGTGCTTTGTTTAGACTTCTGACTGTTGCCACACGCCATAAGGCATAAAGCTGCCAATAGTGCTATCGCTGTTTTTTTCATAAGTGTAATTTTTGTTTCATTGTTATAATCATTAGCTGAAGGCTACTTTATGAGCTGGCAGCTCATAAGGTTCGGCATCATTGATGCCTGCAGTTGTGCCCAAGATGAATGAATCTGCCTCGATTCGTCTCAACTCGCAATTTACGTTGTCCGCCGTTAATACTTCGATAGACTTTCATGTGAGTACGAGCCACGCCGCCACCACAATCACAGTGCTACAACAACGGCCCTCATCAGACTACTTGCTAGAATTGCACCTTGGGAGCCTTCTCTGCACCGGCTTCAGCTTCAAAATAGGGGCGTTTGTCAAAACCGAAAATAGAGGAGAGAATGCTGTTTGGGAATCTGCGAATATACGTATTGTAAGACTGAGCCGTCTCGTTGAACTTGCGGCGTTCCACAGCGATGCGATTCTCCGTACCCTCCAACTGAGCCTGCAATTCTTTGAAGTTCTCGTTGGCTTTCAGGTCGGGATAGTTTTCGGTGATGGAGAGCAGTTTGCCCAGAGCGCTGCCAATCTCTCCTTGTGCCTTTTGGTATTCCTTCAGTTTCTCTGGTGTCATGTTTTCGGCATCTACCGTTATCTGTGTGGCTTTAGATCGTGCTGCGACAACAGACTCCAGCGTCTCCTTCTCGTGAGTGGCATATCCCTTTACTACATTCACTAGGTTGGGAATAAGGTCCATGCGGCGCTGATATTGGTTCTCCACGTTGCTCCATGCTTGGCTTACTGCCTCGTCTTTGCTGACCATGGAGTTGTATTGGCAACTGCCTACCAATGCGGCGCAAATAACGATGATGATAATTGGTGTGAGTTTCTTCTTGTTCATGTTTGTAATGTTTTTGATGATTACTATTGCGTTTTTAATTTAGTGAATCAGAATTTAGAGCCGGCACCGCCGCCACCGAAACGACCGCCACCGAAGCTGCCTCCCGACGACCTTCTGGCTCTGCCTCCTGACGACCTAATGCCTCCTACGCCTCCATTGGAACCGTAGGTAGAGTCCACATCGCGTTCTTCTGTGTGACCACATTCTTTGCACTTGTAGACGACATGATGGCGTTGTTTGCCGTTTTCACGGAACACCAGCGTTGACGATATTTGTTTTAATGCGCGCTTCTTGCATTGCGGGCATCGTTTAGGGCGGCAGCAAAGCAACACAATAACACCGATAAAGCCAGCGAAGCTTCCAAATAGTAGCACAATGCTTCCTAGTGCGTCAAGTATGGACGAGCCTGCCTTGTTGCCCTCATCATCAGTCTCGGTATAACCTTCGAGGCGGCTGCGGATAGCCTTCATGCCCTCAAGCATACCTTTGTTCCACTCGCCTTTGGCGAAGTGTGGATTCATGTGGCGCTCTTGTATCCGCTTGCAGATGGCATCGGGGAGTATGCCTTCAAGTCCGTAGCCCGTGAGGATTTGTATGCGGCGTTGCTCGGTGCAGAGCAACACGATGAGTCCGTTGTCCTTTTTCTTTTTCCCGACACCATACTTCTCTGCGATGTCCATCGCAAACTGGTAACAGTCGCCACCATCGATGTCGCTGAGTGCCATAACCACCACCTCAATGCCAGTGGCGCGTTCCAAACTGTATAGCATCGTGTCGATGGTCTCTACAGTAGATGGCGAGAGGATTTTGTCGGGATTGCAGACATACTTGGTGCTGTCCTTGAGGTGCACCATTGGCACTTCTCCCGTCTTGTAGACCTTGGCCAGACCCGTCAGGGGCAACAGCATCATGCAGGCTGTCAGTGCAAGAATAAGTTTTTTCATGATTTATGTGCGTGTCTAACTGTTGTTATTGTTCAGCAACTGGACGTATGGTGCAGCCCCAATGGCGGTAGAGACCGGACTGGGTGGGTATGCGTATCTTGTCGAACATGAGAGCGTGGGCATCGCTGCCATAGTTCCCCAGTGTGCGCGACCAGTACAGGCCGTCCGAACCGCGACTGTAGATGCGTCCGCCATCAAGGTTGCCAGAGGCTGGCAGGAAGATTGACTTGCCGTTGCGCACCGAGGTGACCTTATATCCCTTGGTGGCAGTGCCTTTGGCGGTAGGCATGCTGGTCCATGTCCACTTGCAGTTGGTGGGGTTGAGAAGTTCGTTGAAGTCCTCGTCCGACGGCATGCGGCACGATACTCCCCAGTTGACCTGCGCAGCATCGTCTTCCTTGTCAAGCGCCGTCTTCTTGTCCGCAGCGTTATACTTGGTCAGGTTGTCCTGCGAGGGGCCGAACCGATATGCCTCCCACTGCCTTGCCGCCCTGTTGTCCATTGCGGTCTCGCCCCATGCGAAGTACTTGCCGTCGTCGCAGGCTGTCTTTGCCCCGATGTTGGTCTCAGCCCACAGCAGACCGCTTGGTAGTGCGAGGTCTACGAACTTGTGACCATCGATGATTTTATAGCCTTGCGTCTTGCTGGCGGCAATAGCAGCTTTTTGTGCCTTGTAGTCGTTATAGTTGAGCACGGGACGGACTGGACAACCATAGCACCGTTCGAAGTTCGTAAGCCGCGGATCATCGTGCTCCTCGTCGAAACTAATTTGGTATGCATAGCGGTTGCCGAAGCCGCCCTCGTTGAGCGGCGTGAGCGTGCTGGTCCAGTAGAAGCCCGCAAAGCCTATGTCCTCGAATCCGCTGTCTATCGCTATGCCGCCAGCTGCGAGAAAAATTGAATTGCCGTTCTTTTTGCTCGTTACTTTATAACCCTCTTTCTCTATATTGGTCCATTCCCATGTGCAGTTGTCTGGGTTGAGCAGTTCCATTGCCTCTTCCTGGCTGGGCATACGACAGGGGGCGCCCCAGATGGTGTAGGCAGCGTCGTCGCTTTTGTTGAGCGTGGTCTTCTTGTCCTTGTCGCAGTATTTGGTCATCTGACCGTCTTTCGCACTGTGTCTGTATGACTCCCTGCTGTAGGACGCTTTGTCCTCGTTTGCGCTCTCACCCCAGGCGAAGAAAGTGCCGGTGTTGTATTTTGTCTCTGCCCCGATGTTGGTCTCAGCCCACAGCAGCCCACTCGGCAGTGCGAGGTCTACGAACTTATGTCCATTGATAATTAGGCTCTTGTCGGTTGATGCAATCCTGCTGTCAGGCAAAGTCACTTTGTCAGTCGTAGATGTTGCGCTCTTTGCCGTGGTGGAGCCACAGACAAAAAGGGAAAAGAATAAAGCTAACAAAGTGGAAGATGATTTAAGCTTCATGCTGCCAGAATTGTAATGATTGCAAAAAAAAAATGTTCTTTGCATTGCCCATAACAATCAAGGGCAATGCAAAGAACTATAAGATTTACTGAAGCAATACCTCGGACAAGAGATACCACTTGTCGCCTACTTTATGGAGTGCCAAGCCCATTGTGTCCTGACCACCCTCTGCGCCTTCAACTTTTGTATATTCTTTATAGTAGGCAATGTCAACACCACCACCATCAATTTCGGGGTGAAGCTCAACTTTGACAACCTTAGGATTTTTGATGACCATTCCGAATTCGTTGTGGTCGCGTTCATAGTTCTCCTTGTTCATCTTGTTGATGTTTGCCTTGACTTCTTCAGACGTGTTAGGCTCGGTGTATTGCGCCAAGTCACCGCCTTCTGTTAGAGCCTTGAAAGCAGCCAGTCCCAATTCGGCAGCTTGCTTTTCAGACGGGTCATCAGAGTTGAATGCCTCTGAAGTGGCAGTGGAATCAGCAGCGTCGGCTGGACTGCTGGCTTTTTGGGAGTTGCAGCTGGCTGTAGCAACAGCTGAAATAATCGCAACGAGTGCAAAAGAAAGAAGTGTTTTCATAATTAGTTGTTTTCAGTGATTGCGGCTTTCACGGTAAGAGTGTGCTTTGCCGATGTAAATGAATAAAACAGTCTTAGCATTGCCTACGTGACGACAGCGATGCTAAGACTTGTGGTGTTTCGTAGATTATTTGGATTCAGAGGTTGAAATATACCACTTGCCCTCAACCTTTACGAGGGGGACTTCGGTGGTGTCAGTTGTAGTTTCGCCAAATCCTGTCGCAGTCATGCTAATTTTAGCGGTAGCTTTGTCGCCGTTCTCTTCTACACCGACAAGTTTGATGTCTTCGTAGGTAATGCCAAGATTCTTCATGTTCTGAGCACCCTCTTTGCTGGCTTTGCGGAAATCCTCAAGGTTTTTAGTGTTAGGGTCCAAGTACTGTGTAGGGTCGCTGCCATCCGTCATGGCCTTGAAGCCTTTAAGAGCAACTTCACCAGCTTCAGATTTGCCGCAACTTGCCAATGCTACGGAAACGAGCGCAACAAGCGCAAGAGAAAATAGTTTTTTCATGTTGTTTGTTGTTAAAAAGTTAAACTGTGTGCGTCAACTTGATTGCCGTCGCACGTTTGAATTGATTCTGTCGTTGTCTATAGTATTTACGCCGCTGCGCAACAAGTGTAGATAATGCTTTTCCACTTTGCAAAAGTCTTCTTTTCGAAGCATTTTAGGGAAAAGGTTATTGCAAAGTTATTTTTTTTTTTTTATTTGCGCAATTTTTACATATAATTTTATGAAATCACGTTTGGTTTTACGGAAAGTAAGTTTGTTCGATGCGGTTGGCAATGCAGACAACGAAAAATCCCCCGCGCTCCACGGAGTGCGGGGGATTTTTCGTATGTGGGTGTTGCAACGGCTATCCAATAATCCATTTGCTGCCGGGGATGAGTGAGATTGCCTTCACTGCCAGTGCACTGCACACGTAGGACAAGATGGCGGTGCAGGGCACGGCTATCCAGACGGGAATGAGTGGGTTGGCAGAATCTCCATTGATAAATGCCGCAGATATGACGCTGAGGAAGAATATGTGGATGAGATACATGCCAAAGGTCAGTTTGGCTGTAGCAGTGATGATTCGTGGTGCTTTAGCCTGCTTGATGCACGTGAACATGAGGAAGGCGCCAATGGTGGTGAGCATCACGTTGGGAGTGCAGTATTCCCACGACCATTCCAGCATGATGCTGTCGACCAGCACGCCCGGCTCCGCCTTTATCCACCACGACCATGCGGTGAACAGTCCCCCGACGATGAAACACACCAGTCCTGTCCGCATGCGCTTGCTTGTGCTCCATGAGAGATGTGTGCGTATGTAGTGGGCTATGACCAGATAGCCTATGTAGCCTGAGCAGTAGTAGAGCATGCCGAAGTAGGGATTCCAGAAACACCAGCCCCACAGGTCGCTGCTCACAAAGCGCACCAGCCAGGGCACGGTGGTCGACAGGGCGAACAGACCTATAAAGATGCGTTCGTCGCGCGCCGAGGCTTTCTCAAGCCACGGCGACACTACCGGCATGATGATGTAGAGCGATATGAGCGGATACATAAACCACAAGTGACCCGCCATGGTGGGGAACGTGAAAGGCAGCAGCTTCAAGTCGTGGAAAGCCTGTTCCCAAGTCAACTGTCCCCATAGGGGTGGCAGAAAGATGTAGAGTAGCATGAATATTATCATCGGTGGCAGAATGCGCTTGAACCGATGCTTGTAGAATGCGCCCATGGTGACACCCGGCTTGAGTGGCACGAGCAAAAATGCGCTTACGGTCATGAACAATGGCACACTGAATCTGCCGAAGATGCCATCGTAGAACGATACCCAAAAGCGCACATCGCTGGTGGGTGCCATCGACACTGGGCTTGCAATGCCCGAATCGGCAGCTGCATAGAAACCTTCGCACGAGTGAACCAGCATCACCAAGAAGCAAGCCACTATACGAATGTAGTCAATAAAAGCAATCCTGTTGTTTCCCATCTATTAGTCAGTAGTATAAAGACTGTTACGTGTCGTATGTGTATAAAGGACGATGAATCTTTGCTGCGATTATTGCAGTCGCTTCATTCCGCCGGTTGAGCTGTGGCCTTCGTGCTCTGATGCGGCTTCTTGCTCCATCTGCCGCTCAGCCACGGCACCTTCTCGAAATAGCGCACAAGCCAGGAGCACATGACGAATATGAGCAATATGGTCAGAATGGCATCGCTGCCGTGCCCTATCATGGAGTGGTGGCTACAAAGGTGGAGATACTTCACGAAGAACAATATGGGGAAGTGCAATACGAAGTAAACCATTGAGTGTTCGCCTATGAAGTTGACCAGCGGTATGCGCGGCATGTTAACCGATATGAACAGCCCCGACAACCCGCACACTATGAGCACCGTGTTGCAGACCGCTCCCCAGTGATTGCCAGAGAAGAGGTTGGAGTGCATGGTGTAGACTCCGTGCCAGTAGATGTTGCCTGCCACAAACAGCCCTACGAGTACCGCCGACAAAACGAAAGCCCGCCTGCGCCGTAATCGTGCGATGAGCAAATGCCAATAGTGACCCAAGTAGAAGAAGAATACACCCATAAACACGTTGTTGAGGTTGAGCCATAGCGGATTGCCCCAAGTGTAGAGCATATAGGCAATCAGTGGGAACACGATGACCGCCAACCTGAATAACCGGTTTTTGTCGATGAAATGTACGACTACGTACATCGCATAGAACGAAAACAAGAACCACATGGGGCTGTTGCCGTAGAAGTCGCTGGTCCTCCAGATGTGTGACCACTGAAAATAGAGCACTGCAGACGAATATTCTCCTTTCAGCAGCAACGTGAAGCTCCAAAATAGGGCAACGCCTATAAAGCCGCAAGTCACATAGGGCACGAAGAGCCGCTTTGTGCGGTCTTTGAGGTAAGGTAGTGTCGCGCCGCCTACAGAGCGGTTGAAGTATCCCGCCTTGAAAAAGAAGAAACACATCAGGAAGAAGCTCCAGTCCATGACCGTTTTCCACCACGGTTCGTGGTTGAATCCTGTAAACTGAAAAACGTGGAGAGTCACCATGCGGATAATGCATAGCCCGCACAGGAAATCAAAAGTGTGGTTGCGCTGTTTCATAAGCTGCGCAAAGGTAACGATAAAAGCCGTAAAATACCCCTTGTCAGCCCCACAAACACCCGGTTTGTCGATATGATTCAAGATAATTCTTCAATCTTGACAAATAGTCGCAAGGACAAGACCTCAAGTGAGCGCAAGTAGTCTTGCAGCCTTGGTGGTGCGTCAGGTTTGCCAAGAGCTGCTCTGTGTCTACAGGGAGCCTTTTGGCCGAAATTTTTGTTGAGCTAAACGTGGCATTTCCGCGGAAATTGACATCAACTTCGGGCGAGACGGTCAACAATTTCGGCGGAAACGCAATTCAATTTCCGCCGAAATTCAGAAGTTTGCTCAATACTTTTTGTCGCCCTGCGCCCGACTTTGCCGCATGTCTCAGCCGGAGGTTGTGAGAGTGCTGGATAGTTGACAGAAAGTTTTAGTAGCTGACATTTATTTTGTAACTTTGCTCACCTTTTCCCTGTGGTGCTTGTGGGTGCTATGAGCGTGTGTGCAAACCAGGGGAATGGACTACAGCCAATCAAACGGCAAGAATATAAACGATTGCGATAGAAATAGAAAAAAGTATGGAATATCGTCATATGGGCTTGACCGAGTCTCAAGTGCTTGAGAGTCGCCGCAAACACGGCGCAAATATACTGACTCCGCCAAAGAAGGACCCTCTGTGGAAGCAGTTCATGGAGAAATTTAGCGATCCGCTCATCATAATTCTGATGATAGCCGGCGTGTTGTCGGTGGGCATTTCGTGTTATGAGTATCTTGGTTTGGGGCAAGAAGCTGCTGTGTTCTTTGAGCCTGTGGGCATCTTCGTAGCGATTTTGCTGGCTACGGGTCTCGCCTTCTACTTTGAGTTGCAGGCCGACAAGGAGTTTGCTGTGCTCAACCAGGTGAACGACGACGAGGCCGTAGAGGTGATACGCAACGGCAATGCCACGAAGGTGGCTCGCCGCGATATTGTGGTTGACGACACGGTGATTCTCAATACGGGCGAAGAGGTGCCTGCCGACAGTGAACTGCTGGAGGCTGTGTCGCTGCATGTGGACGAGTCGACCTTGACGGGTGAACCTATGTGTGTCAAGAGTACTCGTGAGGAAGAGTTTGACAAGGCTGCCACTTATCCCACCAACCACGTGATGAAAGGCACCAAGGTCATGGAGGGCCACGGAGTGTGTCGCGTGTTTGCCGTAGGCGACAAGACCGAGCAGGGCAAGGTGTTTGAGGCTGTGCAGATTGACGATGGTGTGAAGACTCCGCTTGACGAACAACTCGACGGCTTGGGCAGTTGGGTTGCCAAAGTGAGCTATACGATAGCCGCGTTGGTAGTGGTTGGACGCATCATTATGTATTTTGTCACCAACGGTGCCGATTGTTTCGGGTCGATGGCTGAGGCGGCACCATTTGTGGCTTATGCCCTACAGTCGCTGATGATAGCTGTGACGCTGGTGGTAGTGTCGGTGCCTGAGGGGTTGCCGATGGCTGTGACACTGAGTCTGGCCTACAGCATGCGCCGCATGCTCAAGACCAACAACCTTGTGCGCAAGATGCACGCTTGTGAAACAATGGGCGCAACGTCGGTCATCTGCACCGACAAGACGGGCACTCTGACGCAGAACATGATGAGTGTGGACGAGTTGAAGGTCTATGGCGATGTCAGCGAGGGGATACTCGGTGAGGGTATTGCCGTTAACTCTACTGCTGCGATAGACTTCGCTGACAGGAGCAAACTTCAGGTGTTGGGCAATCCTACTGAGGGTGCTCTGTTGCTTTGGCTGAATGAACGCGGCATTGACTACCGCACTCTGCGCGAGGATGCCAAAGTGGCGGGCGAAGTGCCGTTTTCCACCGAGCGCAAGTATATGGCAACGCTGGTAGAGTCGGTGGTGCTCAAAGGCAAGATGGTGCTCTATGTCAAGGGCGCTCCCGAGATTGTGTATGAGTTGTGTAAGGACAAGTCTGTGGACAAGGGCGAAGTGGACAAGCAGTTGGCGGACTATCAGAGTCGTGCGATGCGTACTCTCGGCTTTGCCTATCAGATAGTTGGAGATGACGACAAGGCGATTGAAAACGGCAAGCTGGTAGCCGATAAGCTGATGTTTATAGGCGTGGCTGCCATTTCTGACCCCGTCAGACCCGATGTGCCGGCTGCCGTCAGAGAGTGTGCCGATGCTGGCATCAATGTCAAGATAGTTACTGGCGACACTTCGGGCACTGCCAAGGAGATAGGGCGCCAGGTGGGCTTGTGGACTGATGGCGACGATGGCCGCAATATAATCACTGGTCCTGAATTTGCTGCCCTGACTGACGAGGAACTTGACAATCGGGTGCTTGATTTGAAGATTATTTCGCGCGCCCGTCCGATGGACAAGAAGCGGCTGGTGGAGACTTTGCAGAAAAAAGGTCAGGTGGTCGCTGTGACAGGCGATGGCACCAACGATGCTCCGGCTCTGAAGTCGGCTCATGTGGGGCTGTCGATGGGCGACGGCACGAGTGTGGCTAAGGAGGCGTCTGACATCACCATAATTGACAATTCGTTCAGCAGCATCGGCAAGGCGGTGATGTGGGGTAGGTCGCTCTATCGCAATATCCAGCGCTTCTTGTTGTTTCAACTGACGGTGAACGTGACGGCTTGTTTCCTGGTACTGTGTGGCGCATTTATGGGCACCGAGTCTCCGCTCACAGTGACCCAGATGTTGTGGATAAACCTCATTATGGACACGTTTGCCGCAACAGCGCTTGCCTCGCTGCCGCCCTCAGAGAGCGTGATGAAAGACAAGCCTCGTGACCGCAAGGCGTTTATACTTACCAAACAGATGATTGGCGAAATTGTGTGGGTGGGCATGCTGTTCTTCGTCATGCTGCTCGGAATGCTCTATGTGTTCCAACACGCTGAAATCAATACGCTTACGGATTTCGCCCGCCTGCAGCTGGGAGCTAAGGGACACGTGTCGGAATATGAACTGACGCTGTTGTTCACAACCTTCGTGATGACCCATTTCTTCTATCTCTTCAACTCCAAGGCCTTCGGAACGGGTCGCAGCGCACTGCACTTCAAGGGGTGCAAGGGACTGCTGACCATAGCAGCCATTATCTTTGTTGGACAGGTGGCAATGGTGGAATTGCCCGGATTGCAGAAGTTCTTCAATGTCACAGGACTGAAACTTGTGGACTGGGTGATTATCGTGATTGGCTCCTCGCTGGTGCTATGGGTGCGCGAATTGTGGAACCTGGTCAAGAAGCACTGACGCACCACGGGGGCAGAAATCTTATTTCGCAGGCTCTGCGTTTGAGAAATGAAATGCTTTTAGTAATTTTGCACTATACAAAACATTTTCACACATATTTTTTTCAATGGACAAACAATTCAAAAGAACCACGGTGACGTCGGCGTTGCCCTACGCCAATGGTCCCGTGCATATCGGACATTTGGCAGGAGTCTATGTTCCCGCCGACATTTATGTGCGCTATCTGCGCCTCAAGGGCCGCCCTGTGCTCTTCATTGGCGGAAGCGATGAACACGGTGTGCCCGTGACCATACGCGCCCGCAAGGAGGGCATAAGCGTACAGCAGGTGGTAGACCGCTATCACAAGTTGATAAAAGATTCTTTTGAAGAGTTTGGAATCTCCTTTGATGTCTACGGTCGCACTACTAGCGACATACACCACAAGTTGGCAAGCGACTTCTTTAGGAAACTTTATGATGAGGGCAAGTTTGTGGAGAAAGTGTCTGAACAGTTCTACGACGACCAGACCAACCGCTTCCTGACTGACCGCAACATACGTGGCGAGTGCCCACGCTGCCATGCAGCCGATGCCTATGGCGACCAGTGTGAGAAGTGTGGTGCGACCCTTTCGCCCGAAGAGCTGATAAACCCCTATAACGCCGAGACGGGCAACCCATTGGTGCGCAAGGCCACGAAACACTGGTATCTGCCACTCGACCAATACCAAGAGTGGCTGGAGCAATGGATTCTGAAGGATCACAGGGAGTGGCGCCCTAATGTCTACGGGCAGTGCAAGAGCTGGCTCGACAGTGGCTTGCGCCCTCGCGCCGTTACGCGTGACCTTGATTGGGGTATCCCCGTGCCCGTGGAGGGTGCTGACAACAAGGTTCTCTATGTGTGGTTTGATGCCCCCATCGGCTATATCTCAAATACCAAGGAGCTGTGTGATGCCCATCCCGAACTTGGTTCGTGGGAAACGTGGTGGAAAGACTCCGAGACACGTCTTGTGCATTTCATAGGCAAGGACAACATCGTGTTCCACTGCATCGTGTTCCCCTCGATGCTCAAAGCCCACGGCGACTACATATTGCCCGACAATGTGCCGAGCAACGAATTTCTCAACCTTGAGGGCAACAAGATTTCCACGTCGAAGAACTATGCAGTGTGGCTCCACGAATATCTCAAGGAGATACCCGGTCGCCAGGACGAGTTGCGCTATGTGCTGACAGCCAATGCGCCCGAAACTAGGGATAATGACTTTACGTGGGCTGACTATCAGGCGCGCTGCAACAACGAGCTGGTGGCGGTCTATGGCAACTTTGTGAACCGTGCGCTGCAACTCACTCAGAAATACTATGACGGAGTGGTGCCTGAGTGTGGCGAGCTGACGGCTTTCGACAAGGAGACTCTCGAAGAATTTGCCGGAGTGAAGGAGAAACTCGAGGAACTGCTCGAGAACTTCAAGTTCCGCGATGCCCAGAAAGAGGCAATGAACCTGGCCCGTATAGGCAATAAATATATAGCCGACAGCGAACCATGGAAAGTGGTCAAGACTGACCCCGAGAGAGTGAAAACTATCATATACATATCGCTGCAGCTTACTGCCAATCTGGCTATAGCCTTTGAGCCCTTCTTGCCCTTCAGCAGCAAGAAGCTGCGCGAAATGACGGCGATGGAGAGCTTCAGCTGGGAGCAGTTAGGCTCGTCAGACTTGCTGCCCGCAGGCAAGAAGCTGCCTAAACCTTCACTGTTGTTCAGCAAGGTTGAAGACGAGGTCATTCAGGCGCAGACCGAGAAACTGCAGAACACGATGAAGGCCAACAAGGAGGCTGAGTATAAGTGTGCGCCCGTGAAGGAAAATATCACGTTTGAGGACTTCCAAAAAGTTGACATTCGTGTAGGCACGGTGCTGGCTTGCGAGCGTGTGCCCAAGATGAACAAACTGCTCAAGTTTACCATTGCCGACGGACTGCGCAACCGCACCATCGTCAGCGGTATCGCCAAATGGTATGCTCCCGAGGAACTAGTGGGCAAACAAGTGCTGTTTGTGGCAAATCTTGCACCCCGCGAATTCAAGAATGGTCTGGTCAGCGAAGGCATGATTCTGAGTGCAGAGAACTGGGACGGCAATATAAGCCTGACCACCACTGTGTCGGAGGTGAAGCCTGGCGGCAAGGTGTGCTGACAAGAGGCTACGCATAATTCCATTCACCAGAAAATTAAGTAAACCATGGATTCTACAAGACAACTCAAGATTGCGCGCCTCATACAGAAGGAGCTGGGCGAGATGTTCCTGCTTCAGACCAAAGCCATGCACGGTGTGATGGTCACAGTGAGCGGTTGCCGCGTGTCGCCCGATCTTAGCTATTGTAATGTGTATCTCAGCGTTTTTCCGTCGGAGAGGGGCGAAGAGATAGTGAAGAACGTAATGACCAACTTGCGCACAGTGCGCTATGACCTTGGCAAGCGTCTGCGCTATCAACTTAGGATTATCCCCGAACTGCGCTTCTTTGTGGACAACACGATAGAGTATATGAGTCATATTGACGAGCTGCTTAAGAAATAGAGTGCAAGAGGGGCTTGCCCCCTATTCTGAATCTTTCGTCTGAATGTCGTTTCCGTTCTATATAGCCCGCAGATACCTGTTAGCAAAGAAGAGCCATCACGCTATAAATGTCATTTCCGCAGTGTCAGTGTTGGGAGTGGCAGTGGCTACGATGGCTCTGGTTTGTACGCTGTCGGTATTCAACGGTTTCCACTCGCTGGTAGCATCGCTGTTCACTGCTCTCGACCCTGAACTCAAAGTGGTGCCTGCTGGTGGCAAGACTTTTGGCGAAGACGAAATCAAGCTGGACCGCATCAAGTCACTGCCGTGTGTCAAGGCCATCTCTGCCACTCTGGAGGACAAAGCTTTGGCTATGTACAATGGGCAACAAGCCATGATTACGCTGAAGGGCGTTGATGACAATTTCATAAACTCAACCAACATCGCCGACATTCTTTATGGCCAAGGCAGCTTCAAACTCCACGCCGATGTTCTCGAATATGGCGTGCCGGGTATGAGGCTGGCAATAGCGTTGGGAATGGATTCCCATTTTATTGACCCCCTGCGCATATATACGCCAGCCAAAGGCGCCAGAGTGAATCTGGCTGCGCCCGACGAAAGCTTCAATATGGACGAACTTAATTCTACCGGGGTGGTCTTTTCGGTAGGGCAGAAGAAATATGACCAAGGCTATGTGCTTTGCTCACTGGGTTTCGCGCAGCGCATGTTTGACAAAGATGGATGTATGTCGGCCCTGGAGATAAAGGTTGCCGATGGCTACACCGTCGCTGAGGCCAAGGACATAATACAGTCAACACTGAACGAACGCTTCAGAACTATCGACCGCTACGAACAGCAAGAAGACATATTTCGCATTATGAAAGTGGAGAAATACGTGGCATATATCTTCTTGGTGTTCATACTGTTTATAGCCTGCTTCAACATCATAGGCTCGCTAAGCATGCTCATCATCGACAAGAAAGAAGACGTGAAAACTCTGAGGGGCATGGGTGCTACTGACCGACAGATTCGCAGCATCTTCTTGTTTGAGGGACGCTTGATAAGTCTTGCCGGAACTTTGCTGGGCATTGTGTTGGGG
>CAVCAW010000002.1:0-27597 GCA_963600315.1 Bacteroidaceae bacterium | reverse complement strand
GTGTTGGGGTTGATACTATGTTTGGTGCAGCAACAATTCGGCATACTCAAGCTGGGCGACAAGGTCGGTGCGTTTGTCGTTGATGCCTATCCGGTGTTGGTTGACCCCGTCGACGTGGCAGTTGTATTGGTTACGGTGACGGCAGTTTCATTCCTTATTTCGTGGTATCCGGTGCACTACATAAGCAAACGTGTTGTAAGGTAAGCAATGAAGCTGCGAGAATGATAACAAAGCTGCCAGGCATTTCGCCAATATCCTTGTGCGACAGATTATTCAAAAAGCGAGGAAATAATGTAGTCTGACACGAAGATTCCTTTGCTTGAAAGGGCGAGGAAAGAGTTGGGCACACCGGCATGTTGACGCACAGGGTTGTCGCTGTCAGCAAAACTTGCGTTTTCTCCTCGTGTCAGCATCAAGTCTCCATCGTTGATGAACGGAACTGCACGTTGCAACACTCCGTAGAGCGATTCTTGCCCGAATTGTTGCGCAAAGTCCGAAAGGCAGAGCCCTTGTGCGGTGCGAAGAGATGTTAGCAACATCTCCTCCTTCTTTTGTGTGGTGGTAAGAATCTCTTCTTCTGCTATGTTGTTATAGTAGTCCGTCTTGTGGTTATGGCAGCCTGTTATGTTTGCGAGGTCGTCTGTTCTATCTGTTTCGTTGCCCTCTGTGTTGCCACAGCTACTTGTTCTGTCGGTATGGTCGGCGTGCTCGTTCGAGAAATGCTTGATGTAAGCCTTGAGGTCACCGATGTTGTGTTGACGGCTGATGCCGTCGTAGGAGTGAGCACCAGGACCTAGCCCCAAATAGTGCATGCCGTTCCAGTAGCCAGTGTTGTGGCGAGCCTGTTTGTCAGGCAGAGAGAAGTTGGAAATCTCGTAATGCAGGAACCCATGCTCCCTAGCCTTGTGCATCAGCTGTTTGAACATCTCCAAACTTAGCTCTTCGTCGGCTTCACATATGGTTCCCTCGTTGCGCATCTGCGTCAGCCGTGTTCCCTCCTCAAACATAAGTGAGTAGGCGGAGAGATGGCTGACGGGCAAACTAAATGCAGTCTGGAGGTCGTTGTTCCAGTCGCTGAGAGTTTGTTCCGGCAGTCCGTAGATTAAATCTATGCTGATGTTGTCGATGCCGCCGTTGATGACCGTGTCAACAGCTCTTAACGCTTCTTGAGAATTGTGACGCCGATGCAGGAAGCGCAGTATGTTGTCGTTGAACGACTGAATGCCCATGCTAATGCGGTTGACGCCGCTCTCCCTTAGCGCAGCGACCAAACTTGGACGCACATCATTGGGGTTGACCTCTATGGTCACTTCGGCTTCGTGACTGGTGCTGAACAGCCGGTGTACAATGCCGAACAGCCGGCGAATGTTCTGCTCGCTGAGAACTGACGGCGTGCCGCCACCTATATATATGGAGTCCATTTTTGTAGAAACCAAGTTGTGCTGACGGGCGGTGGCCTCGCAGCTCAGCGCTGAGATAAAATCGTCTTGTGCCCCACTGTCAAATGTCGTGGAGAAAAAATCACAATATATGCATCTGCTCTTGCAAAAAGGAATATGGATATATAGCCCTTGCTTATTATTCACGAAAATTCAATTTTGAAACAAAAGTAACGGTAATGGCAAAAAAAAACAAGTCCAGATGACTTAAAAAACATTATTTGCTACCTAAACAAGGCGAAGTAAGAGAAAGTTTGCATATATTTGTGGGCAGAAACTCACTTTAATCATAATAGAAATGAAAACCTACAAGACAAAAGAAATTAAGAATATTGCACTCATGGGCAATGACGGTGTAGGCAAGACAACCCTCACCGAGTCGTTATTATACGAAAGCGGCATTATCAACCGTCGCGGTCGCATAACGGCTAAAAACACTGCCAGTGATTATTTTCCAGTAGAACAAGAGTATGGCTACAGCGTGTTTTCCACGGTTTTCCATACAGAATATAATGGTAAGAAGCTGAACTTCATAGACTGCCCTGGTTCTGACGACTTTTGCGGAGCTGCCCTCACGGCTCTCAACGTAACCGACACTACGGTCATCATGCTTGGCCAAGGTGGTGTGGAGGTGGGCACACAGAACCATTTCCGCTACACGGAGAAACTCAACAAGCCTGTCATCTTCCTGCTCAATCAGTTGGACGACGAGCGCTTTGATTATGACATTGTCATGGATCAGTTGCGCTCCACGTTTGGCTCCAAGGTTATCCCTGTTCAGTATCCGCTCAATCAGGGTCCAGAGTTTAACTCATTCATTGATGTGCTCGTGATGAAGAAATATTCTTGGGGACCCGATGGTGGAAAACCTGTCATAGAGAATATTCCTGAGAGTGAGATGCACAAGGCGTTTGAGATGCACAAGGCTCTTGTGGAGGCTGCGGCTGAGCATGACGAGAACCTCATGGAGAAATTCTTTGAAAGCGAGGAGTTGACCGAAGATGAGATGCGTGAGGGTATACGCAAGGGACTTGTGGCACGAGGCATATTCCCTGTGTTCCTCGTTTGTGCCGGCAAAGATATGGGCGTTAACCGCATGATGGAGTTCCTTGGCAATGTGGTGCCATTTGTAGACGAAATGCCCCCGGTGGAGAATACCGCTGGTGAGTCGGTCACACCAGATTCCAGTGGTCCCGTGAGCCTGTTCTTCTTCAAGACCGCAGTGGAACCGCATATCGGTGAGGTGCAGTACTTCAAGGTTATGAGTGGCACGGTGGCAGAGGGCATGGACCTTACTAATGCCAACCGAGGTAGCAAGGAACGCCTTGGACAACTGTTTGCCTGTGCTGGTGCGCAGCGCTTCAAAGTCGACAAATTGGAGGCTGGTGATATCGGTTGTGCCGTGAAACTCAAGGAAGTGAAGACGGGTGACACCCTTAACGACAAGAATAGCGATAACAAGTTTGACTTCATCAAATTCCCTAATCCTAAATACATACGTGCTATCCGTCCAGTCATTGAGAGCGACAATGAGAAGATGATGGCAGCCATCTACCGCATGGTTCAGGAAGACCCCACGTGGGTAGTAGAGCAGAGTAAGGAATTGCGCCAGACTCTAGTGAAAGGACAAGGAGAGTTTCATCTGCGCACGTTGAAATGGCGTCTTGAAAACCTCGACAAGATTCAGGTAGAGATGGCACCACAGCGTATACCCTACCGCGAAACCATTACCAAGGCTGCTCGCGCTGATTACCGCCACAAGAAACAATCGGGTGGTGCTGGCCAGTTTGGTGAGGTGCACATGATTATAGAACCTTATACGGAGGGCATGTCGGCTCCGAGCATCTACCGTTTCGGTGGTCAGGAATTCCGCATCACTCCCCGCAGCACAGAGGTTGTTGACCTTGACTGGGGCGGCAAGCTTGTGTTTATAAACTCCGTTGTGGGTGGTGCGATTGACACCCGCTTCATGCCGGCAATCCTTAAGGGCGTGCTAGAGCGAATGGAGCGTGGTCCGCTCACAGGGTCTTATGCTCGCGACGTGCGCGTCATCGTCTATGATGGCAAGATGCACCCGGTAGACTCCAATGAAATCAGCTTCATGCTTGCTGCGCGCAACGCTTTCAGTCAGGCATTCCGCGAGGCCGGTCCCAAAATCTTGGAACCTGTCTATGACGTTGAAATTCTTGTGCCAGCCGACTATATGGGTGATGTGATGAGTGACCTCCAAGGTCGTCGCGGACTCATAATGGGCATGTCGTCGGAGGGAGCAATACAGCGCTTGTCTGCCAAAGTGCCGTTGGCTGAGATGGCCAACTACTCTACGTCGTTGAGTTCCATAACTGGCAGCCGCGCCAGCTTCACAATGAAGTTTGCCAGCTATGAGCTTGTGCCGACTAATGTTCAAGATGAGCTGGTTGCCGCCAACAAGGAAGACGAAGCATAACGACAAGACAAATTCACAATAAAGGCTGTCGAAGGAGACAAGAGTTTCTTTCGACAGCCTTTTTTTTTTGTTCCTACGTTTGTCTCTATAAATAAGGAGGCGAGAGGAAGTCGAAAAAAGGACCGACTAACTGCTTGTCGTTGCAGATGATATATGTAATTTTGCAGTTGAATGAAAATATGCCGCAGAGGCAAAATGTTAACATATATAGGAAAAAATCAGTGAAAAGTATAGACAAAGTGCAGCAAGTGATAGCCCTCCTCGTGTGCTTGCTGATAGTTTCTTCTCTTGCCATCATAGAGTATGGCGAATTGTTTGGCCATAGCTTCAAGGCTAAGACCGAAACTACAAACGTGGTCAACAATGACACCTTGCGTACTCTTCCCGATGGCACTCAGGTCATCAACACTTCCAAACTGGCTGCCGACATTCGTGGCTATGCGGGCAAGGTACCACTAGAGATATCCGTCAAGGGCGACACCATAGTGGATGTCAAGGCATTGGATAATGCAGAGACCGGTAGTTTCTTCGAAATGGCAGCGGTGTTACTTGAGGAGTGGAAAGGCAAAACCCTTGATGAGGCTCGGGCTATGCAGGTCGACGCTGTTTCGGGGGCAACTTACTCTTCGCGGGCAATCATGGGAAACATGGAGCACGGGCTAAGTTATGCGTTGGAGCAATCCGCCAAGGACCACAAGAAAGGGTTTGATGTTTCTCCGAAGAATATTGCCGGACTCATCGTGGTGATTATGGCAGCCATCTTGCCGCTGTTTGTGAAGAACCGCCGCTATTTGCTTTGCCAGATGGTGCTCAACGTGGTGGTGCTTGGCTTTTGGTGTGGTGCATTTTTGTCGCATTCCTCGCTGATAGGCTGGGCGGCTCAAGGCATTGCCGCAGTCTCTGTGATTGGTGCAGTGATGTTGTTGACAGCCTTCATCTATCCGCTGCTTGGCAGGAAATCTTACTATTGCACCTTTATGTGCCCCCTGGGGTCGTTGCAGCAGTTGGCAGGCAAGGCCGTGAAACGCAAAATGGTCATAAAACCTCAAATGCTGCATCGCCTGGAATTATTCCGCCAGGTGTTGTGGGCGCTGTTGATGCTCTTGATATGGAGTGGGGTGTGGAGCCAGTGGATTGACTACGAACCATTTTCAGCTTTTGTGTTCCAGTCGGCATCGTGGGTGGCCATAGCTATTGCCCTTGTCTTTGTGGCATTGTCGTTTGTGGTGACCCGTCCCTATTGCCGCTTTGTCTGCCCAATGGGTACTTTGTTGAAATTCAGTCAAAACTCAAAATAAATAATCATAGTGATGAAACCTTCAGTATTTTTGAATGTGGTGCTGGCTGTTGCGCTGGTAGCGGTGTCAGTCAGACTGGCAGTAACTGGCGATAGCAAAGATAGTCAGACTACTGTCGACGCAGATAGTGCAGTCTACAATAACATAATGACACGCACATCGGTGAGGTCCTATCTCGACAAACCGATAGAAGACACCAAGATACAGCGACTCTTACATGCAGGCATGGCGGCTCCCACGGCCGTCAACACACAGCCGTGGCATTTCGTGGTCATAAAGGATCGTGCTACGCTCAACAAGATAGCAGAGGTTACGCCCAATGCCCGAATGGCTGCTGAGGCTCCCCTTGCCATCGTGGTGTGCGGAAATATGAATAACGAAAAAGAAGATATCGTGCGCATGTTTTGGACACAAGACGTGTCGGCGGCTACGGAGAACATACTCCTCCAGGCCCACGCCATGGGCTTGGGCGCTGTGTGGACCGGCACCTATCCCGACCAAGCGCGCTGCGATGCAATCTCCAACTTGCTCTCCTTACCCGAACACCTGACACCCTTCTGCACGATTGTCATTGGGTACCCCAAGGGAGAACAGACTCCCAAGGACAAATGGAAGCCGGAGAATGTAACCTTTTTTGAGGAATAGGGCATTGATGCCGTGACAACCGTGACCTTGCCGTCAATCAAAAGTCTATAATACAACGAAACGATATGAAAAAATTTTTTATGGCGATAATGTCTTTAATCGCAACAGGCCTGCCTACGGTGGCAGGTATAAACATTGACCTGAAATCAGCTGTTGGCGGAGTGTTCTATGCCGACCAACTTTATGGTGTGCGTCCCTTGGCCGACGGCGAGAGCTTTGCGCGCATAAGCCCTGACCGCAAACGAATTGTGCGCTATTCATTCCGCACGGGCGAGGAGACCGGAGTGGTCTGCGACCTGACCCAAGCCCGCGGGGCAGAACTGCAGGGACTTGACGGCTACATCATGTCTCCTGACGAGAAACGCATATTGATACAAACCAAGACAGAACAAATCTACCGCCACTCCAAGAAGGCCCAATACTATATCTACTCTGTAGACAACAAAACCCTCGAACCACTCTCCAAAAACGGACTTCAACAGGAGCCTCTCTTCTCGCCCGACGGCAGCATGGTGGCTTTTGTGCGCGACAACAACTTGTTCTTGGTGAAACTTCTGTTCAACAATAGCGAGAGTCAGATAACCACCGATGGCAAATTCAACCAGATTCTCAACGGTATACCCGACTGGGTCAATGAGGAGGAATTCTCCTATAGTCGTGCGTTTGATTTCAGTGCTGACAGCAAGATGCTTGCTTGGGTGCGTTTTGACGAGAGCCGTGTGCCACTCTATGAGATGCAGATGTTCAAAGGACTCGCCCCTGAGCACAAAGAAAACACCGAATATCCCCATGACTATAGCTACAAGTATCCCATAGCCGGACAGCGCAACTCCGAAGTGTCGGTGCTTTCCTACGACATCAAGAGTCACGTGACCCGCCGCATGGCACTGCCGCTCGATAGCGATGGCTATGTGCCACGTATAAAGTTCACTGACACCCCCGATCAACTCGCCATCGTGACGCTCAACCGCCACCAGAGCAACATGAATATCTATATGGGCGACGTGCGTTCCACCGTGTGCAAACAGATATTCACAGAGAGCGACGAGCGCTACGTGAAGGAGGACGCCTATCAGCAGTTGAAGTTCTTTGGCAACAACTTTGTGGTTCAGAGCGACCGTTCCGGACAGCGCCAGCTCTACTGGTATTCCACCACGGGTCAATTGCTCAAGCAGATAACCAATCAGCCATGTGAGGTGGGCGATTTCTATGGCTACGACCCAAAGAGTCAAACATTCTACTATAGCGCCAAGGACGGCAACGCTACGCGTACCGCCGTTTTTGCTACCGACCTCAAGGGCAAGACCCGCAAGCTCTCCTCTGAGACGGGCAGCAACTCTGCCACGTTCAGCACTTCGATGAAGTATTTCATCAACGTATATTCCAATATGACCACACCTCAGGTCACCACCTTGCGCGACAATAATGGCAAGGTCCTCAGGACCCTCATCGACAATGCCAAACTGCGTGAGCGCGTCGCCAAATACAACATGCCCATCAAGGAAATGTTTACCTTCAAGACTGCAGACGGCGTGGAATTGTATGGTTGGATGATGAAGCCGGCAGACTTCGACCCCAACAAGAAGTATCCTGTCATCATGCACCAGTATTCAGGCCCCGGCTCGCAGTCGGTACAAGACTCATGGAATACAGGTTCCAACGGTGCAGGCGGCTCCTATGAGACCTACCTTTGCAGCCAAGGTTTCATCTGCGTCACAGTCGATGGACGTGGTACGGGTGGTCGTGGCGCTGACTTCGAGAAATGCACCTACCTCCATCTTGGTCAACTCGAGTCTCACGACCAAGTGGAGACGGCTATATGGCTCGGTTCGCAGCCTTATGTTGACAAGGACAATATCGCCATTTGGGGATGGAGCTTCGGCGGATTCAACACTCTCATGAGTATGAGTGAGGGTAGGGGCGTGTTTAAGTGTGGAGTGGCAGTGGCTCCGCCCACCAGTTGGCGCTTCTACGACACGGTCTACACCGAGCGCTACATGCGCACCCCACAGGAGAATCCTGGCTATGACGACGACTGCATCGCCCGCATTCCCAAACTCCACGGCAAACTGCTCGTCTGCCACGGACTGGCTGACGACAATGTCCACGTGCGCAACACCTATGAGTATGCTGAGGCATTGGTGCAGGCTGACAAGCAATTTGAGATGCAGCTCTACACCAACCGCAATCACAGTATCTATGGCGCCAATACGCGTCAGCACCTCTTCACCAGAATCACCAACTTCTTTCTTGACAACCTGAAGTAGATGGCTGCACTCTATCTCATACCCGTCACCTTGGGAACTACACCCATAGAACAAGTATTGCCTTCCTATAACCACGATGTAATCATGAAAATTCGCCATTTCATCGTGGAGGAAGTGCGGACGGCACGCCGTTTTCTGCGGCAGGTTGACAAGACCATCGACATAGACCAATTAGAGTTCTACCCCATGGGCAAGCACGCTGACCGCGCCCTCTTCAGCCGCTATTTGGAGCCATTGCGCCATGGCGAAGACGTAGGCGTAATCTCAGAGGCAGGCTGTCCCGCTGTGGCTGACCCTGGTGCCGACGTGGTGGCTATTGCCCAGAGCGAAGGAATGAAGGTAGTTCCCCTGGTCGGGCCGTCGTCAATCATAATGTCGCTGATGGCAAGCGGTTTCAACGGTCAGAACTTCGCCTTCCACGGCTATCTGCCTATCGGCGCCCACGAGCGCCAAACGGCTCTCAAACACATGGAGACGACCTCCGCAACTTTGCGTCAGACTCAACTGTTCATAGAGACCCCCTATCGCAACCATCAGATGATAGAAACCATTCTCTCCGCTTGTCGACCCGACACACGATTGTGCGTAGCGGCAGGCATTACTTGCGGTGAAAGCGAATATATACGCACAATGCCCGTCAAGCAGTGGCGCAAGGTCCTCGCCTCGATGCCCGACTTAAGAAAAACCCCTGCGGTGTTCCTTATCAGCGCAAGTCGGTAGACTTCAACCTCCGCTGAACGGCAAATCCCAACACAATATTGACACAAGCCCGGAGCTTTGCAACACTCGCAGAGCTTCGGGCTTTTCTGATTGTTTCGGCAGCGATTCAATAACCTGCTTCAGCCCAATTGAGTTGAGCAAACTCCAGCATTTCGGCGGAAACGGGGTTGCGTTTCGGGCGAAACGCAACTCTGTTTTCCCCGAAACTGACGAATATTTCGGCGGAAACGCAATGGTCGACTCAATAAAATCTTAGGCATAAGGAAGGCGGCGCTATTGGTGCTCGGGGCGCAGTAGGTCGTTGATGGTCTTGACTGGATTGAATGTGGTGAGCGGCACGTCTACGAATGCAGTGAGCCAATCGCTCATTGCCCCATTCCACAGTCCCGGACGCTCAAGAGCCTTGAGTTCGCGTCCGTCTTTGGACTTGTGCGAGATGAATCCTGTAGACTTGTCGACGTATTGCTTGAGGTCGAACGGCTTGCCGTCATATCCCTTGAAGGCACACACAATGTCCACAGGATTGAAGTGGGTGCCATTGTTGAACATTTCGGCTGATGCGGCATCGCTCATGTCTATCTGATTGCTTTCAAGAATCTGCAAAGAGGCGGTTCCATCGGGATTGTAGGCTAAGAAGGGACCTCCGCCCGGCTCTCCTACGTTCTTGACCATGGCGCATACCCTCATGGGGCGATTGAGCTTGCATCGGAGTTGGTCGGCTGTGGCTGAAAGTCCCTTGATGCAGAAGTGGTGTTCCAAGAATTGTTTGATTTCATCGAGCAAAACGGCTGAGGGCTTGGCTGCATCGAGCTGGTGGAGATAGTTGAATGTTTTTTGTTGGAGAACGGTCAGGTAACCGGCAATCAACTTCTTGTAGCGCACGGTGTCGGCCTTGAGCCTATCGGGCACTACGTTGTCGATATTCTTGATAAAAACTATGTCGGCATCAATGTCTGAGAGATTTTCTATTAGCGAACCATGACCCCCTGGGCGAAAAAGCATCAGCCCATCGGCAGTTCTGAAAATTTCGTTGTCGAGTGTTACGGCGACGGTGTCGGTCGATGGTTTCTGCTGCGACATCGTTATTTCGAATTTGGTATGGAGCGAGGTTTCGGCTTGTGGCAGCTTCGCTTTCAGCAGGTCTTCAAACTGGTCTTGGCTGTCGGCGGATACGGTGAAGTGCAAGTGTGCTGTCCCCGTGTAGTCCTTGGCATAGAGGGCGCCCTCTACGAGGTGTTCCTCTACGGGCGTGCGCGCTCCATTCTCGTAGGAGTGAAACTTGAGCAGTCCCTTGGGCATCTGACCATAGTTCATTCCGCTGGTGTGAAGCAGGGCTTTGACGACCTCCTTATGGCGCTTTACAGCGATGAGACCGCTGATATTGGTACCATAAAGTTGTTGGCAGGTTGCGTCGAGCTGGTCGTGGAAAGCGAAACTATCGATGTGGGCGAAAAAAGTTTTCTCAAAGTCGGTAGTTGGTTCGTCGTGGTCTGCACCGACAAAGGCGAACAAGTTCTTGAACATGCGCGAGGCAGCTCCGCTGGCTGGCACGAATTTCACAATCTTGTGCTTGCCGTTGGCGTAGTCGTCCCAAGCTTGGCAGAGAGAGTCAATTTCGCTGTCATCAAACACGGTTATACCATTGCCGGGCTTGGCTGCTCCAGCTAGTTTTAGGAATGGAAATCCTTGGCGGAAGGCTTGTAGCTCTTCTTCAAGTTGACATGGGGAGATGCCCTGTGTCTGCAGTTGTTCGAGGTCTTTGGATTGTAGCATGACTATGGGGTTTTAGTGACTTTTTGTTTGCGTCGGGCTATGCTTGTGCGCGCTCTTTCGACGGAGGTTTCATCTGCTCCCAGCTCTTGGGCTTTGGTGATGTCTTCTTCTGCCAAGGTCTTCTGTCCGGAGCGTCCGTGAAGCACAGCTCGGTTGAGATATGCCGTGGGGTTGTTGGGGAGCAGTTCGATAGACTTGTTGAAGTCATAGAGCGCCATTTGGTTTTTGCCCGATTCCATCTCGAAGGTTCCCCTCATTTCGTAGAGCGATGCCGACTTGGGGTTGTGGGTGATGAGTTTGTCCATTATCTCGATGGCTGCATCGTGGTGACCTTTGCCAGCCTCTATCACCGCCACGGCGGTGTTGGCTGATGCGTGCATTGGTTCCTGATCTAAGACTTGTTGGTATTTTGCCATCGCATTGTCCAGTTTGCCCTGCTGCTGGTAGGCGTAGCCCATGTAGAAGAGCACTTGTGGGTTGGCGGGCTTGAGTTTTAAGAATGACGAGAAGCACCCCAATGCTGTGCTATAGTCTTTGAGGACCAGATTGACGATGCCGCGGCGTTCGTAGGACTTGGCCAGGTTCTCGTTGATACGTATGGACTTGCGGTAGTAGTCTGAAGAGGTGTGGTAGTTGCCACGCCGCTCAGAAATCTGCCCCAGTTGGTAGAAAATCTCGGCATTGGACGGGTGAGACGGCAGGAAGTCTGTCGCCTCCTTAAATGTCAGTTCTGCCAAGCGCAGCGAGTCGGTGAGCAGCTGGCTATAGCCCTTGCTCACCAGCGCCAGGTAGCGGTTTTGCTCAGCTTCGGTGTATTCAGTTGAGCCGTTGCTCCGATCGGAGGGTGTCGCCGACTCGATGCGTGGTTTGCCGCCCAGGTCAAATCTGGTCTGGGCTGCAGCCGACAAGGATTGGAGCGTGAAGAAACCAATCGAAAGCAGTAGTGATAAATGCGGTGTGTTCATTGGGGTCTGCCGATATTGTTTATGCCGCAAATGTAGCGAAATTAAATTGTTTGACACCGATGACCAGTCTCAAAATGTGGCATGGCGTCGGCAAAAGTGAATGTTGCTGTGTGTCGGGGTGCTGTTGCCGGCATTTGCGTGCGAATAATCTCTGACTTTTATGCTGTTTATTCATTATTTTCCTGCATATCGGGGGTATAGGTGTGCTATTATGTGATTTTGACTGCATAATTCCTTGCGGATAATTATTTTTATATAATTTTGTGTTCCGTTAAAAAGTGACGGAAATCAGACGAGAACATTATATTTATTCACAACAAAAAACATTTCACAACACAAAATGAAAAGAATTTTTGCTATTGCTTTGAGCCTTGTGCTCACAATGGGAGTTATGGCAGATGACCTCACAGCCTTCAATGGTCTGGTAGGTCGATTGTTGCCAAACTTGTCTTCTCAGATTGAGGGCAAAAAACTTCCAGCCAAGAAGACCGGCGACTATTTCCAACTGTCGACGGAAAACGGCAAACTCATCGTTGCTGGTAACAATGCCAACTCCATGGCTGTAGGTCTGAACTACTACCTCAAATACTACTGCAACACGGTGGTTTCATGGTTTGTGGACGAGAAGTTTGATGCCCCCAAGGCCATCGTGCCCATCAGTGAGCCCGTCACCATCAATGCCCGTGTGAAGAACCGTTTCTTCCTAAACTATTGCACCTTCGGCTACACCATGCCTTGGTGGAACTGGAAGGACTGGGAACACCTCATCGACTGGATGGCTCTCAACGGAGTCAACTTGCCGCTCGCCATCACTGGTCAGGAGGCCATTTGGCGCAAGGTGTGGATGAAGATGGGGCTCTCTGACCAAGAGGTGCGCTCCTATTTCACTGGTCCCGCCCATCTGCCTTGGCACCGCATGATGAACATCGACCGCTGGCCCGGCCAAGAGGGTGCTCTTGACGCTGTGCCCATGTCGTGGCTCAATGACCAGGAGGAATTGCAGAAGCTGATTGTGAAGCGCGAGCGCGAGTTCAATATGCGCCCTGTGCTGCCGGCATTCGCAGGTCACGTGCCCGAGGAATTGACCAAGTATTATCCTGATGCCAAGATTACGAAAATAGCATCGTGGTCGGGCTACTCTGATGAATATGCTTGCTCTTACCTCGATCCTCAAGACAAGCTCTATCCGCAGATTCAGAAGCTCTTCATGGAGGAGGAAATCAAAGCCTATGGTACTGACCATATCTATGGACTCGACCTCTTCAACGAGCTTGAGCCGCCTTCGTACAAGTCTGACTACCTCGCTTTGCAGGGTAAGCACACCTACGAAAATCTTAAAAAAGTAGACCCCAAGGCAGTGTGGCTGCAGATGACATGGCTGTTCTACAACGAGTGGAAAGACTGGGGAGTTCGCGAGAATAAGGATGGTGACGCTGCTGCTCCTGGCGAACCTGGCGACTCGTGCGCACGTATCCGCAAATATATCACCTCTTATCCCAAGGACCGCTCCTTGCTGCTTGACTACTATTGTGAGAACACTGAGATATGGAAGAAGACCGACAAGTACTATGGTGTGCCTTACATCTGGTGCTACCTTGGCAACTTTGGTGGCAACACCTCGTTGAGCGGTAACCTCGCTGAGGTCAACAAGCGCATAGAGAATACCTTCAAGAATGGTGGTTCCAACTTCTCTGGCATAGGTTCTACGCTCGAGGGCTTCGACTGCAATACCTTCATGTATGAGTACATCTTCGAGAAGGCTTGGGAGATTGACCAAACCAATGATGTGACCAAGTGGATTGAGCACGTGGCCGATGAGCGCTCAGGTGTCAAGGATGAGAATATTCGCGCTGCATGGCGTCTGCTCTCCCAGACAGTGTATACCGAAGCTGACCACCCGGGACAGTGCCCGCAGATTAACGTCCGCCCATTTATGTCTGACAAGTGGGGCGAGAGCGAAAACAAATTCCGCACTTACTACCGCAACGTGGGTGTCAAGTACGACAACAAGGACCTCCTCGATGCCATAGAACTGCTTCTAAAGGGCAAAAGCACGGCGCAGAACTATCAGCTTGATGTGGTGAACTTCACACGTCAATTGCTGGGCAACTACTCGTTCGCCATATTCTCAGGCTACAAGCAGGCCTACAAGAAAGGTGATTTCAATACCATGCAGGAAAAGGAACGCCTCATGCTGTCGCTCATGGAAGACGTTGACCGCCTCTGCGCTACTCAAAACACCTTCCTCGTTGGTAAGTGGATTGAAGAAGCGCGCGCTAAGGGCGGTACAGATTCCCTCGAAATCAAATACTATGAGCAGAACGCCCGCAACCTCCTCACTACATGGGGTGAAAAGGCCTCGTTGCTCAACGACTATGCCAGCCGTGAGTGGAATGGCCTTGTCGGCACGTTCTACGCCCAGAGATACAAGTTCTTCTTCGCAGCCGTAAACAAAGCCATTGTTGAAGGCAAAGAGTTTGGTGAGAAGGAGGAGAAAGCCGTGCAGAAGACCATCACTGACTTTGAGGAAAAGTGGTGGAAGGACTGCATCGGTGAATTCCCCTCTACACCTCAGGGTGACGGTGTGGCCATTGCACGCGAGTTGGTTGCCAAGTGGAAACCTCTCATTATGGCTAATGGTGATACCAAGTATCGCAAGAATAAGTAAACCTGTTGTTAACAGCTCAACATTGAGCTGACATATTTCGGGAGCCGAGAGCTTGACACAGCGGCCTGTGGGCAGTAGTCATGTTCTCGGCTCTTTCGTTTTTGCCGAGCCTTGTCGGTTTGCCGGGCTTTGGAAACCACCGACAGTGAAAAACAGATGCCGCTCCAATGGGCGACCGTAATCAAAAAAACAAGAAAATGAACAGAATACTCGCACTCGATGTGATGCGTGGCATTACCATCGTTGGCATGATAGTCTTTAATACGTGTTCGGGCTATCACTACGCCCCGCTCTATCATGCCCCTTGGATAGGACTAACTCTGGCCGACATGGCGTTTCCGCTCTTTATGTTTATCATGGGGATAACGACATTTCTGTCGTTAGACAAATACGGTTTTGCCCCCTCGCACAAAGTGTTTCGCAAGATTGCCGGTCGCACCTTGGGCATAATAGTAGTGTGTTGGTTGTTTGACTGGTTTGGCAGAAGTCTTTTCGACTTTTGCTATGCAGACCCCTCCGTGCCGTTCCTTGAGCGGTTGTGGCATGCCTGCAACAATCTGGAGCATCTGCGGTTGTCGGGAGTGTTGGTGCGCCTCGGCCTTTGTTACGGTGTCTGTGCCTTGTTCTCGCTCTATGTCAGCCACAGGCGTTTCCCTGTTGTCATAGTGGCAATATTGGTTGCCTACTGGATTATTCTGCTTGCCGGCAATGGTTTCGAACGTTCAGTCGTGAATGTTCTCGGTGTAGTGGATCGTGGCGTGCTTGGTGTTAACCACATGTGTAATGATGGGGGCATAGACCCAGAGGGGGTGTTGAGCACTCTGCCTGGAATTGCCCATGTGATGCTTGGTTTTTGGGTAGGCAGTGTTTTGTTTGCCGGTCGAGGGGATGGCTCCAATGCAGATCGAAGGCTCCTTTTTGTGTTGTTGACAGGTGCTTTCTTGCTCATAGTCGGCTATCTTTTAGGACTTGTGTGTCCGATTAGCAAGAAAATATGGTCTCCTTCTTTCGTAATGATTACCTGCGGAGTGGGTGCTTTGTTGCTTGGCCTTCTTATGTATTATATTGACATTAGAGGAAAGGGCAGAGGGTTTGCCAGTGCATTTCGTGTGTTCGGCGCAAATCCGTTGTTTCTCTATCTGTTAAGCGAGGGTATCTTGTGGCCACTCGAATTGATAAAGTTTAATGTTAATGGTGGTGAGCAGGACCTTTGGGGTGTTATTTTCTGGCGTGGTCTTGTGCCTCTGTTCGGCAATGAATTAGGGGACTTTGTCTTTGCCACGCTCAATGTGGCTTTTTGCGGTTTGGTGGGCTGGGCGATGTATCGTAAACGAATCTTTGTTAAACTATAATCCGCCAAATTGGTGGCAGAGACCCGTCTGGTCCGCATTCTGTTGTTGCAAATTGTCACGCTGAAGCATTGCCGTTCAAGGCAAAAGCCGTATCTTTACAATCTGAAAATAAAAAAATATGGCAATACTATGAAACGTGTTCTTATTGTAGCGGCGTTTGCTGTGGTTATGATACCGCAGACTATAGTGGCGGATTTTATTTCCGAAGACAGGGCAGCACAGGTGGCCCAGCGCATATTGGGCGATGCTTGCGACGGTATGTGCCGTTCACGCAAGTATATGTCGCCGGCAGGGCGTGACACCGCCGATAAGCCAGCCTACTACATCTTTGAAGCAGATTGCGGTTTTGCCGTAATTGCAGGTGACGACCGTGTAGCTCCAGTGCTTGCATATTCGCACGACAATACATTGGGTGACCAGTTGCCATGCTGTATGGAGGCTTGGCTCGATGCTGTCGGCAGGCATATCAACAGGCTCCGTGATTTAGGGGTTGCTTCTACATCTGAGACTAAAAGTCAGTGGGTTATGGCCAGTGGAGACTCCCGCCCTGTGGTGCTGATGGAGACAGCAGAGTGGAACCAGTGTGAGCCTTACAACCTACAGTGTCCTATGATAGATCAAAGAAACTGTCTGACGGGGTGCGTTCCGACAGCATACGCCATAGTGATGCGCTATTACCAGTATCCCAGCTATGGTTACGGTACCACTGCTGCATATCGTTCCAATCAAGGGGCATATGTATCTGCGCATGACCTTACCCACGGCTATGCTTGGACAGATATGCCCATGCAGTATACTTCTCAGGCCTCAGAACGTGAAAAGGATGCTGTGAGCCGTCTGATGGCAGATGTCGGTGCTGCTCTCAGAGTGGACTATGGCACGAAAGAAACCTTATCCCCATTTCGCGATAATGTGATGACCCGCCACTTTGATTACAGGGGAGAGACTCGGAGTCTTTCGGACTACACAGAGAATGGCGAAGACGGTTATTCCACTTGGGTGGCAGATATGAAGGAACAGCTCGACAGAGAGCACCCCCTCATATACATGGGACTTGGCGACGAGGGCGGCCACGCTTTTGTGATAGACGGCTATGCTGATGACGGTTGCTATCATGTCAACTGGGGTTGGGGTGGCAATAGCAACGGCTATTTCGCCCTTGACAATCTTATGGGCTATGACAATAGTCATGCTTGTATTTTTGATTTCGTTCCGATGTCTCAGGACAAAGACCCTGTAATATACTGCGAGGAGGAAGAACGTCTGTATTCCTCATTAAAGTACGCCGTTGCGTCGACACCTGCAGACGAAGCCATACATCTTGTGCTACTTGATGATCTGCCCGCAGTAGACGAAGTTGTCATGATAGGCGAGGACTGTGACATCACGCTCGATCTAAATGGCTACAATCTTATGGCTAACAGTGTGATGACCGTGTTCAACTATGGTAACCTAACGGTAACCGACAAACAGCGTGGCGGTGCTTTGGTTAATTGCGAGATGAATTGTATGGGTGATGGTGATACCCGTATTTCAGGAATACGTTGGGAAAACCGCAACGAATGCGGCGGACTTTCTGTTTATGAGAAGGCACAAGCCACGATTGAGTCTTCAACCATTCTGAGCAACGGTCTCGGCATCATACAGGGCTGTGACGATGGTACTCTTACTATTGTCAATACCGCAGTGGAAAACACCAGTAACGACGGTCATGCCATCAGCCTGTACGACAACATCACGGCAGTGATGGACGGTGTGTTGGTGCGGGCTTTCGCTCCGTTATACGTCACCACACCAAACCTTCGGAGCCTAACAGGGCTCTTCAGTAATAGAGTCATCGATAGCCAGGTGCCCGATGGCTACCTGCAGTCACCTAACACTGATGCTGTGACAAGCCAGATTTACCCTTGGCGCATTGATGATCTCGCCGGAGTGGTTGCTCCGTTCTCTGTGAACCAGCAACCCCACTCATACTTCTCTCTCTCGGGCGTCAGGTCATCTGTCCCATTTCGAGGCATCAATATTGTGAATGGCAGAAAAATAAGATACTGATTACTTGTAATAAAAATACACATGGAATATATGTCACAGGAAGGCTACGACGAACTGGTGGCCGAACTGGAACACTTGGAAAAGGTGGAATTGCCGGCGGCGCGCGACGCCATTGCCGAAGCGCGTGACAAGGGAGATCTCAGCGAGAATTTTGAATATCATGCTGCCAAGCGCGAACAAGGCCGCATACTTGGTCGTATACGCTTCAAACGGCGAGTGCTGGAGAATGCCCGCGTGCTCGACCGTACACGCTTGCATGCAGATGTGGTAGGTCTGCTTAGCCGCGTGAAGATAACCAACCTCGGTAACAATATGGCGACAACCTATCTCATCGTCAGCCCCCACGAGACAAACCTCCGCGAGGGAAAAATTTCTATCAAGTCGCCCATTGGTCAGGCCTTGGTGGGCAAGAAAGCGGGCGATGTGGTAGACGTGCATGTGCCGGCTGGCATCGTTAAGTTGCGCATAGAGAGCGTTTCGCTCTAAAAATTGCCATATTGGCACATTTTGAGACTCTATATTTATTGTTGGTTTGCCATTTTGGCATTGTAGTTCATGCTGGCACACTGTGTGCGATATGTAATAGTGAAAGCCGAAAGCAACAAAGGACTTAAGGCCAGAATAAATTAAAAACAACAATTAAAAATAGGAGGTTATTATGTTACCAGTAATGAGAACTAGCGGTTGGTTTCCAACAGTGCTTGACGAGTTTTTTAACAACGATTGGACGCCTGCAAAGGTAAAGGCTACTGAGCCCGCTATCAACGTTAAGGAAGATGAAAAGGCCTTCGTTATGGAAGTGGCTGTGCCGGGCATCAAGAAAGAGTATTGCCGCATCAACGTTAATTATGACGGAAACCTCGAAGTTGCGATCGAAAACAAGTTTGAGCACAAGGACGAAAACAAAAAGGAACACTACATTCGCCGTGAGTTCAGCTACTCCAACTACCAACAGACCTATGCTCTCCCCGAGAACGTGGTCAAAGAGAAAATCACCGCTAAGGTAGAGAATGGTGTGCTCTCCATCACCATGCCCAAACTGACCAAAGAAGATGAGAAGAAGACTCAACTGCAGATTGAAGTGAAATAACAGCAGTCTGCTGTGGTCGCAGAGAATGGACACGTCGGGTTTGAGACCGACGAGATACCATAGGGCGGGGCAACAAGGCTATGTCATGATAGCCGTGTTGCCCCGCTTTTTTTGCGCTTCAATTAACGTTTGTGGCCCGATTGCCCGCGTGGTGTAGCGGTTAAGACTCTCCAATCCGCTCAATAGCCTGTAATTGCCAAAGCGAATTGTCGCAAATGCAATTCAAGGAATGCTTGGGCATAGAGTGATTTTGTTGCGAACCTTGCTTCAGTTTTCGCCAACGAGTGGGAACATGGACATTCGGTAGGCGAGGAAGCCGTAGGGTATGAGTTTGACGCTAACGTCCTGCTGGAGTGTGGCGGGCGGTGTGAGCGGCATGGTGGCGTCGCCCTTGTCGGGGTTCCAGTCAATGAGGCTGGCCTTGGCATGGATAGTGATGGGAGCATTGCTGTACTGCCACATGAATGGGTGCTTGACGGCAGAGGTTTGGACAGTGCAGTCCTCGAGGCTCTGCGGTGTGAGGGCATAGCGAAATTCGCTCCAGAGCTCTTCGTTGAGGTCGAAGCCGTCGCGGTTGGACTGCTGCATGGACATTGCGCAGAGTAACGGTCCGTAGGTGACCCATGCGCAGCGTCCCTGTGGCTTGAAGCCGTCGAGTACTTCGGTACCGTGGTTTTTTGCCATGATGCCCCACGATGGAGCCTTTTTGCCTTGGAAGAAAGGAAGCTTCTCATTGCCCTTGACGAGCTGGGGCTTCATAGGGAATGTGAGCTCGAATGTGTCCCCAGCTTTCCATTTGCCGCGTAGCACAAAGTAGCCATCCTCTATTTGCGGGTTGACGGTTTTTCCGTTGATGGTGAGTGTGGGATTGTCGCACCACTCCGGTATACGCATACGCAGAACTTGTTCTTGGGGTATCTGGTTGAGCGTGAAGGTCAGCTTGTCGCGGAAGGGGTATTCGGTCTCGCATTTGATATCGAGTCGTCCGTCGCGCGTCTGGAGGTGAGCCGGGCCGTAGGTGAGCCAGAGTATTTCGCCCTCGCCGTTGACCATAGCCATATTCATAATGTAGTTGGGCAAGGCACGGTTGATGTTGGCTGGGCAGCATGTGGGCCAGTGCATCTCCTTGTAGTAGGCTCCGTCATCCCGAATGCGCAGATGGAAGCCTGGTATGCGGTTGGGCGCCTGGGTGTAGACGCAGAGTGTGAACGAGGGGTTGACGGCACCCGGCAGCGCATTAAATGCATCGCGCTCTATGCGGTCGCCGTAGCGGGAGTCGCCGGTGGCTCGCGCTAGCCAGATGTTAGACCACATGAAGTCGGTGATGTCGCAGCTCTCGGCAGCCTCGAAGGCTCCGATGCCGTGGAGGTATTCGTTGGACGAGTTGACTCCGTTGGGCAGCACGGAGTTGTCTTGTATGAACTCGAATGCGTTGACAGATGCGGCGAGGTACTCGGGGTTGTTGTTCCAGATGTAGCCGATGGCAGGCAGCTTGGCCGGCTCGTTGTAGCTCACGCCATGGCAGATGGCGGTGCGCAGGAAGTTTTTCTGGCGCGCCCATGTTTCGATGTAGGCGGGCTCGTAGTTCTTGAGAACTTGAAGTGCACGGTTGGCGAAACTCATGTCGCCGGTGAGACGCGAGAGTTCAAACATATTTTCCAGGCCGGCAAGTTTTCGCATGTTGTCGAGGTCGTTGCCGTTGAAGGGCTTGTTCTGCTTTGTGTCAAATGCAAAGAGGGGAAAGTCGGCATAGACCTTCTTGAGCATGTTGAGTACGCGCTGGTCGTGAGTGGCAGTGTAGTAGGCTATGGCTGCCCGGCAGAAGACACCTTCGCTCCAGTAGAGCCCGTAGTCGGCATTGACTTTGCCCCAATTGTCAACGTAGCTCTTGGTGTTGGAATGTATGTAGCCGTTAGGTTTCTGACGTGCAACTACCGCCTCCATTACGCGGCGGCTGCGGTTGATGAGCAGAGTGTCGTCGAGTAGGAATCCTAGGCGCATGAAGCCGTCGGTGTAGTAGGCTGTCTGCTCGTAGTGCCACCATCCGCCTTGCGTAGGGTCGCTCCATCCCCGTGCGAATTCGGTGTAGTCGATTCCTATCTTTTTGGTCATGCCCTGAGCTGCCTTTTGCGCCCATTCCTTGAGCCACCCTTCGGGCTTTAGCTCGCCCAGCTCGAATGGGGTGTATGTTTTGAGATTAATCTTGGCTGTCGCCGAAGTCTGTGCTTGAGTGGTGAGACTGCATGCCACGAGGGCTGCGGCTGCAATGCTTTGTAGTTTGGAAATCATGTGTTCAGTTCTGTATGTTTTTTATTGTGTGTTGCCTAGCGGGTGTGGAGATCTGTCCTGGTTTCAATCTTTAACGGCAAATATACGTATAAGCATTGTGGTGGTATGCTAAAACCCAATAAAAACTATCTTGATTCTGCATTTTTGTAAAACTTCGGAATATTTGAATAATAAAAGAATGTTGCTGCAGCTGTCTGTGTGGTTGCATAAAAAAACTGCAAAATGCGTGCTTTGCCGATTCCAAAACTGGTGCTTGGGCGTGGTGGTAGTCAGAAAGCGACTGATATATTTTGCCGTTTCGCCGAAAGACCGTATTTTTGTAAATGGTTTTAAAACAATAAACAGCAATGGAGTCACAGATAATGAAAATTGTCGGTGGTCGTGTGCTTACTCCCCAAGGATGGGTGAAAGACGCCACCGTAGTAGTCAAAGACGGCAAGATTGCCGAGGTGGCCGGTGGTCCGGTTGAAATAGCCGGTGCCCAGACCGTTGATGCCAAGGGACACAACGTGGTGCCTGGTGGAGTGGAATTGCACATTCATGGCGGTGGAGGTCGTGACTTTATGGAAGGTACGGAAGACGCTTTCAGAACTGCGATAGCAGCCCATGCCAAGCATGGTACGACTTCTATCTACCCAACACTTTCGTCGTCGTCGGTGCAGATGATAAAAGAGGCTTTGGCTACTTGCGAGAAACTCATGGCTGAACCATTCTCGCCTGTGCTCGGTTTGCACCTCGAAGGTCCGTATTTTAACCCCGCAAAGGCAGGAGCTCAAATCCCTGAATATATAACTCCGCCTATCCCTGCGGACTATGAAGATATAATCAATAACACCACAGCGCTGAAGCGTTGGGACGAGGCTCCCGAACTGCCTGGCACTACAGAATTTGGTAAATATTGTACGGAGCACGGCATTTTGGCCGCCATTGCTCACACCAAGGCAGAATATGTAGATGTGAAGCGTGCGTGGGATTGCGGCTTCCGTCACGCTACTCATTTCTATAACGCCATGACAGGTTTTCATAATGTCAGGGAGTTTAAGCATGAGGGTACGGTGGAGAGTGTCTACACGTTCCCTGAAATGACGGTGGAGATGATTGCTGACGGCATACACGTGCCTCCCACAATACTGAGAATGATATACATGGTGAAGGGAGTGGAACGTACTGCTCTTATTACTGATGCTCTGGCTTGCAGCGCAAGCGACAGCGATACGGCCTTTGATCCGCGCGTGATACTGGAGGATGGTGTGTGCAAACTCGCTGACCGCTCGGCGCTGGCAGGTAGTATAGCTACGATGGATCGTCTCGTGCGCACCTGTGTTGAACAAGCAGGTATTCCACTGGAAGATGCTGTGCGCATGTCGTCTGAAACTCCGGCGCGCATAATGGGCGTGCTCGACCGTAAGGGTACTATTGAGCCTGGCAAGGATGCCGACGTGTGTATCTATGATTCTGCTATACAACTGCAGGCTGTTATACAGCAAGGTCGTGTTGTGGACGGCGTGAACGGGTGATTGAGTTGCAGAAGTATAGGGTGGCACGTTTTGCCACGTTGACTTGCGAGATTGTAAAAAAATGCAAAAAGCCGTACATGTGATGCACGGAGCGACAAGTTTTGCTTAATTTTGCACGTCCAAAAACTTCCGTTAAAACAGCAGTCTGCGAGTGAATCTAATAGTTGACATAGGCAACAGCTTCGCCAAGGTGGCTTTCTTTGAAGGCGGTGAGATGTTGAAATGGCAACGCATGGATATTGGCCATGTCGCGTCTTTTGTGGGCAATAGCCAACTCGCCAGCGAGTGCAAACGGTGTATAGTCTCGGCAACGGTAGACCTGCCGCCAATATTGGTGGACACCTTGCGGAGACTTCCCGCTGACCTCGTGTTGCTAGGAGCGCAGTCGCGTCTGCCGTTTGTAAATTGCTATAAGACGCCCCAAAGTCTCGGCACCGACAGAATAGCGGCCGTGGCGGGAGCGCAGAAGATGCTGCCGGGCGAAAATGTACTTGTGGTGGATGTGGGCAGTTGCGTGACCTACGACATGCTTACTAAAGATGGTTGCTATCTGGGTGGCAATATTGCTCCGGGCTTGCTGATGCGTTTCTGCTCTATGCATGAACACACTGCGCGTTTGCCGCTGGTCGATACAAAGGGCGTGTCCCCTGATTTGGGCTACGACACCGAAACGGCCATGAGGGCTGGAGTGCTCAAGGGCGTTGAGTTCGAAATAAAAGGTTATATACATTATTTAAACAACAAGTTTGGGCTTGTAAAAGTTGTACTTACGGGCGGCGATGCGGACTGCTTTAAAGATTTGCTGGCCGACGTGTCGGTCTATGATGCTCACCTGGTACTTCGTGGCCTCGACTTCATCTTGCAATATAATGAAGACAATATCTAAATTGGTGCTGACGCTGTCGGCTGTGTGCTTGTCGCTGTGTACCGCCACCGGACAGACAAGCGGTAGCAACTCCCCATTCTCACGTTATGGCTGGGGAACGCTGGCCGATGAGTCTATGGGGTTCAATAAGGGTATGGCTGGACTGGCTCTTGGTATGCACGACAGCTTGTCTCTGAACCGTCAGAATCCGGCAGCCTATTCGGAACTCTGCTCACAGACCTTGGTGTTTGATATCGGCATATCGCTGCAGAACTGTACACTCAAGTCGGGTGGGAAGACTATCAATGCCCAAAACTCGTCGTTGGACTATATCGCAGCAGGTTTCAGACTTGCCCCAAATCTGGGTTTTTCGTTTGGACTGCGCCCATTCTCGTATGTGGGCTACAACTTCAGTACCACTAACAGCCTCGATGACATCGATGGCTACGGCTCAAAGACTGCCAGTAGTACATACTATGGCGATGGCGGCTTCCGTCAGATTTATGCTGGTGTAGGATATAAACCTATTGCGCCCCTGTCGGTCGGTGCGAACGTAAATTACATTTGGGGAGACTATCAACATTCATCGTCGGTAAGTTATAGCGACAATAATGTGCAGTCACTCACTCGTAACTATAAAGCAACGATAAATGCACCCACCATTGATTTCGGTGTACAGTACGAACAACGTATAGACAAGAAGAATAAGGTAACCCTTGGCGTGACCTACGGTTTGGGTTTCAATATTAACCAAAGAGCCGAGTTTATCAACACGCAGTCGGGTACAAATGTATCGACAACTCCCGACACTATGCGTGTGGGCAATGCCTTTGCCTTGCCCGACAAGGTGGCAATGGGCTTGGTGTGGAACCATGAAAATCGCTGGATTGTTGGTGCCGACTATTCCATTGAGTTCTGGGAGAAATGCCGTTTCCCTTGGTTGCGCAACACAGCAACATCAACAACCTATGCAGTGGGCAAAGGATATCTGCGCAATCGCCACAAGGTGACAGTGGGAGCGCAGTACGTCCCCAATCCTCGCGGATATAAGACCAAAGACCATATAGCCTACCGTGCAGGAGCGTCGTATTCATCGCCCTACACAAAGGTTGGCAATGGTAGAGACGGTGCAGAATATCTGCTGGTTAGTGCCGGAGTAGCCTTGCCAATAGTCAACAAATACACCACCCGCTCGATGATTAATATATCAGCACAGTGGGAACACGCTGCCTCGCAAGACCTCAAAGGGCTCAAGGAAGACTATCTGCGTCTGTGCATTGGACTGTCGTTTAATGCTACGTGGTTCAGTAAGTGGAAATTCGAATAGGGCACTATGCGGATCTATGGCATGAGAAGCCTTTTGTGTGCAATGCCGCTGTGTGTTGCCTCCGTGATTTTCGCTTCGTGCGGTAACGCCAAAGCTCCAGTGGCACCTGCTGTGCGTCAGCGCGACTCGCTGAGCGTACTGACTAGCTATGGAGTAAGCAAACTGATCTCAGACTCGGGGCGCATACGCTACAAGGTGGTAGCAGAGGAATGGCGCGTGTATGACCAGACAAATCCCCCTCGTCATAGTTTCCCTAAGGGCATATTGCTAGAAAAATTCAATCAGAAGTATCACGTCGAAATGTACATAACTGCCGATACTGCCTACTGGTATAACCAAAACCTGTGGGAACTGCGAGGCCGGGTGAGATTGTGGAATCAAGACGGTACGCGGTTCAATTCGCAGCGACTCTTTTGGGATATGGAGCGCCATGAATTCTACTCCAATGTCTATTCTCATCTGAAGACTCCTAACGAGGAAGTGCAAGGCATGAGTTTCCGTTCAGACGAGCAAATGCGGAAATACTTCATCAGCAACACGAAAGCCGTGTTCCCTATGCCCGATGCTGCAGCCGATGAAAACGACACCGTGAAGGCGGCTGAACAAAACGAAATTCCGCAGCCCACTACGGTCATAACTCCACGAGTTCCTACAAGAGCCTCTGACAAACCAGACCCGCAACGACCACCTGGTGGCCATTTCAAATAGCCGTCTCTGCCTAAGGCGGATATCCTTTTGGGCGTGTTTTAGCTAAAAAGTATCCGCAAAACAAGTGTATGTGCAATCTTTTTTCTAATTTTGGAGCTCGAAAAATAAGGTGCGTCATTGTGTTTGCCTGAAACTGAAGGCGTAAATACACTCTTGATGCCCGTGAAACAGAATAAAAACAAAAACAAAATATAATAATGGCAGCAATTCAAAAAATCAGAAGCAAAGGCAAGTTGCTTATTACCATTATCGGTGTCGCACTCTTGGCGTTTATCACAGAGGAGTTCTTTCGCGCCACTGAAGCACAGAGAAACCAAAACAGCGGCGTGATAGGCGTAATCAACGGTGAGAAGTTTAAGTCGCAGGAATACTCCGAACTGTTGGAAGCCTACAAAGCCTACATGTCGTTTACACAAGGCAAAACGAGTTTTACAGATGACGAAGACGCCGCTCTCAAAGAACAAGTATGGCAGAGCTATGTGAGCTACAAACTCATTGAGGCTGAAGCTGAAAAACTCGGTCTTACTGTGACCGACGATGAGCTTCGCAACGTCATGGCAGAAGGTACCAATGGCTTGCTCACGCAGACCCCCTTCGTCAATAGGCAGACAGGTCGCTTTGACGTTACTACCCTCAAGAATTTCCTTGACGAATACAAGAAGATGCAGTCTGGCTCTTCGCAGATTCCCGAGCAATACAGAGAACAATACGAAAAACTCTATGGCTACTGGCAGTTTGTGGAGCGCACTTTGAAGGAAAGCTTGCTCCAGCAAAAGTACAATACCCTTCTTCAGGCTTCGTTTACCTCTAACCCCGTTGAGGGCAAGATGGTATACGATGCTACATCAAGTAGTGCTACTATTTTGTTGGCAGGTGTTCCCTACACCACAGTCAACGACAAGGAGGTGAGCGTAAGCGATGCTGACTTGAAGGCAAAGTATGAGGAACTTAAGGAGAACTTCAAACTGGATGTTCCCTCTAAGGATATCAAGTATGTGGCAGTAGCCGTGAAAGCTAGCGATGCTGACCGTAAGGAACTCGTAAAGCACATGAATGAATACGCTTCGGAGATTGCTACCACTACCGATATCGCCAGCTTGGTACGCCGCAGCCAGTCTACAGTTAACTATGTTGACATGCCACGTACGGCTGACGCATATCCTACTGACATCAAGGCTGAACTTGACTCTATGAGCATTGGTTCCGTCAAGGCTCCATACTATAATCCTACTGACAACACGTATAACCTCATCAAACTCGTTGCCAAGACCGAGGCTCCAGACTCCGTACAGATGCGCCAGATTCAGGTGTCAGGCAAGGATCTCGATGAGATTCGCAGTCGTGCTGACTCTATCTATAAGGCAATCCAGGGTGGTGCCGACTTCAAGGCTATGGCAGCCAAATATGGTCAGACTGGTGATTCTACATGGCTCGTGAGCAATATGTATGAGTCTGGCACTGTTGACGCTGATAATCTCTCGTTCTTGAATAAGGTGCAAACCATGAGTGTTGGCGAGGTTTCCAACTTTGAATTCTCTCAGGGCAATGTCATTGTTATGGTTACTGCCCGTCAGCACATGGTGACAAAATATAACGCAGCTGTCGTAAAGTGCCCGCTCAACTACAGCAACGAGACATCCAACACCGTATACAACAAGTTCAGCAAGTTTGTGGCTGACAACAAGACCATTGAGGCAATGGAGAAGAATGCTGCAAAGAGCGGCTACACCGTGCAGACCCTCAACGGAATCGAGTCGGGTGACTTCTTCTCAATGAGGTTCTTCAGTCAGGTCGGCAACGACCGCCACATGATGCGCTGGATTAGCAATGATGCCAAGAAGTGGATATTCGATGAGGCTGAGGACGGCGAGATTTCACCGCTTTATAGCTGCGACAACGGCTCTCACCTCTTGGTGGTGTCTGTCATCAAGTCTCACAAGAAGGGCTACATGCCGCTTGAGGATGTAAAGGATATGGTGAAGGCTGAAGTGATCCGCGACAAGAAGGGCGAAAAGATTCTCAGCAAAGTCAAGAACTATAAGTCTATCGCTCAGTTTAAGGGCGTTGCTGGTGTAGAAATCGACACTCTGAAGGATATTAACTTCTATTCGCAGCAGCCATATGATCCAGCTATCTTAGGCACGATTACCGGTGCGAAAGCTAACAAGTTTGTTGG
>CAVCAW010000001.1:7249-9130 GCA_963600315.1 Bacteroidaceae bacterium | reverse complement strand
TGTAATGGTAACACTGCAGATTCTGGTCCTGCCTTTCCTGGTTCGAGTCCGGGTATCCCAACAATAAAGGAACGCTACGAAAAGCGTTCCTTTATTCGTTATTCGTTGTTTTACTTCTGTAAGTTGCTGGCTCACCCGACAATTCTTTTATTTCCTCATTAAAGTTAGGCAACTCTTTTGCAGATTCATTACTACGCTACCTACTTTTAACTAGAATTAGGTATACCGAGGGCACAGAAACTGAAAAATACGCAATAATAGGTATTGTGGAGGTTTGACAGTGGCAGTACCTTTGCACTCGAATTGAGGATGATACTGTGCGCATACGCAAAACACATTATATATATACATTATTAGTGTATGCAGAATTCTTCATGTTAAGCACCACAAGGAGTTAACAAGACTACAAAATCAATAAAACAGCAATAAAACAGATAAAGATGAAAAAACTTATTGTTTTACTCATGGCTAGTGCATTGACTCTTGGCATTGTCCCTGCTAATGCCGCAACAACTAGCGCAACTGATAGCACTACAGCTGAGGCTGACAGCAAGCCTCGCTTCACTATCGGGGGATATGGCGAAGCTGTAATGACACGCAATTTCTACAGCCAGCACTTCAACCGCTACCGTGACCCCAAAACATACAAGAACGACGACAGCCACGGCCGCTTTGACCTTCCACACGTAACACTGAACATGGGCTACGACTTCGGTCACGGCTGGACCATGGGCATGGAGATTGAATTTGAGCACGGTGGCACCGAAAGCGCTGTAGAAATCGATGCCGACGAGAGCGGTGAATATGAAGCCGAAGTGGAACGCGGTGGCGAGGTTTGCCTCGAGCAGTTCTGGTTGAACAAGGCTTTTTGGAAGAACAAGTTCAATATCAAGGCTGGTGAAATCATCGTGCCTGTAGGCGAAATCAATGCCTACCACATGCCTAACCAGTTCTTCTCAGTATATCGTTCAGAAGGCGAAGCCAAAATATTGCCCAACACTTGGCACCAGGTTGGTCTTTCGCTCTGGGGACGCGTGAGCGACTGGCGCTATGAGGCTATCTTCACCTCTGGTCTCGATGCAGAACGCTTCGGTCATGACTGCTTCGCACACTATGGTTCCAACAGCCCATATGAGTATAAACTCGCCAACGTTTATGCTGGTGCTGTGCGCATAGACAACTACTCCGTGCCTGGCCTGCGCCTGAGCCTCAGCGGATACTATGGCTACACATTCAAAAACACGGAGAAGAAAGCTGCCGCTTCCTATGACAAGGTTCACGGCGAGTTGGCTATCGGTAGCTTTGGATTCCAACTCGACCGTTGGAACTGGATAGTACGCGGCAATGCCACCTATGCACACTTGAGCGATGCTTCGCGCATGACCACTTTCATGAACTCGTTCCCCAAACACACGCAGCAGGATGGTTCACCATCAAAGCACTCACCTATCGCCAGCAATGCTTACTCAGTAGGCATCGAGGCAGGCTATAATATCTTCTCGCAGATAAAGAGCTTGAAAAACAAGCAAGACCTCTATGTCTTCGGACGCTATGAAGACTACAACAGCTATGCCTCTGGCAACAGTAAGGTGGCTTATGACTACGACCACGTGAGACGTATCGGCTTCGGTGTGAACTACGCCCCTATCAAGCAGGTAATTGTGAAGGGCGAATACAGCCAGCGCTTTTTGCCATCGGGCTACAACAACGAACCGAGCATTTCCTTGGGCATCACCTACTGCGGATTCTTCGACAACACCACATGGATTAAGAAGAGATTCAAGAAGGCTCAGCAGATTGACCAAGAGCAGATTGACCGCATCAACAAACTCACTCAAGAACTCAACGAGTTGAAGAGCAAGGTGAACGGCAAGTAAAACC
>CAVCAW010000001.1:0-7239 GCA_963600315.1 Bacteroidaceae bacterium | reverse complement strand
ATCGTGAACCCCGACTCAATCGTGACCCCCGACTCAATCGTGACCCCCGACTCAATCGTGACCCCCGACCTCATAGGTGTTGATGCTGACATAGCTGAAGCTGGTGCCAACTGGAAGGCTGCCCGCCAAGACTGGGAGTGGTCAGAAGCATTCCTCTTTGGTCCTGCAGGTGATTTCGGCATCGACCCTCACACCGACACTTGGCCGTTTGACCAGACTCAGTTCAATAGGTATCTGGCAAAGTATAATCCCGCTACCAACGAAAGAGATGCAGGTATACTGACCGAGGCCATCGCTACAGGCCAGAACCTCACAGGTTTCCACGCTGTAGAATACCTCATCTTCCGCAATGGAGCTTCTCGCAAGATTGCCGACATGACTGCTAATGAGGTTTGGTTCGCACAGACAGCCGCTCAGGACCTCTACCTTGCATCACTGAAACTCGTTTCAGCATGGGGTGGCGAAGTGACCAGCGACGAACAGACTCTCCTCGATGATGCTGAGTTTGAATCAAAGAACTACGGTAAGGAATTCATCAACGCAGGCAAGGCTGGCTCAAGTTACACCTCTGTCGCTTTGGCTACACGCCAGATTATTTCTGGTGCTCAAGACATCATCGGTGAGGTACGCGACTCCAAGATTGGCGCTCCTGCTACTGGTGCTGATGTAAACTACATTGAATCACCTCACGCCTACAACTCTATCATAGACTTCTATGACAACATCATGTCGTGCAAGCACACTCTCTATGGAGGTTGGACTGTAACTGGCAACCCCACCACCACATCACTTATTGGCGTTTGCCAGCACATCGAGGGTCTCAAGACTTTCGCCGACAAGGTAGTAAAAAACTTGGAGAACGCTCTGAACAAGATTAATGCAATGAAGAAGCCTTTCGTGCTCTACTACTCTGACCAATCAGCCAAGGACGCCATGGAAGCACTTAATGGTCTTGACGAATCATTGAGCAACCTTGATGCCGAAATTGAGAAATACGAAGACAACCTCGATGTCTACTTCAAAACTGTTAACGAGGAATTTGTCAACAAGTCTGTAATTCCAACCTATCGCGCTTTGGCCGACAACAACAAGAAGTTGGTTACTTCACTCAAGAAGATTAGCTGGAAGAAATAAACTGAACACACACAAAGATTAAAACCACGACAAGCAGTTGGTAGCAGCCGTAAAAAGCTCTACCAACTTTTTGGGGATAAAAAGCAAAACGGACTGTAAACACATAATCATCATGAAAATCTACAAATATCTGCCGCTTGCTGCATGTCTCGCACTTGGCATGACTAGTTGTAGCGACGACAACAACAGCATTGGTAATATCATCGATATCAAGCCTAACACCCAGACAGAGAAGAGCGAAGAATATTATGCTGGAGGTCGCCTCGGTACCACCACATACCAGAACGCCTATGCCTACCAGCAGCCTACTCCCGCCGTTGAGAGCGCAGGCATGACACAAGCTTTCCAGATTGGCGAAGCCCTCTTTGAGCGCGACTACAACACCAATACTGATGGAGCATTCAACGGACTCGGACCGGTATACGTACGCCGCGGTTGTCTCTACTGCCACCCCAACTATGGACACGGCAAACGCCAGACCGAGTATAAGGCAGACCAGATGGGCAACGGCTACCTGCTCGTTGTCTACGACAAACAGACCAACAACTACATCTACTCCGTAGCCGGTATGCCACAGACGGCAGCCGTAAAGCCTTTCAAGCCGCAGATTGACGAGTCGCAAATCAAGATTGATTGGAAGAATGCCACCGACGAGTGGGGCAACAAGTTCGCCGACGGCGAGACCTATGAACTCATCTACCCCGAAGTGACCATTCCAGCAACCGCCTACTACTCTCCTGTTACCGTCAAGCGCAATGGTCAGGACGTTGTGATACCAAACGACCAAGTAGCTTCTGAAATCGGCATTCGCCTTGAGTCTACAATCGGCGTCTATGGTGTGGGACTTACCGATGCTATCCCTGAAGACTCCATCACCGCTCAATGGGCAAAGGAGAGCAACTACTTCAACAGCATCAATCGCACCGATGCGCTCAACCCGGCATTCTGGAACCAATCCACCAACACATGGGTGAAATATTACTCCAACTCAAAGCAGGGTGACGGCACTCCTTACGTATGGCGCTACACCTACGCCTTGAGTCGCGGCCCGCTGCTCGATGCTGCCGGTGCCAACGCCATCTGGAACATCACCAATGTGACACGTCCCGACCGCCGCTACCACTATCTGAGTCTCGATGGCAAAATATATGCCAACACCGCTAAGAACGATGCCGACGTACAGGCAGGATTTCCTGACTACATTGCCACTATCGACCCCGACAAGAAGCATGCTAACTGGCACACGGACAACGTAGCTGACAATATCTACAACTATCTCACTGCTACCGACCTAGATCCCGAGATGACGCAAGAGCAGTATAAGAACTTCATGATTTGGCACCGCGGTCTGGCTGTACCTGCCGCACGCAACGTAGGCACTGAGCGCTACGAGAACGGCAAGGCACTCTTCAAGCAGATTGGTTGTGCCGAGTGTCATCGTCCGTCATGGACCACCGGTGACGACAACATCCAAGATCCCAACAAGGTCTTCACCAACAGCGACATGCCGCGCTACCCTCACCAGAAGATATGGCCCTACAGCGACTTCGTACAACACCGTCTCTACATGGTCAACGACATACGCACGGGTTGGTGCCGCACCACTCCGCTCTGGGGTCGCGGTTTGTCGAAGCTCTGCACTGGTGCCGAAGACCGTCTGCACGACTGTCGCGCACGCAACACCATGGAGGCTATCATGTGGCACGGCTATAGCAGTAAGAGCGATGCACGCCATAGCATCGAGTTGTTCCGCAATCTTACCAAAGACCAGCGCAATGACATCATCTACTTCGTGGAGTCTGTCTAATCATATAGAGAGATCCGCAGAAACAAGTATATAACCCCAAACAGCCACACACTACTCTCTGACGTCAGAAAGCAGTGTGTGGCTTTTAAAGCTTTCTAACAATACGCAATGCACAAAAGATTATTTTATCTTGCACTGACTGCAGCACCACTACTATTGGGCGCATGTAGCGACAGCAATAACAGCACGACAGGCATCGACGACATCATCGACATCAAGCCTGGCATTCAGGTTGAGAAGAGCGAAGACTACTACACTGGAGGTAAATTGGGCACGGTGACTAGCATTTCCTCATTGGTTTTCCAACAACCTGCTCCAGCAGTGGAGGAACAGGGACTCTCGCAGGCCTTTGCGCTCGGCGAATACTACTTCGACAATCCTTTCACAGAGAAAGAGAAACCCTTCAGCGGTCTGGGACCTCTCTATCTGCGTTCATCATGCCGCCACTGCCACATTGGCTACGGTCACGGCAAACGTCAGACCAAATATGACTCCAACACTTTCGGCAATGGCTATATCCTCATGATTACTGACGAAAACGACATTGTAGTCCAGTCGTTTGGCTGGGTGGCTATGGGACGCTCTACCGAACCCTTCAAACCACAGTTTGACGAGTCAAAGGTCAAGATTGACTGGAAGGACTACACCGACGAGTGGGGCAACAAGTTCCCCGATGGCGAAAGCTATTCACTTATCTACCCCGAAGTTACTTTGGAAGACGGCTGCATCTACGGCAAGCTCATTGACAAGTGGGGCAAAGAGGTGCCCATGTCAAAGGCCAAAGTGCGACTGGAGTCTACTATTGGCTTCATCGGCAGTGGACTTATCGATGCCATTCCCGACGACAGTGTCAAGGCACAATATCGCCTCGAAGGTCAGCGTTCAACACTCAACCCGCAGTTTTGGGACAACTCAGCCAAAGACTTCGTCAGAAACAGCGATGGCTCATTGGCTCTCGAAAATGGTGGCATAGTATATAAGTTTGACTACGCTCTCGACCGTGCCAGCGTCATGTCGGACGCATCGTTTTGGGAAGTGCAAAACGTGACACGCCCTGAGCTCCGCTCACACTATATCCCTACCGAATATTGGCAGTTTGCCGCCGCCGACCCTGAGGTGACGAGCAAGTTCTACGAATACTATCCAGAATGGAACAAGACGGGCGACCCAGCCAAAGACATTATCACCTTTGGCAATGCCACCGACTTGCCAGTGGAGATGTCAGACGCCGACTACGTGAACTACATGGTTTGGCACCGTGGCGTGGGCATTCCTGCCGCACGAAACACTGAGACCGATGACTTCAAGGAGGGCAAGCGACTCTTCAATCAGATTGGTTGTGCAGCCTGCCACCGTCCGTCATGGACCACCGGCAACGACGAGATACGCGATCCCTATGGTCGTTTCTCGGCTACCGACAGTCGCATGGTACGCTATCCGCATCAGAAGATTTGGCCTTACTCTGACCTCGTGCAACATCGCCTCTTCATGAAGAACGACCTGCGCACAGGGTGGTGTAAGACGGCTCCGCTCTGGGGGCGCGGGCTTATGAGCCTCTGCGCTGGCCACGAAGACCGCCTTCACGACTGCCGCGCCCGCAACACGCTCGAAGCCATCATGTGGCACGGGTGCAGCAGCGAGGGTGCCAAGAGCGATGCTCACTGGGCTGTGGAGAATTTCCGCAAACTCACTAAAGAACAGCGCTCTCTGGTCGTTAAATTCGTCGATTCAATCTAGTAGCTGGCATTGAAGCCGTGCTGTCAAAGCAAAAATGCATATCTTTGCAAAACGAAGACATAGATGCGGCAATACATGCCTTACGCGTGTCTGAAAAATCCATAGGGGCGGCAGCGCTCCTATGGATTTTGACTGGTCAAGAGCGAACTTTGAATCTTCAGCTCGCTCACAAAACTAACGAAGCAACGACCTGGTCAAAAAAAGAGCAAGGACTACATTAACAACCCGTTATCAATGAAACATCTCAAGAAAATAATCCTTTTGGTGGCAGTCGCCATCATCGCCGTGATGATAGTTGCCACGATAGTAGAGAAATTCCGCGGTTCGGACTTCGCAGGGTCAGCCATCTACCGCTCCGTGTGGTTCGTAGTCCTGTGGGCAGTTCTGGCCATTGGCGGCATGATCTATTGCATCAAGCGCAAGATGATGACCAATTGGCGGGTGTTGCTTATTCACCTGTCGTTTGTGGTGATACTGCTCGGGGCTTTCACTTCGTGGCTCACGTCAAAAAGCGGCATCGTGCATCTGCGCAAAGGCGAGACGACAAACATGATGAGTCATGATGACGGCAAGGTCAGTCAACTGGATTTCAATATCAAATTGCTGAAATTCGAAGTCACCTACTATCCCGGTACCGATGCTCCCATGGACTATACCTCCATCATCAATGCCCCCGACGGCAACATTGAGATTTCCATGAACAACATCGGCACCTACGGAGGCTATCGTTTCACGCAGTCGGGCTACGACGAAGACCTCCAAGGCACCTTCCTGCGTGTGGGCTACGACCCCTGGGGCATAGGCATCACCTATGCCGGTTATGCCCTTCTCCTCGTATCCATCTTGCTCACCCTATTCAGCCACCGCACCCGCATGATAACCTACTATCGCCGGGCCATCTCGCCAACAACCGCCAAGGCCTTAGTTATAGGACTGTTCCTGACCATGAGCCTCAGCGCCAATGCGCAAGAACAAATCAAAATCAGCCGAGATGTCTACGGGCAATTCAGTCGCATCTGTGTGCTCTACAACACACGCATCTGCCCCATCAGCACCGTCGCTAACGATTTCGTCACCAAGATGAGCGGACGCGCCTCGTGGCACGGACTTTCCGCCGAAGAGATCTTCGCCGGTTGGGTGTTTGATGCGCCTTATTGGGAAACGGTGAAGATGATAGAAGTGAAAAGTCCTGAGGTACAGCGCATACTCGGCATTGACGACAAATGGGCATCGCTTACCGACTTCTGGAACGAATACAACGAGTACAAACTCGACAAGCCTCTCAACACCATGTCGCAACATGGTGGCGACAAGAAGGCACTGAAGAGTCTGCGTGAAGCCGACGAGAAATTCAATGTCATACGCATGCTCTACAACGGTGAGATGCTGCGTATGTTTCCTTATAAGGACTCCACAGGCCACATGTACTGGATTGCGCCAGGCGAACAGAACCAACACGGTTCCCTACCCTCTAAGGAGTGGTATTTCGTGCGCAAGTCCATGGACTTCCTAGCCGAAGCCATAGTCTGCGGCAACGAGGCACGGGCTATGGAGTTGGCCAAGAAAATCTATGACTACCAGCATCTGCGTGGCGCCGGCTATGTACCGGGCAAAGCCGCCATCACTGCCGAGATATTCTACAACAGCGTCTCGTCGCAGCGCTGGCCAACAATCGTGCTGCTAACCTGCGCTTTATTTCTAGTCATTGCCTCTATCGTCACATCCCGACACCAGCAGCTCATAAGCCGCATCTCGTTGGGACTAACCATCCTGATGACAGTCTATACCACAGCACTGCTCATTCTGCGTTGGATCATATCAGGCCACATGCCACTCAGCAATGGCTACGAGACAATGCAATTCATGGCTTGGGCTGTGCTACTGCTCACGCTGTGCCTGCGCCGCCGCTTCAGCGTCATTGCCAACTACGGTCCGCTGCTCGCCGCCTTTGCCCTACTCGTAGCCATGATTACCGACAGCAATCCGCAGATTACCCAGCTCATGCCAGTGCTGCAGTCGCCCCTGCTCTCCATCCACGTCATGGTCATCATGTTCTCCTATGCCCTCACAGGCATCATGGCACTCACGGCTATTGAAGGTCTCATCGCCCACCACTGCGGCAACAGCGAACGCGAAGAACAGTTGGCAGCCCTTTCTCGTTTCCTCCTCTACCCCGCCGTTTTTCTGTTGGTCATCGGCATCTTCATCGGGGCTGTCTGGGCCAACGTCAGCTGGGGTCGCTACTGGGGTTGGGACTCCAAGGAAGTCTGGGCACTCATCACCATGCTCATCTACGCTATTCCCCTCCATGCCGACATCAAATGGCTGCGCTCCCCTACCCATCTCCACCTCTACATGCTCCTGGCGTTCCTGTCTGTCCTCATGACCTACTTCGGAGTCAACTACTTCCTCTCCGGCATGCACAGCTATGCGTAGGAAGCCGTCCATAGTAAGCCATGTCACCTACACCTACTAATGGTAACCTTTCTTGATGACAAAAAAACTCTTGCAACCCGGCAAAAACCAAAAGAGCATAAAGCTTCAGCCCGAAGCCCGTCATA